>JBGCFR010000021.1:0-62020 GCA_045107045.1 Crocinitomicaceae bacterium
ATGGCCTACATGCCCTCCGGCATAGTATAGCTACCCATTTATTACAATCCGGCATGCCACTCGAAAGTATTGCTTTATTCCTTGGGCATAGGTCAATTGACAGTACCCAAATTTATACCGCCGTCGAAGTTCGACAGCCAACTAATAACCAATAATTACCATGAAAACAAAACAAAAAAAGCCAGTTACTGGCAAATTCTATACCTTTCTAGTAAATCAGGGATTATCCCTAACTACCGTTAATAAAATGAACAATATAGCCCGAGCCTATTTAGACTGGAAAACATCAAATACTCATAGTTATGATGAAGTGATAAACTATGTAAAATACTGCCAAAGCTTGGGGAATGTTGCCCGAACCATTAACCAAAAAATTAAAGCTTTAGATTATTATTTCCAATACATTAACCATCCCGAAAACCCTGCTAAACAAATCAAAATTAAAGGCTCAGTCAGAAAAATACCAACCAAACTATTGAATCAAGAAGAACTAGACGAACTTTATAGTTTGCTACCCACAAACGGACTGATAAACAAACGTAATAAAATACTAATGAGTTTAGTGATTTACCAAGGTGTAGGCAGTACAGAACTCTCAAAAATAGAGGTTACAGACCTTGATTTAGCCAAAGGCAAAATATATGTGCCAAGCACTAAAACAACCAATAGTAGAACACTTGATTTAACAGTAGAACAAGCCTTAGGCTTGCAGGATTATTTATTAAAAATTCGTCCAATATTACATCAAGAATACCAAGTGCAAGACACAGGCAAACTGCTCATTACATTAGGCAAAGGCAATCAAGTAAATGGACTTTCAAATGTTATAATAGTCATACTTAGAAAAGTACGTTTAGTGTACCCACGTTTGCAAAATTTACAACAAATACGGCAAAGTGTCATCACCAATTGGATTAAAAATGAAGGACTAAGACAAGCGCAGTATAAAGCAGGGCATAAATACGTTAGCAGTACAGAACGGTATCAAGAAGATAAATTTGAAGGGCTTAAGAAAGAACTAAATCAGTTTCATCCCTTGTAGGTAGGTGTCAAACTTTAACTTGTAAAATTGGGTGTAAATACTTATGTTTGTTTTAGATAAAAAAGGGTGGGCGCATTAAAAATACCGTATCAACAAAATGAGGGCTTAGGGAAAATTATTTCCTTAAAAAATTTTGTATACTGTTTTCCCTTCGGCATGATGCTACCTAATCAAACTGATGTAGCTGATGTTGGTGACTATCGCTACGGATTCCAAGGTCAAGAGATAGATGACGAGGTAAAAGGGGAAGGGAATTCAATAGATTTTAAGTTTAGAAGTTACGATACTAGGATTGGGAAGTTTCTCTCATTAGATCCTTTGGCAGATAGTTATCCTCAAAATTCTCCATATGCTTTTGCAGAAAATAGAGTTATTGATGGAATAGAACTTGAAGGCGCAGAATATTTAGACAAAGATGATGCTTTAATTCAAGTTAGAAATGGAAATGTAATGCTAAGGAAAGAAAATGTAGCAGGAGTTACTCAAAATAATATTAGAAATAATAATACTTACTTTAAGTGGAATACTGGCAAGGAGTATTAAGTACTGACTTAGATAGACAACGAGCATACTTTACTGAAGCATTAGAAAAGGCTAAAAATAAACAGGATGCTCAAAGTATTGCCAACTCAAACGAGTTTAAAGAACTGTACAGTAGGTACTTAGAAGATGTCAATACATTTAATGATCTATTGAAAGATAAATTTAAAAATAATTATTCAAAACCAGATATCCAAAAATCATTTGATGTCCAACAAATGATTGATCACCAATGGGCAGAGGAGTAACAATATGAGCAAGTTAGTAATATTTATCACTTTAATTTTTTTCGCATGTAATAGAGATAATGCAGAGGAACGAATTAATGGGGTTATAAAGAAGATTTATATTAAAAATTATTCAAGTTTGGGTCATGGTTGTTTGAGGCCAGAGATTCACTTTGTAGTCGATATATTTAATAATACTATGGAAAAGGAAAAAGTAAATTTTGAACATGTTTTTCGAGATCCATGTGAGATTTTTCTTGATGAAAGTAGAGTTGTTATTAAATATGATAGTACTTCTAGTAATAAGAGTGTCGTTGAAAATTTTTTCTATGATGATATAGAAAATCTTTTACCAATAAATTTCCCTTATGATACTATTCTTCTTCCTAATGACTCTCTGAGAATTGATTTTATTGTAATGAGTTACCTGCATGGGATTAATTTGAAAAGAATATGGGAAAATTATTCAGATTTTTTTAATTCATCTTTTTATATTGAAAGTATTAATACTTTTTCGAACCATCCAAAAGTAAAGTTTGAAAAATCAAAGAACATAGAAATTGTTTTAGTTTTGGATAACTTAATTGTTGATGAAAAGGATAGTGTTGGACTAAATAAGTATGATACAGTAGTTTACCCTAATTTATAAAAGGTATTCCAAAAACCCCACTAAAGTAAAATATTAAAAAAGCAAAATATATAAACGCCATGCGGTTTGACTGGGGGGACTCCTTATGTATTCTAAAGGGTTCATGCTTAGTCTACTTTTTTAAAGGTTTGATAATAATGATAGTCAATAATGTATTTGTTTTCCTCTTCTTTAGCGTTTATTGCTCCTTCAACTTTAAGTACCATTTCTTTATTTGTTAATCTGTCTAAAGTAAAGGTGGATCCATCAAGTAATAAATGTGTTTTCTTTTTAGCTGTATTGGCCCAATACCATACACCAGTTTGTTCGGAAGTATAGTCATCAGCAGTAACATTAGCTGTGGTGTTTCCATTTTTATCAATACTTAAGGTGTTCATATATGACGAAATAGTATCACCGTCCACATTCGTTTCAGAGTTTAAACTGTCTTCATAGGTGGATTTATAGTACCAAATATAAACGTCATCTGAATAGGTAACGGTATACTCAAAACCCCATTCATTTCCATTATAAATCTCAGTTCCAGTTTGGTTAAGGTCTATACTGACCAGTTCCCATGTTCCAGATAGTCTAGAATCTCTGCTTCTTAACGACAGGAAGGGATCGTTTTCTCCTTTTTTACAAGCCGAAAATCCACTTGCAAAGAAAATACAAGCTAAGGCAATGGACATTTTTCTGAAGTTTGTTTTTTTTCTAAAGTAATTCATAGCACAGTTTTGATTAATTATCAATATTTTAAATCAATGTATAAACAAATCTTTGATGTAAATACTTAAATCATTTTACTCGTGTCTATTATGCTTCAACCTGTATGTGTCAGTAATTAAACTGTTATAGTGAGTAACAAAGTCAACTTACATTGACTTTGTCTTCAAAGAACTTCCGCTCGCACCAGTCCAGCCCGTCAGATTTTCCGTTACAAAATTCCTATTTCTTTTTTCCACCCTCAAGCCCCTACGCAGATTTAAAAGGATTTCTAAAATGTTTCAATTTAGGATCAAGGAAAAAGAGAAGCGGATTATTCAAGCTTCAAGTCATATTTTTTTTTGCAAGAGTAATACAGTAATTTAAAATTGTCAAGGGTATATAAATGTCTCGTACCCAGTATAAACTTCTCGCCCCAAACATTTAAACCAAAAAAAACAGGGACCATTTCTGATTCCTGTTTGTTGTTGTGATCTGTCAGGGGCTCGAACCCTGGACCCTCTCCTTAAAAGGGAGATGCTCTACCAACTGAGCTAACAGATCTCCGTCTTTGCGGGTGCAAATATATATACTTATTTACTATCGACAAAATATATTTTGATTTAATTTGAAATAATTTTGGAGTAGATTAATCTTCCCTTTTTTAATGTTTATATTTGATTATGACTATTTTCTTGATCGGATTTATGGGAAGTGGCAAAACCACTATTGGGAAAGGGTTAGCTAATCAACTTGGCTGCACTTTTGTTGATTTGGATGCTCAGATAGAATTAAATGAAGACCGGTCAATAGCCGAAATTTTTAGAGTGAAAGGCGAGGAATATTTTCGAAAAATAGAGCAGAAGTGGTTATTGAATTTTAATGAAAAAAATGTGGTGGTGAGCGTTGGTGGAGGTACCCCATGTTACCACCATAATATGAATACTATCTTAACAAAAGGCATATCTGTGTACCTTAACTTGCCAATTGGTATGATGGCAAAACGGGTGATGAGCTCTAAAACTATCAGGCCATTAATTGAACCGTATAGAAACGATTGGAACCAATTATTGGACGTAATGACTACACTTTTTAATAAAAGAGAACCTATTTATAAACAGGCTGATATCATATTTGAGGCCAGCAATATGTTCATCAGAAAAAGACAATTGTTGGCTAATATGGTTAAGTTAAAATCTTTAGAGAAAAGCGATTTATTGAAGTGAACGCCAACTACCTCCATTGACGGCATCAATTCCAGCATTTTTTAAAATAGTAGTGGCTTGCGCACTTCTCATACCTGAGGCACAGCATAGAACGAATGATTTATTCATTTTTTTTAGAATTTCTACTTGCCCACTAATCGTATTTAATGGAATATTTTTTGATCCTTTTACATGTCCACCTTTAAATTCTTGTATTGATCTAACATCAATAATTATCCCTTCATTAGAAAGTATTTCAATAATTTTATCTTGTTTTTTTGATTGGCCAAAAATGGCAGAAAGTAGTCCCATTATATTTGTTATTTTAAATGTATGTTTTTATGTGTTCGTGATAATTATTACCATGCATTATGACAAAGGTTGTTTTGTATCAATTTAATCATTTCACTAGCTTTATTTGGTTGTGTCATTTTTAAAAAAGCTGTAATGGTAGAAATAATCGTATTGCCTTCTTGTGGCACAAATGCCCAACCTTTAGCCGAAAATTTGGTCTTCAGTATATTATTATCTACTAAGATAATGTGATTATAAATTCTACCAAAATCACCATAGCGTCTGCCCAATTCAAAAATGGTATTTGAATCAAATTTTGAAGTGGTGGCAATTAGTGGATTTGTATCTGCCATTTTATTTATTTGATCCCAGTCTATGGGCAAGTTCGTTTGAATATGAAAACGCGTGGCATGCAGTAATTGACTGGGTGTAGTAATGTCTGATGAGGTAATGGGGCAATGAATATTGAGCTGCGCATACATGGATTTTACATCAAGAGCGTGATGAGTACCTGTTTCATCTGAAAGATGACGTGCCACAACGTTTGCAGTAACTAGTCGCTGATGATTTCCAAGGTCTTCAGAACGTCTGACTACCACAAAGTCAGCCTCTTTAATATTATTGAGTCTATGACTACCTCCAAACAAGTTTAATATTGAAGCGGCAGCATGCGTATTACAAGAAACGATCTGCACATATTGTTCCTCACTTAAGTCGATTGGCATACCGCTCATAAACTGAACGCCAAACCCGTTTTCGCTGCCTTGCGCAATCGCACCTTTTAAATGAGATAATGACTCATATACGGTTTTATTTCCTAAACCAAAACCATTGCTAGTGGTGTCAAATACAAAATCGACTGTTTTAAGATGCTCTGCTAAGGTTGTTTGTTTAGAAGACACAATTGTGACTCCAGCTGTTTTTAAAAACAATAAATCAGTTTTTTGCCAGTCGACTTGATTGTTTTTATAACCGAAAACTTCAGAAATGCCTAGATGTTGTTTGTACTTTATTAGCACTAAAGCTAGGGTAGTGCCAATATTTCCTAAACCATTTACGCTGACCCTCATTTTTTTAATATAATCAGTTTTTTAACTCTATTTTTTCCTAAAAATAACATAAAAAAAGTTGTGAGTATAATTTTCAGATCAAGCCAAATGGTTTTATTAATAGTATAGTATTTGTCCCAAAAAATGGATACCTTTTTATTGCATAGTGGTGAAAGCTGAGCAAGCCCTGTGAGACCTGGTTTGATGGCCCACCTGAAACTATAGTAGTTTGATGTCCATTCAAGTCGTTCAATATCTGTCTGGGCCAAGGGTCTTGGACCAACAAATAAAATATCACCTTTCATAATATTAATGAGTTGAGGCAATTCATCAATTCCAGTCCGTCTAGTTACTCTGCCAATAAATGTCACTTTGTTTTGATGCATACTTCTAATCTTATAGAGTATAAAGGGTACTTTGTTAATACCAAGTCGTTCTTGGATAAAGAAAGGCCATTTACGTTCAAAAATTAGAATTAAAAAGGCGGTGAATAAAATGATTGGCAAAGCCAAAATAAATATGATTAAAGCAATTAATTGATTTAAAAAACCATACATATTTAAAAAACCAACTTGGTTTTAATTACAGAAAAATGATTCGGAATTATGTTCTTGATTCGTTGAACAAAACTTAAGCGCACCTGTTTCGCCCCTAGTACATAATACTTCAATACTTCCAGCTGTCAATCCAATATTATTTACTCTAGCAACTGTTCTGCTTGAAAATAAACCAAGCCCACCATTAATGTTAGTGTATAAAGGTTGATTTTGAGCAATTCCAGTAGATGGTTTTAAAATTTCAATATAATCCATCAAATCAATATGTCCAACTTCAGTAATAACATCAATGTCTACAAATTGACGAGTATCAATATTATCATTAGATGTAATTTTAGAAGCAATAAATGTATAGAATCCTTCACCGGCAAAACTTACAGATCTACTTGGTTTAGGGAATTCAGGATCTATATCATCAAAACCATTATTCTCTTTTGCATTCCAAATAATTTCTTTAATGGCTTCAGTGCCATCTAAATAATTCTCTTTGTATCTAAAAATTAATCTTGTTTGATAGCCAGCACCATATTTACCTTCGCTATATCTTACAAAACTAAAATTGTAGTTAACAACACCGGCACTGCTCACTGAACCAAAACTTAAGTTAGGAGGAGGGGAGCCAGGATTACCAGTGAAAAAAGTACTATATTTAAAACCATCTATTAAATCTGTTGTAGCATCAATACTATAGTCACCTTCATCTAAAGTAGCTTCTAATTTGTACTGATGGTCTTCTTTTAAGCCGTTCTCATAAAATACATATACTCTTTGTTCAGGGCCATAAAAAATACCACTGTTTTTATCTTTTATTGTTGAATCTTTTAATGCCCATTCTCTTCCTGTTGCTACCCCTTCATTTAGCTCAACTATTTTTGCATCTACTTGCTTCCAGTAGCTAGAGTCTGCCACTTTTGCGAAATCATAATTGTTTCCGTCTCCAAGAAAAGTTTTAGTAATTTTTACGAGGTGTACTGAATCTCTATGGTCCAACAAACTAAAAACAATAGGTGTTGCAGAATAATCAGCATTAATATTGATTTTATCATCACAAGAATTAAATGAAATAATAAATACTAGGCTAAGTATGAGAAGAGATAATTTATCCTTGAGCATAATTTTAGTTGTTTTCACAAATCTAATGATAAATGAGGAGACTCCATTTACCGTTTAGTCATCAATTTGAGCGTTTAACACAATTAATAATCAAGATGTCTCTCCTTTTTTTCGTGGTAAATATCATTTATAGTCACCAAAATAGCAGTTTCATCAACTGCGCCAAAATCATTATTTATGGCTGTGCCAAAAGTTTTCATAGTAGCTGATAGCCCCATATAGTTATTAATAAGGGGCGGAATTTTAGCATCTAAAGCTCTGGTTTCTTTTTGAAGTATCTTATAGCCTTCATTAAAAGGGAGACCATTAATTTCTGTTAGAATTGATTCATTTTTAGTGTCAATATTTAAAGGTTGAATTGGTGTCACTAACTTTTCGTTATCTGGAAAATAGTAGTGCATAAAACTCAAAATTTTGGATTTAGCATCAGTATTGTAATTGCTATACATTGTTACTTTTCCAAAGAAATATCGAATCATTGGATTCTCAACAACTATTGCACCTAGACCGTCCCATAAATTATCTAAAGAAAATAGTCCCTTTCTTGAATTTGTAGGCTGAAACTTAGGCTGAATCCAACTTCGACCAAGTTCTACTGTAAAAGGCAAATAATTAGAAATGAATTGGTCCGAGAAATTAAAATAATGTAAGGTAGACAATTTAATGTCACCAGATTTAACAATTTTCGAGCAATTCATGAATCTATATCCGCCAATAATTTCTTGATCTTCTGGCGAGAATACAATTAACTGCTCGTACGGAATTGAGGCCGTATCATAATCATCAAGGTCAACAGGTTTTCCTGTTCCACCACCTGCGCTTGCAAAAGTCAACTCTCTTAAGCGACCAATTTCTTGGATGGTATGTGGCGCGTTATGATGATTTACAATATAAATTTCGTTATCTAGTTTGTTCGTATTTCTAACAAACTTATCACGTGTCAATTCTCTTTTTATTAAAGCTTTATCTACCGGAGGTAATATATATGTTAAATCTTCATTCATGTATTCAATCTATAAGCTTCTTGCTTCACAAAATTTGCCCATTCTATGTCTGTCTTACTTTTGTTAAAAGTACTGTGCGGTATGGGTTTTCCAAAATACAACTTTAAGGTTCTATTTTTTTGCTTAAACAATTCGTTCACTAAATATAACATTTCAATATTAGCTTTTACGCCTATTTTTTCTCTAATGTTTGATAGCCTATAAAAGAAGTTTGATAATTCACCATCTAAAAATAATGGTATCACATCTTTATCGAATTTCTTGGCTCGTGATATAAATGTTTTTTTCCAAACTAAATCTTTAACTATCCCTTTCTTTTTTCTACTCACTAGCCCTGCAGGAAATACAAAAACGCATTGCGGTTTTTCAAATTCGGCATTTAAGTCCGCAATATTATTTTTTGAATTGCTCCCAATTTTATTGACTCCAATAAACAAATTTTTAAGAGGTTTAAGATGCAGCAGTATATCATTCACTACAAATTTCAGATCCGGTCTTAGGGGTATTACTTCTTTTATAATCGCTAGGGCATCCATGCCACCTAATGGGTGATTCGCTGCAAATATCGCCCCACCGGATTGGGGAATATGTTCTAAACCTTTAGTTTCAATTGATATATTGAATTCTTTTAGAACATAATTGCAAAATTCATACCCATCCATATCCTCACTGCTTTCAATGATGGCATTGATTTCTTTTTGATGTAGGATTTTTTTTAGATATCGCAATAAGAATCCTGGCATCCATCTTTTTAGTTTTGGATTCTTTTCGGCAATGATTTTATCTATATCGATAAATTTTTCGGACATATTCTAAATTGAAATCGTAAAATAGTAGAATTAGAATTTATGTTTAAAGGTATAAAAAATCCCCGCAGAATATAAAAAACTACGGGGATAGTTAAGATCGTTTTTTATCCTAAAAACGGATACTTAAAGTTACTTGCTGGTACAAAAGTTTCTTTAATTGTACGTGGTGAAACCCATCTTAATAAATTCAGGTATGACCCGGCTTTATCGTTAGTGCCAGATTTACGTGCACCACCAAAAGGCTGCTGACTGACAACTGCTCCAGTTGGTTTATCGTTAATGTAGAAATTTCCAGCAGCGTTTTCTAATATTTTACTAGCTGTATCAACTGCATATCTTTCAGTAGCAAAAACAGCTCCAGTTAAAGCATATTCAGAGGTTGTATCTAAAATTCGTAAAGTCTCTTCATAGGCATTATCATCATATACAAATATGGTAACCACAGGGCCAAAAATTTCTTCGCACATGGTTCTAAATTTAGCATTGGTTGTTACTACTACTGTTGGTTCAACAAAGTATCCAACTGACTTATCATAATTTCCGCCTGCAATAATTGTTGCATCATTGGCTTCTTTAATATAATCAATATATCCAGCAATTCTATCAAATGCTGCTTCATCAATTACTGCATTAATAAAGTTATTTGTGTCCTCAGGTGTTCCCATTTTGAATTCACTTACTTGCGATTTCACCTCACTTAGAATCGCATCCGCTTTACTTTTAGGAATATATGCTCTAGATGATGCAGAACACTTTTGCCCTTGGAATTCGAAAGATCCACGTGTAATTCCTGTTGCTACCTGAACAGCATTCGCCGAATGGTGAGCCATAATGAAATCTTTTCCACCAGTTTCTCCAACTATACGTGGGTAAGACTTATATGTATTAATATTGTTACCAATTTCTTTCCACAAATGCTGAAAAACGCCGGTTGAGCCTGTAAAGTGAAGACCAGCAAAATCTGGATGTTTAAATACTATATCACCAGCTTCAGGTCCATCAACAGTTACCATATTGATGACACCATCTGGTAAACCAGCTTCTTTAAATAATTCCATTATCACTTTAGCAGAGTATACTTGAGCATCAGCTGGTTTCCAAACTACAACATTCCCCATCATTGCTGGTGCCGCACATAAATTTGCACAAATTGAAGTAAAGTTAAATGGTGTAATTGCGAAAATAAACCCTTCTAAAGGACGATATTCTAATCTATTCCACATACCAGCATTCGATTCAGGTTGCGTTTTATAGATGTCGGCCATATAGGCTACGTTAAACCTGAAAAAATCTATTAATTCACAAGCTGCATCAATTTCAGCTTGCATTACATTTTTTGATTGTGCTAACATTGTAGCTGCATTCATTTTTGCTCTAAAAGGACCGGCCAATAAATCAGCTGCTCTTAAAAAGATTGCTGCTCTTTGTTCCCATCCTAAATTAGCCCATTCAGAACGAGCCGCTAAAGCAGTATCAATTGCTTTTGTAACATGATCTTTTGTTCCCATATTGAACTCACCAAGTGTATGATTTCTGTCATGGGGTGGAGCCATTTTTACTTTATTGGAAGTTTCTATTAATTCAGAACCAATGTACATAGGTACATCAATAGTTGAATTATACATTTCCTTGTAAGTATCTAACAGTTCTTTACGTTCTGGACTACCTTTTTCGTAACTTTTTACTGGTTCAGTAGCGTATTTTGGGGGGGTATAAAATGCATTTGACATAATTGTATCCTTATTTTTAAGTACACAAAAGTAATAAAATAAAAGTAATAAAAGGAGTATAGAAAGCCGTCTAAAATGGGCTAGTTTAGCTTTGGCTTAGCAATTAGATTGAAACGTGGTATAGCCACTTTAAAAGTTTCATCTGTATCAACTCTATTAAAATGATAGAAGCCCTTCATGTAGCCAATTTCGGAAAACAAATCACTTCCGCTAACGTAAACGTGTTTCTGACCAGGATTTATAATTGGTTGTTCACCAACTATGCCATCACCTTCAACCACTTTGGCAGGATTCAACGAATCAAAAATATGCCAGTAACGGCTTATCAGTTGAATGTCGAATGGATTAGTATTTTCGATCACAATACGGTAATTGAAAAAGTAAACACTATTTTCAATGTTTGAAAGATCTTTTCTAAAGATACTTTCAACGCTAATTTTTACACCGTATGTTACGCTAGTTACCATCCTAAACAAATATATAAATTAATTTGAATAATTGTCTTTTGTCTATATTTAATAACGCAATAAGTATTATATGGGTTGGCTTTAATTAAAAGAACTGTCCAATACCGAAAGAAAGACCACCACGAAACTCCTTGCCTAATTGAATTCCATAATCAATTCTAAAGATTGCTTTGTAAATCTTATTACTATGAATTCTAATACCAACCCCAGCAAATGTTTTTGTGTATTCTGGATTAAACAGATGATTAATAGATTCGGCTGGAGGACGAATAGATCCTAAGTCAGCAAACCCAACAATTTGGGTACTAAAAATATTATTATTTATAATAAGGTGCCTATATTCTAAATTAACAAAATGAATTCCTGTGCCTCTTGCAACTCTATTGCCTATGCCTCTTAAATTCATAAAACCATCTAGAACAAAAGGTGAAAACGGGCTAAAGTTATTAGTAGAAATACCAATTTGATGTCGCCATGATAAATTACCTTTTTTCTTAATCAGATAATGATAAACAGTTGTCAATTTAGCCATATAAAAAGAAGCGTTAGGCATATCATGTGTCTGAATTGATTCAGCATAAATGGTAGATTTGAAGCCTTTCAATCTTTCATATAAATAGTCAATTTTTTTTATGTTAAGACTACTGTTTAGACGGTATTTCCAAAACGAAAATTCTCTTGAAGGTAAGTTCAGCTCAACAGAATCAAGTTGTTCATATACTTCGTAAATAGGCGTAAAGCCAAGTTGAACATTTGTAAAACGACTTAACCAGTGAATGCCATTCAAATTAACTGAATAATTATCGAAGTTAAATATTGATGTTAGGTCATTAAAGTATAATGGCTCAACGGTTGAATATTTGCTAATTATAAGATCATGACCAAAAGGTTGCTTTTTATAACGTGGTACTCTATGATAAATGGAAAATGAATGTCTATCGTAATATTGATACCAAAAACCAACTGTTTTTTGTTCTCCTTTAAAATTTATATTGTTAACGCCTAGTTGTAGCTTGAGAACTGATTGAAAGCCAGAAATATCAATTATCGGGTAGATGTATGTTGATTCTTTTATATTAAAAATGACCTTATAAGCTTTTTTTAAAGGAAGAAATTGATAGGTACTTTCAACACTAAAAAAAAGATTAAGATTATTTAGCGTCTGTTCGTCTAGTCTTCTAACTGAATCGTTGAAAGGCAAACCTTCTTTGCACTCAATTAATGACCGAATATATGATTCACTAGTTTTAGTTAACCCAGTAAATTCTATGGTATCAATTATTGTTGCTTTAAGAAAAAAACCGACAGAAAGAAAAGCTGCCAGCAATATGCCTTTAATCATTTACTTTGTAATATATTTTATCCCAAAGTTAAATGTATTTCCTAATCCTGAATTTGTTCCTCTCCAAAAATTTGAATATAATACTTCTAAATTCATTTGAGAAGTGATTTGATATTTTGCGCCAAACCCTGATGCAGTGTAGTTTGAAGGGATTACCCAGTCCGTTTCCACCACACCTAAATCTGAGGGTGTAATATTATTTGTCAGTCTTGGTACATGCTGTGTCATAGCATATAATGTTACTTTTGGTGTTGGGAAGTAGCTCAGAAATAAATTTAAAGGGATATCTAACATTCCTATTTGGGATTCATATTTTTTAAACCTAAATAACAAATCAATCTCTCCAAATACTTGAATCTTATTGAATGTTTTTGTGTAAAAAAATTGATTCCACCAGGTAATTCTATCCCAATCTCCCCAATACAAACTCGCCGTACCTTCTGCGTCTTTTATGATTGGGACTTGAATAGTGGATTGAATTGAAAAATCGGCTACCGCTTTAAAAGGTTGGACTTTTATCCTAAATCCAACTGCTGTGATACCAACACGAGAATTAGTGTCATTCTCAAAACTAAAAGCCTTGCTTATGCCAGAGAAATCGCCGTTATCCAAGACTCTGCCATTATATCTAAAATTTAAATCTAATCCAATATTAATTCTTTTATTTTTTGTAATCCCGTAGGTAATTTGTGCTAAATGAGTAACAAATGTATTTCTGTAGTCGCTATTGTCAATTCCGAGCCAATTTCCTTTAGACTCAGTATACATGGTATTAAAAAGAGTATAATCAAATTGATTTTTTCGCAATAAGCTACCCGCAGTAAATGTTTGTAAATTTGTGCTGGAATTATTTTTTTTTGCCTCAAATGGCTCTCTGTTGGAAACCGTAGCATTAATCTGCGTATTAAGTTTCCAATTGTAATTATAGAAACCAATTTTATAATTAGATGGAATAGGACTTGTTCTATAACTATTAATATATGCCAAAACCGATTTGTTATTGCCACCGAAATCAGAAGCATACCATTTGAAAATTTCAGAAACTTGCAAAGTTTTTTTTGTATCATCCACCCTTAAAAAATCTGAATTTAAAGCAAGGGTTGTCTGCTTGTTTAATTGGGCATCAAGTTCATCAGTTTTGTAGGCGAAATTTGTAATTGGTGGACAGCCAATCGCTCCGCATACTAGCACAAAATGAAGACGCGGATCGTTATATACTTTAAACATTAAGTTTTTTTCAAGATGATTCAAACTCATCTTTTCATTGGAGACGATATGTACTTCATTATCAAAAAAACCTGGTACATCCTCTGGTGAATTGATAGGATAATTTTCTATAATATTAGAAATGACTAGGATATTATAAGCATTAATTAAATACGCTTTCCTATCGGCTTCAGGGATTTCTTGCAGTGCAATCATATTAAGCAATTCGTATAGCTTAATTGGATTGTCTTTAATGGATTGATAATCTACTCTACCATTTACTACATGTTTTTTTAAAAAGGTATCAGTAGAATTGAGAAAGCTGGTTTGAGAGAATGTTGGTGCTAAAATTATTAGAGCAATAAGTAGTGAGAGTATTTGTTTCATTATAAGAAGTATTGTAAGTCGATATAGATAGTTTTTTCTGATGAAAAAGTAAATAGGAGGTCATTATAATCAGGTAGGCTTATTAGGGGTCTAACATTGTTGGAAAATCCAAAGCCTTCAGTTGGTAAACCAAGAAATCTATCTAAATCTTCATTGTCATTTTCATCATCAATTAGTGTAATTGCGTATTTCGGATTATATTCGATATTTGGTATTTTTACAGTTAGATTTCCATTTTTCACTTTAGATTTTCCAACCTTGTAGTAGGTTAAAGGCGCTCTGGGATACTGATTCTCGTAATTGTACAAAAACACATAAATTACACCGTCAGAATTCCTAATATTCTTAAGTTGAATATGCAAGTCACTTCGTGTTAAAGATGCAGATTGGATGCTACTAAACACAATTGTAATTAGTACTAATAAACCTAAACTAAGCCATTTTTTCATAGGTTACTTTTTTTTTGACCGTCTTGTTGAGGTGAATGAAAGAACTAAAAAACACGAAGCTATAGCCGAATATTAAAAATAATAAAAATGGGATCATAGCATAATCACTATAAATAATTGCAACTCTAAAGGCAAATAAAAAATACAAAATCATTAAGCCTTCTATATAGGTAATCGGGCTTAGTTTTTTTGTGGTATAGATATTAGTTTTCCAATCATCCGAACCCTCAATAACATTAAATTTTGGAGTTCTTACGAAGGGAGTTTTGCGGCCAATATATCCTTCCATGACAGCCACAGCATTGTGCAGCGATAAACCCATTGAAACTGCTAAAAAGCAAACAAAGTTAATGATGAAACTACCAAAATTTTTATTAGAATTTCTTTTGAAGGAGGTATAATAAAACAATCCTAAAATTACCCAACTTAACATAAAAACGCTACTAATTTGGATAATGATATGTCCACCGAGAGCATTCTTGGCATAAATTACTGGAAGACTTAAAAGTCCCATTGCAAAAATCATTAAGAATACAGAGCTATTCATGAGATGAAAAAGCGCATGAATTTTTGTCGAAGATTTAATGTTTTTAGACTTCCAGACCCGAACAAAATTTTTAGAAAAACATTCAGCGGCTCCTTTTGTCCATCTATACTGCTGTGCTTTTAATGAGTTTATCTCAATCGGTAATTCTGATGGAGAAATTACATCCTCCAAATAGGTGAATTTCCAGTCTTTTAGCTGTGCCCTGTAGCTTAGGTCTAGATCCTCGGTTAATGTATCCGATTCCCATCCTCCTGCATCATTAATACAGGCTTTACGCCAAACCCCTGCGGTACCGTTAAAGTTGATGAAATGATCTTTGATATTTCTGCCAACTTGTTCTATGCTGAAATGTGCATTTAAGCCAAATTCTTGTAATTTGGTTAAAAAAGAATAATTCGGATTCGTATAGCCCCATTTACTCTGAACCACACCAATATTGGGTTGATTAAAGTGAGGCAAAGTGTCTTTTAAAAATTGAGAACTAGGTTTGAAATCTGCATCAAATATAGCTATGAATTCACCCTTGCAAATATCTGTTCCATATTTAAGAGCACCCGCTTTATATCCAACTCTGTCTGGCCTTCTTATATGTTGAATGTCAAAACCAAGAGCTTGATAATGGATAGCTTTATCAGCTATAAGTTGTACAGTCTTATCTGTAGAATCGTCAAGAACTTGTATTTCCAATTTGTCTTTTGGATAATCGAACTTACAAACTGCATCAATAAGCTCCTCAATAACGTATAATTCATTATAGACTGGAAGTTGAACTGTAACCAATGGCCAAGAACTTGGGGGAGCGGGAATGAGTTTTTTTTGCTTTCTTCCACGTCGGTAATTCGCAACTAGGTTCAATTGTACAAGGCTATAGATAAATATAAATGCCATGCAAAGCGTAAATCCCAGCAAAATAGTTAAACTCATCAATTAATATATTTGCTCCTTAGACGTCATTAAATTTCTTTACTTACAATAACCTTCGCTTTTTTTAAAACTTTAAGTAGCATCAAAGGTATGGGAATTGTTTTGTTCTCTAAAAAATCAAAACACACTAAAATTGACTCACCAGTAGATTTCAAAATAATTTTATCGTTTTTACAAACCTTAACATTATAGGCTAAAGTGAAACTAGAATTGCCAATTTGGGTACAGTATACTTCAATTTCACAAGCATCATCCAAAAAGACTGGCTTAATATAATCAATAGTATTCCTTGCTAGAATAATGCCTTGTTTAGTCCAATCCCAATTTGGCAATTCTTGGTTAAAGAAATGAATTCTTGCCGTTTCAAAATACTGAAGGTAGACGGCATTGTTGACATGACTTAACATATCGCAATCCGAGAATCGAATTTGAATTTTAGTGTTAAACATTTCTAATCTAGTTGTGAAAATTGTGAATTATTACTGATAAACTCCGGAACTATGGATTTCATCTTTTTTACAATTTCAATATTGTTTTGACCTGCAAATTCTTCAATCAAGTCAGAAATATTTACTGATGTTTTTTCAAAATCATAAGTTCTAACTGTTGCTTTTAAAATTTGAGGATGATGAGTTTGGAGTGTATTTTCTTCAGTCGCCAAAAGCTCCTCATATAATTTTTCTCCAGGTCTCAATCCCGTTACTTTTATTTCTATATCCTTTCCAACTTGCAGCCCACTCAACTGAATCATTTTTAAAGCAAGATCATAAATTTTAACGCTCTCTCCCATATCGAATACAAAAATTTCACCACCATCACCCATATTTCCGGCTTCCAAAACAAGTTGGCAAGCTTCAGGTATTGTCATAAAGTATCGAGTTATATTTTTATGTGTAACCGTGAGTGGTCCACCAGATTCGATTTGCTTTTTGAAAAGAGGAATAACTGATCCGTTACTTCCCAAGACATTTCCAAACCTAGTGGTAATAAATTTTGTGCTATTTTTTTCATTTGCCGACTGAGCATATATTTCAGCAATTCGTTTAGAACAACCCATTACATTTGTTGGGTTAACGGCTTTGTCGGTTGAAATTAGCACGAATTTATCAACATTGTATTGAATGGCTAAATCAACCATGTTTTTTGAACCTAGAATATTTGTAAGTATAGCCTCTGAAGGATTTTCTTCCATTAATGGTACATGTTTGTATGCAGCGGCATGGAATACAATATCGGGCTTAAAAAAATCAAATATTCGTTGTACTCTGTCGTAATTTCTAATATCCCCAATCACTGTTTCAGTTAAGTGAATCTTATTTTTTTCCTTTAACTCTCCTTCTAGATTATATAGTGGTGATTCAGCCTGATCAACCATAATTATTTTTTTAGGAAGATAGTTGGTAAGTTGTCTTACAATTTCACTTCCAATGCTACCTGCGGCACCTGTCACTAATATTTTTTTATCACTGAATTGATCATATAACTTATCGCTATTCAGTAAAATTTGATCTCTCCCTAACAGGTCTTCAATATTGATCGGTTTTATTTGACCAGTACTAAATTCACCATTTATCCAGTTTTTAGGATCAGGAACATTCAGCACTTCAACATCTAAATCAATACAGGTTTTAATAATATCTCTTTTGTGAGATGGACTGATATCTTTGATGGCTATAATCAGTTTTTCAACTTCCAAGTCATTAATTAACTCTTTTAACCTATTGGTATTGTATATTTTAGCACCCTCCAAAGTTTTACCAACCAATTTAGAATTGTCATCAATAAAAGCAACTACTTTTCCATCAAGACGGGCTTCCTTTTCAAGTGTATGTTTAGTAATTATTCCATAAACTCCGGCTCCAAAAATAATGGTTGGCGTACTGCTTTTTAGCCGTTTTAAACCTTCAAGATAAATCAGTTTAATACTCACCCTAAAAACCATCATCATAAAAATACAGATGAAGAATTCCATGATAATAATTGAAATCGGGAAGACGAAAGTTTTATCAAAGCTATAATATTTTACGATAGATAGCATTATCATGGCCAATGTCCCACTAAGCACGGCAAATACGAGTCGTTTGCCATCTTCAGTACTTGTGTGCCTTATCACCCCATCAAAAGTTTTGAAATAATAAAACCCAATCGCTCGAACTACAATGTAAAAAGGTAAACCAGTTATGAATATATCATACTCAATGTTGAATTCAAAGCTTTTAGAATCAAAACGAATTGCATAGGCTATCAGTAGCGAAACCAGTGCAATAAAAATATCGAATAAAAATACAACCCACCTTGGGGTGCTTTGACGAGGTAATTTAATCACATTACAAATTTAATTCAATTAAAATTGAATACGTTAAAAAGCCTAAAAAGATTCTTTTCAGCTAATTTTTAATCAATTGAATATTTGACTGATGATTATTTGCAACTATATTTATATAATAAATACCTGATTCGAAATCTGATAAATTTAAATTAAAATTCTGCTCTCCACTATAAAGGTGAGTTTCGCTTATTAGTTTTACTATTTTCCCTTCACTGTTTACAATTGTAATATGATACACATCAGGTTTTGTAACTTTTAGAACAAGATTGGTGATTTCTTCAACCGGGTTAGGGTAGATGTAGCCAATGGATGGCTCACTTAATACTGGTTTTTTTGGCTCAAGTGTTGGTGTTTTTTCAACTTTATTAGGTTGAGTAATCATCATTCCCATTAATATTGGATGTTCTAGTTTATGTATTGGCTGCTTTTGAATTGGTTTACAATTCTTTGATTTCTTTTCCAAAATTGTATCATTCTTTACGGTATCTTTTGGTATGGTTGATTCCATTAGATCTCCCATTATAAATTCTTCAACTTCAATAGTATCTATTGGAATATGCTCTGATATTTTATTTGTGTCAACGTGTTCTATATATGAAATCTCTCCAAGTATTTCTTGTGCTTTGGCTTCTTGTGCAGTGAATAAGCTTAATCCAAAACTTAATATTAATGCCCACAAAAAACGACTTTGGATGACTTTCGGGTTTTGGGAATTTTGCCACAAATTTGGCACTTTATTAAAATTGTTTAATTGATTAAGTCCAATTCTACCACAAATACTTTCGGATGATTTGGCAGATAGAATGTTTTTAATCTCGTCGTTTGATTTATTTGTAAAATCGATTACCGTTTTTTGGCATGAACCACAAAATCCGCCTTCAGGTTTCGGTGTGAATTTTTCCCAATTTTCGTGACACGGTGATTTAATATCTAGTTGCTTCATATTATTAACTACAACTAAACTTCTAAAAGGTTCAAAAAGGGTTACATTAAAAAATACGACAGCTTAAAATCGCGGTATCGTCTACATAGTTCTTTGATCCTCTCCACTCATCTAATTTTCCAAAAATTATTTCATTTAGATCTTCCATTGATAAGGGGTAAAAACTTTTAGCGATTTTTGTCAATCTATCGGTTTCAAATTGTTCGTTGTATTCATTTTCTAACTCTACAACACCATCAGTAAATAAAAGTAAAGTGGTATTTGGTAAAATATCAATTTCCTCTGATTCGAGGAAGGGTAGTTCTTCAAACATTCCTAGGCCAATACAGCCTTTACTTAAAAACTGGTCTTTTTGCTTGTTAATTAATATGGGCCAATTATGTCCAGCATTGACATATTTCATTTTTCTAGTTTTACTATTGTATTGGCTAATAAAAAATGTAATAAATTTTTCTCCATTGGCATTTTTAAACACTTTTTTATTTAATTCAGAAATCAAGAATTCAAGGTCGAATCTTTGATAATTGAACACTGTTCTTAAAGTGGCTTGGAAGTTGGCCATTAGCATAGCTGCCGAAATTCCTTTTCCGGAAACATCTGCTATGCAAATGATAAACTCGTTTTCATTAATTTGGATATAATCGTAATAGTCGCCACTTACTTTATGATGAGGCAAGTATTTGGCCGAAATATCTAATTTATTGGTGTGTGGTAGGTCGCTAGGGAAAAGTAGTTTTTGCATTTCAGATGCTACCTCCAATTCTTTTTTTATAACTTCTTGTTTTAGGTTATCTTTAAACAAGCGTTTATTTTCTATTGCTACTACAATTAAATTGGTTAGCGTTTGAATAAAGTTTAAATTGGCTAATGGCGATCCTTCACTAGACTTCATTTCCTGAAGTCCACCAAGAATCAAATAGGCCAAAACTTTTCCTTTATGTAAAACGGGCACAATAACATCAAACTCATTCATATATGCTTTATATGATGATTCGATAACTGTTATTTCTTTAAACTTGAGAATGTCTTCTTCAATATTTAACTCCTTTATTGAACCTTTTATACCTACTTTTAAAAGCATTTTCCATGACTCTTCTTTATTAAAAAGTATGAATCGTTTTACACCAAGTTGTTCTTTTAGAATGAAATTGTAAATGGTTAATATTTCAGAAAAAGGTTTGCTTGAATTTATAGAGTTAGTGATTTCCAATAAGGAATTTAACTTAAAATCTTTATCAATAATTTTGCGTTCTAGTTCGCTGAGCAGTTTATCTGTAATATAACTCATAAATGCTCAATTATTTGTGGGAGCTTTTTAAATGCCGCTAGCTCCTTAAATTTGGTTCTAGAATCGCCGCATGGTGACCCAAAATAGGATTTGTTTGGAGCTAGATCATTTCCAACACCAGATTGACCTAATACAGTTACATTCTCATGAATGGTGATGTCGCTTACTACACCTACTTGCCCCCATAATGTGACATGATCCTTAATTGTTACACACCCTGCAATACCAACATTTGCTGCAAATAAACAGTGTTTACCTATGGTAGTGTCGTGACCGATATGCACTTGATTATCTATTTTAGTACCTTCGCCAATTATCGTACTTCCACTAACACCTCTGTCAATTGTGGATAAAGCTCCAATCTCAACGTTATCATTAATCATAACATTTCCACAACTGTGTAATCGGTCATAACCATTACTCTTTTTTTTGTAGTAAAATGCATCAAAACCAATCACAGTATTTGGCCCAATTACAACTTTACTGCCAATTATAGAATAATCACCAATAACTGCACCAGAATGAATAACCGTATTTTCACCAATTTCAACATTGTGTCCAATTGTGACATTTGGAAATATTGATGCTGATTTAGCAATTTTAGCACTTTCACTTATTGGGATTTCCAATAAACGAAATGCTCGAAATATCCGTGTGATTTGATTGAAAGTATCAAAAGGTGAATCACTAAGTATAATTCCTTTACCATCCGGGATATCAACCTTTTTATTAATTAGAATGATATCCGCCTCGCTATTTAAGGCTTTGTCGTAATATTTTGGGTGATCAACAAATACAATATCTCCTTTTTCTACTTGATGAATCTCATTTATTCCAGTTACCGATAAATCTGCTGGTCCTTCAAAAGGGCAGTCTACTAATTCAGCAATTGCTTTTAATGTACTTGGTTTTGGAAGCTTCATAAATTAAATAGAGAATTTCAAAGTAAAGGTATCTATTTAACTAACCTGAAAGTACTGTAATTACAGCTAATTATCAATGATGAATTGTTTATACTATCCTTTTTTTTTGGTTTGGACTTTAACTTGATAGATGTAAAGCCCGTAAAAAAGCGAAATAATTGAAAGCGCTGAGGCACTGAAAATTATAGGTTTTAGCGATAAGGTTGAAACTTTGAATAAAAATATATATGCTAAAAAAAGGTTTGATAATAAAGCGATTGCAAAAGTTATTTTAATAAGAATACTCTGCTTAATATCTGTCCAACCTAATAATTGCAATTCAACCATTAATAAATAAATTATCCCGGCACTAATAATAACATGCCACAGCATCCCAGTACCAAATAATCCAAAGAAAATGACGAAAGCACATAGAATTAGAGATAAACCAATGTAAAATAGTAACTTTTCCAAAAACGGAGGACAAGTGTGGCATTCTGTAATTAACAGACCCATTAATAATGCAACAGTTGATGAAAAACCAAAAAAGAACAAACTTTTTATCAGAACAGGGTTTATCGAGAACTGAAATAGTACAATAAAGCCCAATACAACTGAGAGACTCACATTAATTAGAATGAAAATATTGAGAATCCTCTTTTTGTTCAAGGTGCTTGCGGTTTAGGAGTTGCGCTAAAGTAGTTTAAATTTTTTAGTATACTATCAGGCTTTTTACTTTTCTTTAAGTTAAATTTTTTAAGAAAAAAGTCTTCTTTCTTAGCAGTCTCCAAAGGTTTAAAAACTGCTTCAGGTTTATCCTTGAAACTAATTTTTTGAACTTCACTATTTTCGAATTGCAGTGTAATACTATTCGAGAGCATGTAGTTAACTCCTTTTAAAGTCTTATTTTTTTCATTAGTTATTGTATCTAAAACTTCTTCAGATGGAAAGTAAATGGTTTCAGCGTTATCTATTATATTAATAGTCTTAATTGCATTAGAGTCCAATTTGACAAAGATTAACTTTCCTGAACACTGATCATAATGTAGGCTATCATGTTCCATACTTACAAATGCTTTTTGATAGAGATTCAATGCTTTTACTACTTTATCAGCAATTTTCACCTCAATAGAATCTGCTGTTAATTCTGTATTGGTTCGCCATACAATTGGTGATTTTTGCATTTTTATTATAGAATCTCTTTGGCTATACAATAATGAATCACAAACACCAATTAGTTCACCTTGCTCAAGAATAACATTTGATTGAGCGATTTGAATTGATTGGTTAGTTAGTGGGCTTGTTAATTGTAATATCGTGTCAGCTTGAATGACAAGCGTGTCTGTTTTTTGATATTGAAAAACTTGAGCATTTCCGTTCATTTTTGTAATGGAATCAGTTTTTAGAAAGAAATCGCCAATAAAATCAACTTTTTCAATAGTATCTTGGATAAAAATATTACCAAAACCTCTTGCATTCTCAGTCTCACCATTAAACCATAAACTATCACCTTTTATAGTTTGACTTTGAGTTTTAACGATTGCCTTCCGCCACAACTGCATATCATCAGTTTGAGTATGGTAAATTGCTTTTTCTGTAAGAATTGTGGCAGAATCTAACCAAATGGTTGATGGACCATGAATTAAAATATCTTCATCTAGGGCTCGATATTCTAAAGTGTCTGAGTGAACAATATAGTCCGGATGCTCTAAGATAACACTGTCTTTAAAAATAAATGTTTTAGTTTTGGCAAAGTATTTCCCTTTGGTTGAGGTTAGAGTCATCTCATCTAAATTACTTTTAATAAATGCGTTTTTAGAGTAGTATGCAACAGATGACATGGTGTTAAAACTGAGGGAATCAGTATTTAATTTAAATGAATTGTCTCGAATTTTAACATTGCTTTGTAATTTTCCAATACTTGTATTTCCATCAAAGAATAATGAGTCAGAGTAAAGGTTTAAAGTGTCTCCCTGATTAATTTGAACCCTTCCATAGCCTTTTACCCAATTTTGAGTTTGATGAAATAAGGCTGAGTCACAAAATAGATTTAAATTTTGATTTTTAAAATGAACATTTCCAGTCAATTTAACAGCGTCTTCAATTTTTTCACTATTTGACAAAACATCAGAATGTACTAGTTCAATTTGGTTGGTTTGAGACCAAGATATATGAGTCAAAAAAATGGCGCTTAATAAAAGCGCCTTTTTTAATATGTTATATTTTCTTTTCAAATTATTGTTTCGCTATTGTTTGGTCTCTATCTGGTCCAACAGACACGATTGTAATAGGTACTTGCAATTCTTGTTCCAAATAAGCTATATAGTCAGTAAATGCCTTTGGTGCATTTTCTAAAGACTTCAATCCTGTTAAATCTGTTTTCCATCCAGGTAACGATTTATAAATAGGTTTAATTGTTAAGGCTGTAATATCATAAGGTAAATAATCATAGTGTTTTCCATCTATTTCATATTCAGTGCAGACTTCAATATTTTCAAATCCATCTAATACATCAGCTTTCATCATGGCAAGTTGAGTAGCGCCGTTAATCATTACTGCATATTTCAAGGCTGGTAAATCAATCCAACCGCATCTTCTGTCTCGACCAGTAGTTGCACCGTATTCATGACCTACTTTTCTTATCTCTTGTCCAACTTCATTGTCAAGTTCTGTAGGGAAAGGACCACTACCAACTCTAGTGCAATAAGCTTTAAAAATCCCAATAACTTCGCCTACTTTATTTGGAGCAATGCCAAGTCCTGTACAAGTTCCTGCCGTAACAGTATTTGATGAAGTAACATAAGGATAGGTTCCAAAATCAATATCTAGCATAGTACCCTGAGCACCTTCCGCTAAAATTGACTTTCCATTTTTCATGGCATTATTTAAAAACTGTTCACTATCAATTAATGGAATATTTGATAAATAATCCAGAGCCTCAAACCATTGTGGCTCAAATTCTGCTAAAATTTCCTGATAATTATAGCTACCCAGCATACCAATATGTTTTTTAACTAAATTGCCATAACGGGTTTTAAAATCATGAAGTTGAGTATCTCCAAATCTGATTCCATTTCTACCAGTTTTATCCATGTATGTTGGTCCAATTCCTTTCAAGGTTGATCCAATTTTTAATTTACCTTTCAGTTCTTCCGAATACCTGTCTAGAATTTTGTGGGTAGGTAAAATTAAATGGGCTTTTTTAGATATTAATAGCTTTTTAGCTATATCAACTCCTTTTCCTTCCAACTCCTTTATTTCTGCTACTAAAGTAATGGGGTCGATTACAACACCATTACCAATAACGTTCATAGTGTTTTCACGAAAAATTCCTGAAGGAATAGTATGTAAAACTTGTTTTTTACCTTCAAAAATTAAGGTGTGCCCAGCATTAGGTCCGCCTTGAAACCTTGCAATAATATCGTATTTAGGTGTGACAACATCTACAATTTTTCCTTTGCCTTCGTCGCCCCATTGTAATCCCAATAATACGTCAACTTTCATAATTTTATTTCTTTAAATGTTCAATTGCATTTTCTAACGAAGTTGCAATATTAAGAACTGAATTTAACTTAGTCAGTATTAAAACTTGATTAATTTTCTTCGAGATATTAACAATTACCATATCACCACCTTCGTTCCGGATGTTAGTAAAAGCCTTTATCAAGGCATTTAAACCTAAACTATTCATGTATGTCATGCCTTCAAGGTTAAAAATAAAGTGTTTAATTCCGTTTGAAAGTTGACTCTTCACATTTTCAAAAAGAGGTAAAAACTCTTCTTCAGTGAAAACTTCACCGTAGAATTTTAATTCGATTATGTTTTCGTGTAATTCAGTTTCAATTTTTAGTTTCATTGTTTTGATTGATTCGTTCACCATAAAAATACAGTGAATGGTGATGAATTTTAACATTAAATAGTTCCTCAATAGTCGATTTTATTTTTTCTATTCTAGGATCACAGAATTCTATAACTTCACCTGTATCTGTACAAATTATATGATCGTGTTGCCTAAACCCGTAAGCTTTTTCGTATTGGGACGTGTTACTGAACTGATGTTTTCTGACTAAGTTGGATTCCATTAGTAAATCTATGGTATTGTATAATGTAGCCCGGCTCACTCTATACTTTTTTTCCTTCATTTTAATGTAAAGGGCTTCAATATCAAAATGACCCTTTGAATCATAAATTTCGGAAAGAATTGCAAACCTTTCAGGCGTTTTACGGTGCGAATTGTCTTCAAGATAATTGCTGAATATTTCTTTTACTTTCTCTTGTAATTCTAACTTATCCATTCATGTACACTTATAGCCTGTAAATATAGTCCTTTTATTAAAAAATAGTCCAAATACTAATCCAATATTAATTGTGTTTGCTTAATTTTGTCATTGATTTTGAAACTCATTCAATATATATTATTAGTTATTGTCCTGTGCAGTGGAACTTTCACTTATGCTCAACCAGGTAAGAATATTCCACAATTTGATAGACGTAAGTTTCATTTTGGATTTTCTCTGGGTGGAAATACTGCTGATTTTAGATACTCATTTATGCCCGGGGTTTATTCTGGAGATAGTATTGTTAATGTTAATATTGATAGAATACCCGGCTTTAACTTTGGAATTGTGAGCTCATGGGATATTTCAGAGTTATTCCATATTCGTTTTTTACCTAGCTTATCGTTTCAGGAACGTGAATTTCAATATGGTGTTTTGGTAAATAATGAAGTTGCAATTGAAAAAATAAGACTTGAATCTACATTCTTAGATTTTCCATTAATGCTAAAATTGAGAACTAAAAGGATTAATAATTTTGCGGCCTATGGACTTATGGGCTTGCAATATAGTTTGGATTTGGCTTCACAATCAGATGTCGAAACCACTCCAGGAGAAAGAATTATAAAAATGGCAAGGTCAGATTATGCAACTCAGTTTGGTGGAGGTTTTGATTTTTTTATGGCATATTATAAATTTGCTTTTGAAATTAAAATATCTAATGGATTTAGAAATGTATTAATTCAAGAAGATACTTTTTTTACAGCCCCTCTTAATTCATTAAAAACAAAAGTTTGGTGGTTTACAATCACTTTTGAAGGATAGTATCCTATTGTTTTATAATATCACAAACTTTTTAGCGTTTTTCAATAAAAGGAAATGCTTAAGAATTTTTTATTGATTATTCTATATCCGCTTTTTGGACATTCAATATTTGCTCAAGTAGGAATGAACTTGCCAAACTTTGATAGACGAAAATTTCATATTGGGGCGTCACTTTCACTCAATACTGCTGATTATAGATATCAATTTTCTCCAGGTGTTTATAATGGTGATTCTATAAATTACATTCAAGTAAATAAAACGCCAGGGTTTACATTTGCAATGGTAGGGTCGCTGGATATTTCTCCTCTTTTTCACCTCCGTTTTTTACCAGGTTTTTCTATTACTGAAAGGGTATTCAATTACGGCGAACTGAAGAACAACGAATTAGTGTTTTCAGGAACAAGGTTAGAGTCTTTCTTTCTTGATTTTCCATTAATTCTAAAACTAAGGACTAAACGTATTAATAATTTTGCGGCATATGGCATAACGGGGGTTCAATATGGACTTGATTTAGCCACTCAATCAGGAGTTGAAACAGTTCCCGGAGAAAGGATTATGAAAATGAAGCGACATGACTTTTCATCCATTTTCGGTGGAGGCTTTGATTTTTTTATGATGTACTATAAACTTTCATTGGAGGTGAAAATTAATAATGGATTTAAGGATTTGTTAATCCAAGAACACACTTTCTTTTCTTCCCCGTTAAGTAGTTTAAAAACGAAAGTATGGACGTTTTCAATTATTTTTGAAGGGTAGAGGTTTGACGATAGTATTCTGATAAAAATATCCCAGTTGCTATTCCTACATTTAGAGATTCTGTAGTTCCTGTTTGAGGTATTAGTAATTCTTGGTCTAACAAGCTTAAAATCTCAGGACTTATTCCATGAGATTCACTCCCCATAACAAGTGCTGTTTTATTGGCTAGTTTGGTATTATATAAATTACTTCCAGTAAGGCTGGCTCCTACTATAACATAGTCTTTTTCTTTTAGGTTTGGTAGTAGTAAGTTAAGGTTACTATATGTAAAGTGTACGTGGTAAAAAGCACCCATTGAAGCTTGAATTGTTTTGGGATTAAAAATGTCAACAGATTGATTTGATGCAATAATTCGTTTAATTCCAAACCATTCAGCTGTGCGGATGATTGTTCCTAAGTTACCAGGGTCTTTAACATTGTCCAAAAGTAAAATCAGCTTATTATCTTCAATATTGATAGCTTTATTGATTTGCATTTTTACAGTAGCAAGTACTTTGTTGGGTGTCTTTAAACTTGACATTCTTTCCAAATCCTTATCGTTAACTATAATGCTATTGTAGGTCTGTATTGCATCATTTGGTTTGAATTCATTTGTATGAAATAGGGTGTCAATTTTATAATTTGATTGTGACAGCAAGTCATTGACTAATTTTTCACCTTCAACAACAAATAGCTGCTGGCTATCACGGTATTTTTTAATTTGTAGTGATTTAACGAATTTTATTTCATTTTTAGTCAGGGTCATATCAATTACTCTATTTATCTGATTATTTTTGTAAAGATAGATTTATAATGGTTTTTAAGCAAAATTTACATTCTGTTTTAATATGCTTCCTATTCTTAGGTTTGATGGCTTGTAATCAAGCAAAGTATGTGCCCAGTGGAAAGTACTTATATAAAATAAAACCGAAAAAATTTTTTCGCTCAGCTGATAAATCTACCATTCATTTTTTAACACAAAATGACTCTGTTAATGAAATTTCAGCAGACTATAAGCAGATTTTGACTGACGATTTATATGACCTATTAAAACCTCAGCCAAATCGTTCGTTTAATTTATTTGTTTACAATCGGATTGATACTTTGAAAATGCAAGAGCAAATAGCTAAAAAATCTGAAAAAACGTTAGCTAAAAATAATAAGCGCATAGTTAGGCAGAATGCAATTAATAAAAAGCGAAATCAAAAAGCAAAGTCAAAAGATGAAACTCACTTTTTTAAAAAGAATATAAGATTAAAAAAAACAAGATTTGGGTGGCGACACTGGGTTTCTTTAAATATTGGAGAGGCTCCTGTAATAATGGATAGTTTAAAAGTTTCAAAATCAGCTAAACAAATTCATTTGTATTTGAAAAAGAGAGGCTTTTATGATAATGATGTGTCGGAATCGATTAGTTATAACGCTAAAAAGAGAAAGGCTTTCCCGATTTATACTATCACTCCAAGACGTCCTATAACAATTGCTTCACTTAAGTTTGACTCAGATCCTAAATACAAGGGACTCAAATCCGAATATTATTCCATGTTAAGGAAAAAAGATTCTGTTATTTTTATTGGAGATATTTTAGATGAAGATAAACTGGATATAGAACGTGACAGGTTCTCAAAGTTTTGCAGAGATGACGCTTATTTTAATTTTAGCAAAAGCTATGTTTATTTTGAAGTAGACACTACAATAGGTGATTTTAAGGCAAATGTTATCATGCGAATTATTCCAAAAACCGAAGAAGATAAAAATGGCAATGTAAAAGAGTTAAAGCATTCAAGTTATAAAGTAAGTGATTTGACTTATCGGGTGCACAATCCAAACGCCAAATCTTTCAAAAATTTTGATATTTATGAAGAGAAGCTGAAAATTTATGGTCTTTCTGTTCAAGGAGGAGACTTTCCTTTGTTAGATACTTTAAATTATAGAGATTCTGTTTTTAAGAAAAAATACGTCTTTTTTGGACGGGTTGATACTTTGATTTATAAAGGCACTTTTATTTATAATGAAAAATTACCAATTTCTCCTTTTCTAATTGACAGACAAAACTTTTTAGAAATTACTACTGGGGGAGATAATGGTTGGTATAAGGAGTATTATGTTGAGCGCTCCTATTCGCGATTGTTAGGTTTAGATATCTTTAGTTCTATTGCACCAATAATTGATCCTTCAGGTTCACGAACTGTTTCAATTAGTTATGATTTAACACCTTCAAATAAACAAACTTTTTCTTTTGAACCAAATTTAACAAATTCAAACGGATATTTGGGGTTAGCGGCCTCGGTCAACTACACTAACAAAAATATTTTTGGCGGAGCTGAAAAATTAAAAGTAAGTATTACTGGTGGAGCGGAATCACAACCTGCAGTATTTGATAGAAACCTCGCAGGGGATGCGATTAAACTTTCAAATCGTCAGTTTAACACTATCGAAATATTTCCAAAAATCAGTCTTGAATTTCCGAGACTATTGCCTATGTCTAAAAGACTACAGAAAACTCTTGGTAAAAGGTTGTACCCGCTTACTGTGTTGGATTTGAGCTATAATTATCAGAAGAGAACAGATTTTACTAGAAATTTAACAGAGTTTGCCTATTCATGGAAGTTCAATGAAGGCAAAACAAAAACACATCAAATTAAATGGCAAAGTTTTAATTTTGTAAAACTTGATAAATCATCTGAGTTTGAAATCCTACTATCTCAACTAGATGATCCTTTTTTAATTAACACGTATAATGATCACTTCTCAAATAAATTTGAGTATATTTTTACATATAATAACCAAAGGGTTAATAGTGAGGTAGGTAAGAAAAACTATATTTTTGGAACCGCAACAGGGACATCTTCTGGATATTTATTTGATATTTCTGGTGTTGGTCAGAATAATATTGACAGTACTACTGGTAATGACTTAAAACAAGTTTTGGGAGTGCCATTTACTCAATTTGTTAAAGTAGATTTTGATATTCGATATTATATGAATTTAATTCGATCAAGACCTAACAAACAATTAATTGCTTACAGACTCTTGGCAGGTTTAGGGTATGCTTACGGAAATTCTCCTTCCTTACCATATGAAGAAAGTTTTTTTGCAGGAGGTTCAAATGATATTCGAGCTTTTACTGCCAGAACTATGGCTCCAGGTGGCACACAAACATGGAGAGATACGAATTCAACGAATACACAAGTGTCGGATATACGATTAGAGTTAAATGTAGAATACCGTTTTCAATTTTCCGATTTCATTAAGGCGGCCATTTTTGTTGATGCCGGAAATATTTGGAAATTAACTGATGATCCTGAAAGCACTGATGACGATTTGAGTGTATTTTCATCTAATTTTACTGAACAAGTAGCACTTGGCACTGGATTTGGGCTGAGATTAGATTTCGACTTTTTTATTGTCCGCCTTGACTTGGCTGTGCCACTACATAACCCTTATATGTTCGCAGGTGAAAGATGGCTTTGGGAAAAAAGGACAAAATATGCAGAGGAATTAGAAACTCTACCAACTACTTATATCGAGTCATTACGTAGCCCATTTAGACCTAATTTGAGCTTCGGAATTGGATATCCATTTTAATTTTATGATAAAGATTTTTATATTTTATTTATTTTTGGTGTTTGTACACAATAGCTTTGCCCAAGTTAAAAATGTTGTATTACCCTTACCCAAGGCGGCCACCTATTTTTATTCGCAAGTTGAACCATCTATTTTCATCAACCCTAATAATTCAAAGAAGATAGTTGCCGGAAGTGTAATGAATGACTACTATTATTCACGTGATGGCGGGCAAACATGGAAATCCAAATCAATTTATTCACCGTTTGGAGTAAATGGCGACCCTTGTTTATTAATCGATAAAAAAGGGTTCTATTACTATTTCCATTTATCTAATTTAAATGGAGAGCGCTTAAAAGGAGGAATAGTCTGTGAACGATCCAGAACAATTCGGGGCCGTTTTAAAAAGGAGAGTCATACACTTGTAAATGGAAAGTTCCATGATAAAGAATGGGTTGTTTCGAATCCAGTAAATGGTGAGATTTATGTAACGTGGACACAATTTGATGCCTATAATTCTAAAGATATTCGAGACCGGAGTAATATTATGTTTTCCAAAAGTGTTGATTATGGTTATAGCTGGACTGTTCCGAAAAAAATTTCAAAGTTTTCGGGAGACTGCCTTGATGATGATGATACTGCAGAAGGAGCAGTGCCAGCGGTAGGACCAAATGGTGAGATATATGTATCATGGTCCAGGAGCAGTAAAATCTATTTTAATAAATCATTGGATGGTGGAGATTCATGGATGGAAGAAGAAATTGAAATTGGAAATCAAATTATGGGTTGGACTGTGAAAATACCAGGCATATACCGCTGTAACGGTCTTCCAGTTACGGTTTGTGATATTTCCGAATCAGCATATAAGGGCAATATTTATGTGAATTGGTCGGACCAAAGAAACGGCGAGGATAATACTGATATTTGGATTAAGAAAAGTGAGGACAATGGAGCGAGTTGGTCGTCACCAATCAAGGTAAATACTGATTCAACTGGTCGGCATCAGTTTTTAAGTTGGATGACTATAGATGAAACAACTGGGTATTTGTATGTTGTTTTTTATGACAGAAGACAGCATGAAAATCATCAAACTGATGTATATTTAGCTATCTCCAAAAATGGAGGTGAATCATTCAAAAATTATAAGATTAGTGAATCTTCTTTTTTACCAAATGATAAAATTTTCTTTGGTGACTATTCGAATATTTCTGTTGTAAATGGAGAGATTAGGCCTATTTGGACTAGACTTGATGATATAAAGATATCTCTTTTGGTAGGCATAATCAGTCAAAAAGAAATTGATAAAATTAACGCTGAATAATTGAAATGAGATCTTCTCCAAAGTAAAAGTCATCCCTAGGATAAATTGCAATTTGAGGCGCTTTTTTGCCTTTTTCTATGTTGGAAACACCTGTGATAATTCTTATTTCATCCCAATAATTTTGGTCAATAAAGGACTCTAATGTTTTTTTACCCCCTTCAACAATTACTGATTGAATATTTTGACGATATATTTGGGTTAATATGTCATCAAGATTAAACGGGTTCACCTTAATCCAATTAACATTTGACTCTACTTTATTTTCTTTTTGGTTAAAAATAATTGTTCTAATGTTATCTTGACTTATTTTATATTTCTGCGGCAATAATTTTCCATCAGGATCAATAATAATTCTGGTTGGATTTAGACCAGTATAGTTTCGACAGGATAATATTGGGTTATCAACTTCAATTGTTTTCCTTCCTACTAAAATACCATCCTCTTCTGACCTCCATTTATGAACTAAACTTTTTGTGTCAGGTTGACTAATCCAAAAAATTCCTTTTGTACTATCAGATCTATCAATATCCATAAATCCGTCATTACTTTGAGCCCATTTCAGTATAACATATGGCTTTTTCGTTTGATGGAATTTAAAAAATCTACGGTTTAAGTCCAAACACTCCATATTTAATACATTCAGAATAACTTCTATTCCAGCGTCTCTTAATTTTTTTATGCCTTTACCGGCAACTTCAGCATAAGGGTCGATACATCCCACAACAACTGTTTTAAATCCTTTTTCAACTATTAAGTCTGCACAGGGCGGTGTTTTTCCAAAATGAGCGCATGGTTCAAGATTTACATAGATTGTTGATGACTTTAAAAATTTGGTGTCTTGATCATTAACTGAGTTAATAGCATTTACTTCTGCATGTGCTTTGCCAAATGTTTGATGATAGCCTTCACCAATAATCCTTCCTTTGTACACTATAACTGATCCAACCAAAGGATTTGGGCTGACAGAACCTTTTCCAAGTTTCGCTAATTGTAGGCAGCGAGACATGTATTTCTCATGTTCCGGAAAATCATTCACAATCTAGTTTTTATTCAAAAGTTGATTACTAAATTGATTGTTTTGATCCTCTACCTGTAATATGTATAGTCCGGAAGATAAATGGGAGATATCCAATTGATTTAGTTGTTGAGATTCGAATACTAGTTGCTGATTTATATTGTAAATTTTTACAGATTTAAACAGCATTGAATTTTCTAATTTAAAAATACCAGTAGTGGGATTTGGATAAACAGTTAATTTACTGTTTTCAGTTTTGAAATTTTGAATAGCTAACGTTGGATTTGGGTGAGTGTTTTCTTTCAGGAAATTCCATGTTACTTCCATCCCCGAAGTATCATTTATGGCCGCAAAGAGAAATATATGCTCAGCTCCAGAACCACTCATTTTCCAATGCTCAAGTTTTGTAGTACAATCGTAAACTATTTTTTCAATTGTGATATCGTCATTCATATTATCAGGAATGTTAGTAATTGTTGAGTCGCCATTCCATCCATTTATAGATTTTAACTTGTCTAGTGTTGGATTTACTAAACTTAATGATGGTAGAGGCGTTCCGGCATAAGGAACTACATCATCATTTACACCATGAATCTGTAGTAATGGTCTTGGAAGTGCAGGGTTGTAATTAGCAATTTCTTCATTTGACATTGTTCCAATATGGCAAACTGCAGCAGCCACTTTATCGCTTAAATGGTGCAGTACTTTGTATGTCATAATAGCACCCATTGAAATCCCAACAACATATACCTTTGTTCTGTCAATATTATATTCAGTAGCCATTGTTTCAATCATTGTTTGTATAAACCCGAGGTCGTTGGCATTAGAAGCTAATAAGGTGCCATTGTTCCATGATGTTTGTCCAAATGCATTTGCTTTACCTTGAAGGTACACAGAAACGAATCTATCATCATCCGCCAATCCATTTAACGCAGGATTAACGTAATCAGATATAAAACCACCAATACCATGTAATACAATGATTAATGGTGCTGATTCAGCATTTTGGTAATTTTGAGGAATGTATTCTATATAGTCTCTTACGACTTGGTCAACCAAAATTGTTTTGGTATTTAATTGGGCAAAAATGGTCGTTGAAAGTAGTAAAAATAGGATTGGTAGAATAGTTTTCATTTTCGTGTGTTTATAAGACAAATTTAAATAGTTTTGCTGTCAAATCCTAAAATTATAGAAGGACTTGTTTGAGGGGAGTGGTTAAACAAATTAAAAATAGATTAAATGCAGGTAAGAGAACTAGAGCCAAAAGCAATTTGGAACCATTTTGAAGATTTAAATGCTGTGCCAAGGCCATCAAAAAAAGAAGAACGGGTAAGAGCGTTTATGGTTAATTTTGGACAGGAATTGGGTCTAGAAACTGTTGAAGATGCAATTGGAAATGTCATTATAAAGAAATCGGCTTCTGCTGGCATGGAAAATAAGGCTACCGTGATTATTCAAACACATATTGACATGGTCCATCAAAAGAATTCGGACACGGATTTCGATTTCTTAACCCAAGGTATCCAATCCTGGATTGATGGAGATTGGGTAAAGGCGAAAGGTACAACATTGGGAGCTGATAATGGCATGGGAGTAGCTTCTGCTATGACCTTATTATCATCAAATGACATTACACATCCACCTCTGGAATGCCTATTTACAATTGATGAAGAAACTGGAATGACTGGTGCGAAAAAATTAGATGGTAGTCTTTTAAGCGGACAGTTCCTTTTGAATTTAGATACTGAAGATGATGATGAAATATCGATTGGATGCGCGGGTGGTATAGATACCAATACAAAGTATTCGTATCAAACAGAATCACCAAAACCAAATAGTAGCGCAATTCAAATTAATCTTAAAGGACTAAAAGGAGGGCATTCAGGAATGGATATTCATCTTGGAAGAGGAAATGCTAATTTACTTTTAAATAGACTGATTTATGAATTGTCTGAAGGTTTAACCATTCAAATCGCAACTTTTAAAGGTGGGGGGCTGAGAAATGCTATCCCTAGAGAAGCAGTTGCTACTTTAGTCTTCAATGAAGTTGATTTCCCAAAAATGGAGTCGATATACCAATCTATTACTAATCAAATTAGAAATGAGTTTTCCAATGTTGAGCCAAATATGATTTTTACACTAGATAATGTGGAACTTCCAAATTCTGTAATGAAGTTAGAAGAACAATCGAAAATTGTTGGTACAATATATAACACTCCCAATTCAGTTTGGAAAATGAGTGATAAAATTGAAGGATTAGTTGAGACTTCTTCTTCTTTAGCTAAAGTTATTATTGAAGAGGGTGAATTTATTACACAATCTCTGCAGCGCAGTATGATTGAATCAGGTAAAAGAGATATAGCAAATACCTTAAGATTAAATTATGAGAGAATGGGAGCTCAGGTTATACAAGGTGGTGACTATCCTGGTTGGGCACCTAATCCAAAATCCAAAATACTAAAAATAGTAACAGATAAATATGTGTCAATGTACAATGAAATGCCAAAAGTTCAAGCTTGTCATGCTGGTTTAGAATGTGGTATTTTAAATGAACATTTACCAGACTGTGATATGGTGTCATTCGGACCAACTATTAAAAATCCGCACTCGCCAGATGAAATGGTTAATGTAAAGTCAGTCCAAAAGTTTTGGAATTTCTTATTGGAGGTTCTTAAAGAAGTACCGAACAAATAAGCCTCAAAAATAATTTAAATTAAAAAAAAGGTACAATGTTTATTGTGCCTTTTTTAATGCTTTTACAGCTTGAATAAAGTACTTAATCCAGAGATAAATTAGCACCGCCAGAACAATAGGGGAGAGTTTATTAAATTGCCAGCCAATTTCAAATTCGCCATGAATTGTGTGTTGTATTCCTCTTGTAATACCACATCCTAAACATTCAATATCAAGGAACCGCTTTGAAGGACAAACAGTCACCCCGCCAGTATCAAAATAATCAGCGGGTAAATATAAAAGGATAAGAGGTAAAAAAAGCAGTACAATTAGAATTGCACTGCTTTTTAATTTAATATTCATTATTGATATTATCTGTTTTTGCTAACAACAATCAATGCATGAATGATACCTGGGATACCGCACAATGCAGTTAAAATTAAATTGATAATAAGTGCTTTAATATCCCAATCAGTTGCTAAGCCAACAGCCAAGAAAGGAATAAAGAAGCATAATACATACAATAATCCAGTTGGCACTTCGTCACTGTTCTTGTAGTTTTTCGCTACCTTTCTGTTACTTCTAACAAATTCTTTCTTTAAATTTTTAGCCAAAATCATTTGCTTTGCAATTCCAGGTTTGGTAATCACTTTAGATTTTACGGCTTTAGAAATTACTTTTTGAGCTGAATGAGTTGTCTCTGGAACTATTACTTGTGTATGAGTTACAGGGCTTACTGATTCGTGAGTGTTGTTTTCTAATACTTTGTCAGCAGTTTCAGTATATGCTATCGTAGCCTTTTCATTACGAACAACTGTTTCGTATGACTTTACTGGACTTGGTGTTTCAACAAGGATATCTTGCTTTTCAGATTTTTTTAGGTTAGATTTCTTTTCACCAGTCTTAACAAAAAAACCTTTATTATACTTACGTTTTTGGATGAATCCGTTACTTACAACGTCATTAGAAGTCGCACATCCTTGAAGCAATACAAAACCTAATAGTCCTGTAAATAATAGCATAAAATTTCTTTTCATAATTTTCATAATTTAATTTGTTTATGCACTAAATATATAAAATATATTAACTAATGTTAAGCTTCTAAAAAGAAATATTTATTTTTTTTAGAATTTGATATAATAATAATCTACTGGCCTAATTTGGTATTTTATCTAATTGCAATTTAGTATAGTAGCAAATGACCTAACCAAATTCATTATTTTATTTTAAATAGGCTTAACGTCCTTATCTTTTTGTGCAAACATATATAAACGCAGGAGGAATATTAATTAAAGAAAATCTCAAATTTAATTTTCCAAAATGATGTTCAATTAGCTTTTTCGCATTCAGAGAATATTGGTATTGTACATAAATACCTTTTGGTTTTAGAATTTGGTATGATGCTTTTAATATATTACTCTTTATCGGCTGTGGAATAACAGTTAAAGGAAGAGATGATATGATGGCATCCGCCTTGTCAATACCATGTGATTTAAGAACAGATTCAATCTGTTCTGCACTGCTATTCACTAAAATAATCCGCTCATCATTAAACTTTGCCTTGAGAATTTTGTAAAAATCTTCGTTTAATTCAAAAACAAATACTTTCGTATCATTTTTTGCGCGATTTAATATTTCTTTTGTGAATACACCTGTTCCAGGCCCCAATTCAATAATAACTTTGGCAGTATCAAAGTTTATTTTATTGCACATTTTTTTGACTAAAAATCTAGATGAAGGTGCAACAGCCCCAACTTGTTTCCGTTCCTTAAAAAAAGTTTTGAGAAATTTACCTGATTGAGGTTTAGCTTCTTTCATTAGTCTTCAAATATTGATATTATCCCTTTATTTATTATTCCCAGAGCTTTTCCTCTTAGTTCAGAGTCTAATAAAGGCGTGTTTTTTGAGAGAGAGGCTAAATTGTCTTTTTTTAGAATGTACTTTAATTCTGGATTAAATAGAGTTAGGTTTGCGCTATTGCCTTCTTCGATTATTGGTGACTCAATTCCCATAATAGCTCTTGGATTATTTGCTATTACTGAAATTTTTTCAGTTAAACTTAATTCTTTAATTGAATTTATTGTTGAGAACAAGGTTTGAGTGCCAATCATACCAAAATTAGCTAAATCAAATTCCAAATCCTTATGCTCAGTATCTTCGGGTGTGTGATCCGAGCAGACCATATCGATTGTTCCATCTTTAAGTCCACCGATTAGGGCTTGCCTGTCTTTTTCGGTTCTTAATGGAGGCAATACTTTAAAATTACTATCAAATTGCATGACAGAGTCATCCGTAAATTGAAGGTGATGAGCGTAGACATCAGCCGTTACTTCAATACCTTTTGCTTTTGCGTTTTTTATTAACTGTACACTCTCATATGTAGATATTCCAGTAAAATGAATTTTACTATTTGTATATTCGGTTAAGCTTAAATCTCTTTCTACCATTAAGTATTCTGATATGCTAGGGATAGATTTTAATCCCGTAAGAAGACTAATTTTACTTTCGTTGATTTGTCCTTTTCCAAAAATAGAATGATCATAAGGAAATGAAATTACACGTGATGAAATGTTTTTCATATAAAGCAATGCTCTATACATAATTCCTGATGAAACAGGTTCATGAGCATCAGTGAAACCAATTGCACCTGCTTGACTCATGTCGAAGTATTCGGCAATATTATTTCCTTGTCCTAGTTCGGTTAATGTACCATATGGATGAACATCAACACCACTAAAGTCGGCTTTTTTGATAACATATTCGATTTGGGTTTTGTTTGAAAGGGTAGGAGTAGTGTTAGGTGTAATCGAAACAGCAGTCATTCCCCCTAACTCAGCTGATTTAATACCAGACTGAATAGTTTCTTTGTACTCTAAGCCAGGGTCTTGAAAATTTACTTTTGCATCAAACCAACCAGTTGAAACGTGAAGGTTATCCAAGTTGATTATTTTATCAGCATTCATTGATATATTATCATCTATTTTCTCAATTGTTCTCCCTACAATAAATATGTCCTTTTTCTTTAAATGAAATGGGCTCCGAGGATCTACAATAGTGCATGATTTCAGTAATATCTTCATTCTATTTTACTTTAACTTTACGAAGTTAGACTTGTTTATCACTTTTAAGCTAGTAAATGGCATGATTTTACTAACTGGTTTTCCACCATTTTAAAAGTGCAATCTCTATCATAAAAAATAACAAGGCGAAAAATAAGAAAATGCGCCAATATTCTTTCGGTTTCACATTATCTAATTCTATTTTTCCCTTTTGATTAATCTTTAAAAACTCAACTAAACTCCATTTATTTTCTTTAAATAGGTTCAAAATAGATGTTTCAGTATGGCATTCGATTTGAGATTCGTTCCGATCAAAATTAAAGGCAATCATATCACTAAAACCTTTTAGGTTAGTAAGTTCATAAAAACCAGCTTGATTTAATGAACCATCAAGCTTGTCGAAAAGTACACTTTGATTATTGTCTGTTGCTGAATAAGACGGTATGATATCAGTTTTATAGTCATCATTCTTTAGATGAATAGGTTGTTTTTCATCAATGACCGTTTTAAGTCGATAGGATTCAGGTTGACCAATTGTATAAAAAAGTGATTTCTGATAGGCAGAAGTCTCAGCAAGACGAAGGTAAGTGGCTGCAAATAAGGCTTGTTTTTTAAAGTCTCCAAAGTTTTCACTTAATGATGCAGCTTGCAGCACTATTTTACCAGACTGTTTAGTATTAGTATATATTAAGAATGGTTCATTATTGTTAATCCCAAATAGAGTGATAAAATTTTGGGTACGATTTGTTTGAAAAGGATAGAAGCGTTTAATTTTTGTTTTAATATAGTTTGAAGGTTTTCCATCAAAAACACCTTTAAATAATGGGTCCGAATCATTAAAGTATTTTAAGCTTGAAGTTGACGATTTTTGTGGACTAAAGTTAGGTTGATTATGAGAAGATAGAAAACTATTCCAGCTAATTAAGTCAATGTCATTACCAGGAATAAGTACAATACTAGCACCCTGTTTCAAGGCAGAGTTTAAAAGATTGACAGAACCACTAGTGAGTTTATTTATGCCATTAAAAATAATGAACGATTTATCGTTAAAGTCATCTTGTTTTAGTTGTCCAATATCAACCGAGCTAGTATTATAAAAAGAGTTTACTGCATACAGCTGCTCTAAGCTTCTGTCCTTACTAGAGTTTCCATTTACGATTAAAATATTTGTTTGATTTTTAATGTCAAAGGTGAAAAAGAATTGGTCGTCAAAGAATAATTGATTTGTTTTTATGTTCAGTTTTCCTGTTTTTATCCCAGCGGTATTCAGACTAAAACTTACACTTTCGTCTGAAAACGATTTAGCTGAAATTTTCAAGGATTTCACCCCTTTCTCCTTACCATTAATGGTAAGGGTAGTGACCAAATTTTCAAGTGTTGTATTGGATAAATTTTTAATTCTAAAAAACAATTCGATTGGCATGTTCAGGTTCTGAACTGGTGATTCGAACCAAACTGAGTCAATAAAAATATTGCCGTTCACTTCAGCTGATGCTTGATAAATAAAGGGCTGGATATTTGTGTCCGGAATAGCACCGATTTCAGTAGATGATTTTTGGAAATCACTAAATATAAATAATCTTTTATTTTCATCATCTCCATTTTTTTTTAGCAAATCAATTTGCAAATTGGTTGCATTTTGGAGTGCTGTGGAAGCTGGTGAAAGATCAATTTGTTTAATTCGTTCAATAATATCTGACTTGGTATAAAATCTTTGGTCTTTGGATAGTAGTTCAGAAGTGAGTAGGTTGATTTTTTCATTCTCTTCGAAAGAATTAACTAAATCAATGGCATTATTTTTCACTTCATTTAACAAATCACCATCCTGCCCTAAGGCTTGCATACTAAAAGAATTGTCAATATAAATTGAAGATATAGATTTAGTGTTTTGCTGTTTTTTACTTGAAAGATATGGTTGAGCAAATGCAAGAACCAATGCAATAATTGCAAGAATTCGTGATAATAAAACTAGAATATGTTTTAATTTATTACCTGACTTAGAATCCTCAATGGCTTCATTTAAAAGGTCAACTTTTGAAAAATAAACAGTTTTATATCGACGGAAATTGAATAAATGAATGATGATTGGTATGGCGATTAGCCCTAGAGCCCAAAGAAAATTTGGATAAACAAAATTCATATTACAAATATGCTAAAATTTAGAAAATGAGGGCTAGAATTATTTGAAAGATTTAAGAATAAAATGGTTGGATTCAATATGACTTGCCAATTGAGGAAAAATCTTTTTCTGAAACTTCTTCCCACCTGTTTTCATAACAATTTATCATATCATTTATGAACTGCTTTTCAGGGTAAATTGAGGCGGTAATTGTTGTTTTCAACCATTGACTTCCCATTTTTTTGATTTCGGTAAATTGAGTGATACTATCAATTTTAAACCAAACTTCTATTCCTTTATATTTGCGGTAAATCGGAAAATCCATTTTATCTTTGCAATATGACTTATGAAACGTTATTGTTAGAAGCCAAACACAAAGTTAAGGATAATGTTTTGGACAAAGCACTTGAATTGTTAACTAAAGCTTTAGAATTAAATCCTAGAGGCAAGGATGCACTTTATGAAAGAGGTGTACTTTATACTAATTTGAAACAATCGGAACTTGCTTTGTTTGATTTTAATAAGTTGATTGAATTGGAAGATGATAATCCTTTTTTTTATGCATGTCGAGCTTTTATTAAAGCAGGACTCAATGATAAAAAAGGAGCAATGGAAGATTATCAGATTACCATAAAGTTAGATCCGGAAGATTCAGTGGCCCACAATAATTTGGGACTGTTGCAAGAACAAAATAATTACAAGTCAGAAGCAGAACGTAGTTTTGCAAAGTCTAATAGTATTATTGGATATAATCCTAGTCGATACGATAATCAAGAGCAAAAAATAGAAGAAGTTATTGAAGATGAAACAGAAGTCTCATTGTCAAAATCTGAATTGGCAAAGTCTGTTTTTACAAAAAAAAGTATTTTCAAAGAGTTTATTGGATTCATTAAAAATGGTTTTAAAATTAAATGAAATGACAAAAGCTGAAAAAGTAACTTACATTATTAATGAGCTTGAGGCTTTATATCCGGTTGTTGAGGTTCCGTTAGACCATAAAGATCCATACACATTGTTAGTGGCTGTTTTGCTTTCAGCTCAGTGCACAGATGTTCGGGTTAATAAAATTACTCCAAGTCTTTTTAAACTAGCTGATAATCCATATGATATGGTGAAACTATCTATAGAAGATATCAAGGAGATCATTCGACCTTGCGGTTTGTCTCCAATGAAGTCAAAAGGGATTCATGGATTATCGGAAATTTTGATTGAAAAACATAATGGTGTGGTACCTGCAAGTTTTGAATATTTAGAAGAATTGCCAGCAGTCGGGCATAAAACGGCCTCGGTTGTCATGGCTCAGGCATTTGGTATTCCAGCTTTTCCGGTTGACACACATATTCACCGACTAATGACTAGGTGGGGTTTAACGAATGGAAAATCAGTTAAACAGACAGAAAAGGATGCCAAACGATTATTTCCGAAAGAATTGTGGAATAAGCTACATGTTCAAATCATATATTATGGACGAGAGTACTCTCCATCAAGAAGTCCAAAGCTAAGTGTAGATTTTATAACAAAAATGGTTGGTAGTAAAACCATTTTAAAGGAGTACAAAGCATAAACTGAACTATAGTCTGTTCATAACCTCTTGTGAGATTAGAAGTTTATATTTGAAATCATTATATTTTTGTATAGTGAAAAAGTGTTTACGTTATATCAAGAATCGCTATATAATATCTTTTTTGATACTCGTATTATATATCCTAATCCTGCATGATACAGATGTATTTTCTTTACAAAAGAGAAAGCAAAAAGTTGCCAATTTAGAACAGGAAATAGTGCATAGGCAGCAAGAAATCGAAGTCTTGAAGAATGATTTAAAAGCGCTTGAAGACATTGAATCGCTCGAAGAATTTGCTAGAGAAAAGTATTATTTTAAAAGGAGAACTGAAGATTTATTCGTTTTATCTGATCAATAGTTGAATTTTTATAAATCATAGTTTCTAAAAAATCATAAATCTTTCTCATGCTTAAAGATTATCATTAATTTCGTAAAAAAAACTTCAATGAAAAAAGTTCTATTTTTCTTTTGTTTCAGTATTTCTTCAATTTTTTCATTTTGTCAAACAGTATTGTTGGATGAGGATTTTAGTTCAGGTATTCCAAGTGATTGGACTACTATTGATGTTGATCAACTAACTCCAAGTGGAGATGTTTCATACGTAACTGATGCTTGGATTAGTTTTACAACATCATTTGACACCTGTGCTGTCAGCACTTCTTTTTACAGTGTTAATTCTTCGCAGGTGTCAAAATCTGAAGATTACTTAATATCGCCAAAACTCAATTTGCAATCTTTTGGACATTTATTAACATGGGAATCAAAATCTTTTGATGCAAACTATCCTGAAAGCTATCTTGTATTGCTTTCAACTACTGATTCATTGCCAAGTAGTTTCACTGATACTTTAAAAATAGTAAGTAATGTTGCACCAAACTGGATCAGTCATTCCGTTAACCTATTTACAAGTGGATTTGCAGATCAATCGGTTTATATAGCCTTCAGAAACACTTCTGAGGATGCTTTTCTATTAGGAATCGATAATGTAAAATTGACAACCAACGATCCGGCGAATTTAAAAAAATCCTCTGTTTTGAATAGTATAACTGCTTATCCGAATCCTGTCCGTAACATTTTGAATTTTAATGAAGCAATTTCAGCTTCTTTCGAAGTTGTTAATATGACTGGTCAAATACAATTATCTGGATCTGTTACTGAAAATAAGATTAATCTAGAGCAATTAGAACAAGGTGTCTATTTCTTAGTTTTAAAGTTTAGCGATAGTAATTTAGTAAAAAAGATAGTTAAACAATAACGTTAAAATAATCACCCTCAATTAACTTAGCTGTTAGTCTCCCAAAAAAAATGTATATTTGCTATCAAGTTTGTTGAAAACTTTTTAATAAGCTAAAAAATCAAAGGTAATAGAACAGGTCCATACCGCTAATTTAGAAGATTAACTAAATGCAATGCTGATAGCTGCATTTATTTTTTTGGATATGAGATTAAAGTTTAAAATTCTATTATCATTCGCTCTGCTATACTCATATGCACATGCACAATGTGTAGTTGATATAGCACCAATCCCGCAATTATTTGGTTGTATTCAATCAGTTTCACCCGTTATTTGGACTGATGTAGCTAATGTAAATGTGTCTGGTAATTCAATAGACCGAAGTTCAGGGATTGGATGGAATGCAGGAGCAGCTTCAACGCATCAAGTTCAGGATAATATGTCCGTGACATCTGTTATTTTGGAAACCAACAGAAGGCGAATGATTGGGTTGAGTAATACAAATCCTAATGCTAGCTATACAAACATTGATTTTGCATTATATCTGCTAAATAATGGTACCATTAGAGTTTATGAAAGTGGAACTTACAAAGGAGCGTTTGGAAGCTATTCGACAGGAGATGTTGTTAGAGTTAGCTGTGAGAATGGAGTGATAAAGTATTACAACAATGACGATTTGTTGTATACTAGCCTTATTACGCCTACATTACCTTTGATTGTTGATGCATCTATATACGACAACAACGGTACATTAAACAATGTGAATATTGAAACCTATTTGGATGATACTTTTTCCTGTCAAACTTCTAACATGGGACTTATACTCAGTTATCAATGGAAATTAAATGGTGGAAATGTTGGTACAAATAGTAATAGTTATTCAAATCCTAATATCGTGGCATCAGATATTTTAACATGTGATGTTGTACCTGTTCTTCCTATTTGTGGAGGTGTAATAACCAGTTCAAATAGTTTAACTTTTTCAAATAGTATTCAACCTAATATGATTGCTAATGTTGAGCCAGTATTTTTAACAAATGGATGCATTAAGGCTGAGTATTCTGTAAGTTGGGTTGACTTGGTTGGTATTAATGAAACCAGTAATAACAATATTCAAACAACCAGCGGGATTGGCTGGAATAGTGGTGCAGTAAGTAATACGGCAGTCAATGATAATATGTTTGTCAGAACGATTGCAAATGAGACCAATACAAGACGATTTTTTGGTTTAAGTGATGTTAATACAAACGCAAGTTATAATACCATTGATTTCGCATTTTATTTAGTTAACAATAGTGTTTTAGGAATATGGGAATCTGGAGCTAATAGGGGTAATTTTGGTAACTACTCTTCAGGCGATTCATTGACGATTCTTTCAAATAACGGAGTAATTGAATATTATAAAAATTCGCAACTATTGTATTCTAGTTTGGTAAACCCAACTTTTCCAATGATGGTTGATGCCAGTTTTTATGATATTAATGGGACATTAGAGCAGACTGTGATTGGCGGTTACATTGGAGATTCATTTTCATGTTCTACCCAAAATATGGGACCAAGTCCAACTTATCAATGGTATCACAATGCCGTGGCTGTGGGCACGAATTCGAGCACTTATACAAATTCATTAATAAGTAGTAATGATAGCATATACTGTGTGGTGACACCTGATTATAATAATTGCACAAACACTGAATATCAAACCATCAATGTAGATTTTTATAATAAAGCAAACCCTAATTTAGAAGCTACAATTGAACCTACCTTTTTAAATTCAGGTTGCGTAAGGGCTGAATATTCAGTAAGCTGGGTTGACTTGGTTGGTATTAGCCAAACTAGTAGTAAAATTCAATCCACTAGTGGTACTGGTTGGAATAGTGGTGCAATCAGTAATACAGCAGTCAATGATAATATGTTTGCCAGAACAATCGTAAATGAGACCAATACAAGGCGATTTTTTGGACTAAGTGATGTTAATACTAATGCAAGTTATAATACCATTGATTTTGCATTTTATTTAGTTAATAATGGCGCAATTATAATTTACGAGTCAGGCGTCAATAGGGGCAATTTTGGCACATACGCTTCAGGAGATTCGTTAGTGGTACTTGCTAATAATGGAGTAATTGAATACTATAAAAATTCACAACTATTATATACTAGTTTAGTAAGCCCAACCTTTCCTATGATGGTTGATGCTAGTTTTTATGATATTAATGGTACATTAGAGCATACTGAGATTGGCGGTTATGTTGGCGGTTCATTTTCATGTTCTGCTCAGAATATGGGACCAAACCCAACTTATCAATGGTATTATAATGCTATTGCTGTCGGAACTAATTCAAATACATATACAAATTCATCAATAAATAATAATGACAGTGTTTATTGTGTGGTCACTCCGGATTATGCCAATTGTTCTAATAGCAATTATAAAACGAAAACTGTCAAATTTGAAAGCGGACTTAATTATAATTTTAATCTTTCAATTGAACCAATATTTCTTTTGAGTGGTTGCAAAAAAGCTTCAATTCCAATTGAATGGTCCGAAAATGTGTTAGCTAATTCTAATGGCAATTCTTTATCTAAATTAGGTGCGAATGGATGGAATGCTGGTGCTATTTCAACTCAAAGTATCGGAAATAATACTTATACAACTACTGTTGTAAACGAAACAAATACATATAGAATGTTTGGTCTTACTGATATCAATACAAACACAAGTTACACCACAATTGACTATGCTTTTTATTTAATTTCTGGTGGTAGTTTGAGAATTTATGAGTCAGGAGTAAATAGGGGAGCTTTTGGAGTATACAATACTGGAGATACTTTGAAAATCGGAATAGAATCTAACACTATAAAGTATTATGTGAATGACGCATTGGTGTATACGAGTTTGGTCGCCCCAACTTTACCTCTATTTGCAGATTGTAGCATATATACTAATGGTGGTACAATTGAGCAAGTGAAATTCGGTGGCTATGTTCAAGATCAATTTACATGTATAGGAACTAACTTAAATGCATCAACAACATACCAATGGTTGCTAAATAATAATCCTGTTGGTACAAATAGTAATACGTATACAAATGCGAGTTTATCAAATAACGACAAACTTAAATGTTCAATTATACCTTCCATAGCCAATTGCAGTTCATCTATAATTGAAACACCAGAACTGACAATTGAGGAAGAGTTTTCACCAGATATTTCCGCCAGTATTATGCCCATACCTATTCTTTCTGGTTGCCTTGCAGCTGAATCTGACATAATGTGGGATGATAAAGTTAACATTTCAGTTTTGGGTAATGATATTACAAGAATTACAGGTAGCAATTGGGGAGGCAGTGGCGCTGCTTCTGTCAATGAATTGGCAGATAACATGTATATGAAGACAGTAGCGGACGAGACCAATACGTTTAGAATGATTGGGCTTAGTAATGGTAATACAAATGCACATTATAATACTATTGATTATGCTTTTTATTTAATTTCAGGAGGGGGTATCAGAATCTATGAATCTGGAACGAATAGAGGTGGTTTTGGGACATATACAACAGGAACTGAATTTAAAATTGGAGTAGAGTCGGGTACAGTAAAGTACTATGTTAACGGAAGCTTGGTTTACACGAGTGCAATTCCTCCTGTATTACCACTGTTGGTAGATGTATCTATTTACTCAATTAATGGAACTGTAAAAGGCACAAAAGTAGGAAGCATAGTTGATGATACTTATTTGTGTGTGGCTTCTAATGTTGGCATGAACCCTACATATCAATGGTATTTAAATAATGTCCCTGTAGGCACAAATAGTGATACTTATGTGAATGGTATGATGTCATTTAACGACGAATTATATTGTGAAGTAACACCGGATATAATAAATTGCATCAATACAATAATCAACACTAACTCATTACTTCTTATTGATATAAATTCTTTGACATCTACTTGGACAGGTGCATCCAATACAAACTGGTCTTTAGCTTCAAATTGGACAAATGGCGTACCATCTATTTCTAAGTCAGCGATCATTCCATCAGGACTATCAAATTATCCGACTATCAATAATAATGAGTATTGTAAAGATTTATTAATAGAAAGTGGAGCAAATGTTGATTTGATTTCAAACGATACCATTTTTGTGAATGGCAATTGGGAAAATGCAGGGGTTTTTAATGGTAGTTTCGGAACTGTTAGTCTATCGCCAAGCTGTTTAAACAACACTTTGTTACATAATTCAAATGCTCAGTCATTCTATAATTTATTATTAGACAATGGGGCTGAAGTAGAAATAACTGGGGGGAAAGTCTCTATTCACGGTGCCTTGTCACTTGAAGATGGCAGTTTAGAAACTAATGATTCTTTGAGAATGGTATCTGATGCTACTGAAACAGCAAGAATTACTGAAATAAAAAATGGAAGCATTACGGGAAATGTAGAGGTAGAGAGATATATTGATGCAGGTGCCACGAATTGGCGATTCCTAACACTTTCAGTGTCTGGTCAAGACTTAGAAGCTTTTGATGATGACTTTATAACGACTGGTTTTCCAGGAACTGATTATCCAAACTTTCCAAATGCATCAAATCCATTTATTTCTTTTTATCAATATTCAGAATCGTTGGGAATGAATTTTAATGATGGTTATTTTACACCATCAAGTACCTCTGAATCTGTTAATATGGGTGAAGGTTGGTGGATTTGGTGTGGTGATTCGCTTCTGGGTACTAATCCTTTTACAATTGATGCCGTTGGACCTATCTATCAAGGCGATTTGAACTTACCGGTTTCCTATACGCCATCATCTGGTATTGCCAATGAAGATGGTTGGAATATGGTGGCAAATCCATACCATTGCACCATTGATTGGGAGAGCAGCAACTGGGATAAAACGAATATAGATGGCGCCATTTTTATATGGAACCCGGACTTGGCTCAGTATACCAGTTATGTTGGTGGAGTTGGAACCAATTTAGGAAGTAATACAATAGCTTCGTCACAGGCTTTTTGGGTACATACAAATGCTGCTGCCCCACAATTAACTATCAAAGAATCCTGTAAGGTCAATGCTGATAATCTCTTTATCAAAAAAGCTATTGTTGAGCCAGAATTGTTTAGATTTAAATTAGAAGCTTTAAATTCTAGTCTATCGGATGAAACTGTTTTGCGGGTAGATGAAAACACATCACTTGGATTCGATTCTGACTTTGATGCTTTGAAATTTTATTCCGCTGACTATTCTAGCATTCAAATTTCGTCAGTATTAGGTGCAAAAGACTATACTATTAATTCTTTTAACAAGGATAGTGTTGAGTTTGTTGATTTAAAAATTGTTTTGCCAACTTCTGATATGTGCACAATATCTGCAACCGATTTAAGCGGAATGGATAATTTTTCATGTGTTTTAATAGAAGATTTGATAACAGGAGATATTACTAATTTGAAAACGGATTCAAGTTACAGCTTTCAGCAATTAGGGGGTGACTATGCACCAAGACTGCGTGTTCTTTTTTCAAAGAAGACTGAAGTAAATATTACAGATAATACATGTTATAATGCATTAAATGGTGAGTTAATTATTGCGTCAGGAAGTATAAACAGTCATTCCTACCACTGGTTCAATACAAATGGTGACACGCTTTTAGTAACTTCAGGACTTGCAAGTGGACAATATATATTAACGTATGAGAATACAATGTTGGCTTGTGATGCGACTGTTGATACTTTTGAGATTATTGAACCAACAGAAATTTTAATTAATTCTGCAATTGCCCACAGCACTTGTGCTACATGTAGTAATGGGTCAATTGACTTAACTTTGCTAGGAGGGACAGCGCCATATAGCTATCAATGGAATCCTCCTAATGGAACATCTTCTATTGCAAATAGCCTGTTGCCTGGACTATACAGTGTAGTTATTACTGATGATAATAGCTGTGATACTACCTTGCATTTCGAAATTGGAAATTTACTTTCCAATTCAGGTCCAAAACAAATGGATGACATTCTGTTTTATCCAAATCCAACTCAAGATTGGTTGACAATAGAGGGAGAAGGTATTTCAATATCTGAATTGAAATGTTTTAATAGCTTAGGACAGGATATTTCAAATCATCTTAATTTTAACACAATAAGTCAGAGTAAATTAGACATTAATATGAAAGATTTACCATCAGGAATCTATTATTTTCATGTAAAAAACCGTATTTTTAGTGTGTCAAAGATTTAAATGATGCTAAAACTACTAATATTGTTTTTGCCTATATTTATAGTAGGAATCACATGTCAGAGTTGTGTAAAAGGATGTATAGATGATAATGCAATCAACTATGACCCTTCTGCAACAGCTAATAGAGGCTGTGTCTATCCTGAAACGGCTAATATTATAGCGGTTCGCCTTTCTAGCCATTCTACAAACGATTTATCCGGTAATGCTTGGGATAATGATGGCACAGCTCCAGACAAATTCTTTAAAATAATAAATAATGCTACGAATGAGGCTATTTATGTTACCAACGTTGAAGAATTTCTGCCAACCAGCTGGACTATAGAGCCAAGTGTTTCTGTACTAGCTGAGGATGTTGATCTCCGTTTTGAATTGTATGATCAGGATGATACGCAAGATGTATTGATGGATAAAGTTGTTTTAGTTTTAAACGACCGTACTGGATCAAGTGCAACTACAAATAACGATTTTTATCCTGAAGAAATTACTTTATACGGAGAGAACAATGCCACTATCATATTGACCCTGGAATGGACAGATTGATTCCTTATATTCTTGTTTTAAGAGGAATAAATGTTGGTGGCAAACGCCGACTATTGATGGTTGATTTAAAAGCTCAGTTGTCAGGATTCAATTTTCAGGATATTCAAACTTATATTCAAAGTGGAAATGTGGTGTTTAAATCTAGCATAGAACTTAATATTTCTAAAACTGAAAAACGAATAGCAGAAATGATATTAAAGGAATTTGGTTTGGAGGTTCCTGTTATTCTATTCTCCTCAGATAAATTAAGACGCATTGTTCAAGAAAATCCATTTGTAGCCTCAGCGGGGGTAGAACAATTGTATTGCACTTTTGTTAAAAACACCCCTACAAAAGCAGCGATTGATAGTCTTTCTGAAGTGAGTTTTGCGCCAGATGTTTTTAAAGTCACAAATGAGGTGATCTATCTTAAGTTGCAAGGAAAAGCAAGTGATAGCAAAATAACGAATGTATTTTTTGAAAAGAAATTAGGTCAAACTTGCACGACAAGAAATTGGAAAACAACTTTAAAGTTGCTAGGAATGGTTTCAAGTGAGAATTAAATGGGTAAGTTACTTTATTTATTCAATTACCTCCTTATTTTTTGAACTATTGCCAAGTTTCACGCCAATCATGATTTCGTGAGCACCTCTTGACAAACCAGTAATATTGCCAGCGCCAAATTCATAACTATACCCAAGTCGGTACATGTCTTTTATTTTTAATTCTAAAAGACCACCAAAACCATAGGTACTTCTGTACATTAAACCAAAGCCTAACAAGTCGTTCCACATGGCATTGGCTGATATATCTAATTGGTGCGTTTTATAGCCTGAATTTCTATACAAAACACTAGGGTAAGCCATCCATTTTCCAGAATTGTAAACTTCGTATGTCGCTAGAAAATTCATGTGATTTACAAGTTTGTATTTTGAAGATGCTTGACCATAATCTACAATTAGACCAGATGCTATGACTTGAGGAATTGCTAAGCCTAATTTTAATTTTTGCCACCTAAAAATTAACCCTATGTCAGAGGTAAAACCCACATCCGATTGTACGCCTTGTACTAATAATTCATCTGTATAGTCACTGGCAATAGCATCTTGTGCATTTAGTTTTTGCTGTATCATGCCGACTGAAGCACCTGCCGACAACCACATATCATCATTTAGTTGAAGGTGATAGGCGTAGGAGGCCTTGAAGTTAAAATTGCCGATTAAGCCGTTTTTCATCCCTCTTACATCTATACCAACGCCATGATTTCCGTTGAACTGCATGTCAGCCAAAAGTGTATTCAATCTAGGTCCTTCAGCAACATCAACCCACTGGGTTCTGTGGTTTAAATCAATCGTAATAACATCATCCATACCAACAGCTGCTGGATTGATTAAATAATTATTCTGATTATACAAGGTTTGCAAGCCCAACTGCTGAGCATTAAGGGTATTATTTAAACCAATGACCATGGCCATTATACTTAATATTAGAATTAACTTTTTCATAAATATTCTATTAAATTATCTTACTAATGTGACACTTCCCTTAATTGGATTATCCGACTCACAAGAAATGATGTAATAATAAACACCTGCTGGTAAATCTTTATCTCTAAAAGTCCCATCCCATTTATTATCATAGCCATTATTTGATTCGTAGACTAAATTCCCCCATGAAGAGTACACTTGTATGACGCAATTGTCAAGTAAATAATGGCCTTTTATAATCCAAGTGTCATTTTTACCGTCGTCATTAGGGCTCATAAAATTGTTGACTTCAATGACTGGAATGACTTTTATATTTAAAGTATCTGACGCAATACATCCATCAGGAGAAGTCACCAAAATAGAGTAGGTGGTTGTGTACATAGGGTCAGCATTTGGATTTTCCGAACTTGGGTCATCTAGTCCTTCAATAGGTTCCCAATCAAATAGATCTGCATTTGTGCTACTGGCAGAAATGTCAATATTTTTTCCAGCATCAATGACTAAATCAGCACCCGCATCTATTGTAGGCAATAAGAATCTAGTGATTTCAACAGAACAAGTGGCTTGATTGCCACTGGCATCCGTCACTGTATACACATTTGTGGTAATTCCAACTGGAAATATTGTATCACTCATCAGTCCTGAAGTCAATTCAAAAACTGGATTGAGACAGTTATCGGAAATATCTGGATCATTCACAGTTAAAATTGAATCACATGATTCGAAAGCATCAGCACAGACAATGGTTGGTAGTTCAGCATCACTAATAACAACATCAAAAGAACAAGTTGCTATGTTTCCAGCGGCATCAGTCACTTCAAAGGTATTGGTAGTTGTGCCAATTGGAAATTCATCACCACTTGCCAATCCGGCCGTTTGAACGGTTATAGGACCTGGACAATTGTCAGCTCCTACAGGTGCTGTATAAGTTACTATTGCACCACAAATTCCTAGGTCATTGTCTTGTGCAATGTCAATTGGACAAGTAATAGTTGGTAGTTCTGTATCTGAAATTGTCACATCAAAACTACAGGTAATACTATTTCCAGCAGCATCTGTCACTTCAAAGGTGTTGGTAGTTGTGCCAACTGGGAATGTACCTCCACTAGGTAGACCTGTTATTTGAACAGTTAAGGCACCAGGGCAATTATCCAGCCCAATTGGAGCAGTATAAGTGACAATGGCATCACATTGTCCCAAATCATTGTCTTCTGCTATATCAGCAATACAAGTAATGGTTGGTGATTCAGTATCTGAAATCACAACATCAAAACTACATGTTGCAGTATTTCCAGAAGCATCTGTTACGACAAATGTATTAGTAGTTGCGCCCACAGGGAAAGCATTGCCACTGGCTAAACCTGCCGTTTGAACAGTAGTGGCACCAGGACAATTATCTATCCCAATTGGAGGAGTATATGTTACTATAGCATTACATTGTCCGAAGTCATTGTTTTGAGCTATGTCAGTAATACAAGTAATAGTGGGTAATTCGTTATCAGTAATTACGACGTCAAATGAACAATTGGCAACGTTACCTGCAGCATCTGTTACTTCAAATGTATTGGTAGTTGTACCAATTGGGAAAACACTTCCGCTTGTTAAACCTGCTGTTTGAGCAGTAGTTGAGCCTGGGCAATTATCAGTGCCAGTTGGAGCTGTATAATTGACCGTAGCTCCACAAACACTTGCATCATTATTCTGTGCTATGTCAGCCTGGCATGTTATAGTTGGCAGTTCTGAATCTGTTACTACCACATCAAAAGAACAATTGGCAATGTTGCCTGAAGCATCAGTTACCTCAAATGTATTGGTTGTGGTTCCGATTGGGAAAATACTGCCGCTTGGCAAACCTCCAGTTTGAACTGTTGCGGAAGCTGGACAATTATCTAGTCCTACTGGTGGGATATAGTTAATTGTGGCCCCGCACACTCCCAAATCATTATTTTGAGCTATGTCAGCGATACAAGTAATGGTTGGTAATTCATTATCGGAAATCACCACATCAAATGAGCAGGTAGCAGTGCTTCCCGAAGCATCCGTGACGGTAAATGTATTGGTGGTCGTGCCAATTGGGAAGATACTGCCACTTGGTAATCCTGCTGTTTGAGCAGTTGTTGAACCGGGGCAATTATCTATTCCTACTGGCGCAGAATAATTAATCGTTGCCCCACAAACGCCTATATCATTGTTCTGCGTTATATTCGATAAACAAGAAATTGTTGGTGATTCGTTATCATTAATGACAACATCAAAAGAACAAGTAGATGAGGTGCCAGAAACATAAGTAACCACAAAAGTATTAGTAGTTGTGCCGACTGGAAATACGCTTCCACTTGGCAAACCAGCTGTTTGTGTAGTCAAAAAGCCTGGACAATTTCCAACGCCGACTGGTGCTGTATAAGTGACAAGGGCACCGCATAATCCGGCATCAATATTTTGACTAATATTTGCAGGGCAAGTGATTGGGGGGGTAATGGTATCAATTACAAAGACTGAGGCTGTACAAGAATTAGAATTTCCGTTACCATCATCAGCTGTTAAAGTCACCATATTTTGACCTAAATCAGCACAAGTAAATAAGGTTTGACTAGTACTTAAAGTCACAGTGCCACAGTTATCTGTTGATCCAGCATCTAGATCTGTTCCTGAAAGAATTGCAGTTCCTGCCCCATCTAAAAACACAAATGCAAGTTGACAAGAGACAGTTGGTGAAATGGTATCGTGCACAGTAATAATAGCTGCACAGCTACTTGTATTGCCATTACTATCATTAACAGTCAAAGTAACGTTATTGGCACCTAAATTAGCACAAGTAAATGCTGTTTGGCTAGCACTCAAGCTTACTGTTCCGCAATTATCTGACGACCCACCATCAATGTCTGCAGCTACCATGCTTGCATTGCCAGCTCCATCTAAAAATACACTAATGTTTTGACAAACCGCTATTGGCGAAATGGTGTCTGCAACGGTAACAATAGCAATGCAGGAACTAGTGTTTCCATTGCCATCATTAGCAGTTAAGGTCACATTATTAGCTCCTAAATTGGTACAAGTAAATGCTGTTTGGCTGAGACTTAACGTAATGGAACCACAATTGTCTGAGGACCCATTATTAACATCCGAAGGAACAATGCTTGCATTGCCAGCTCCATCTAAAAACACGGTTATATTTTGACAAACAGCCACTGGAGAGATGGTGTCAAGAACTGTAACAACCGCTACACAGCTATTCGTATTACTACTGCCATCCGTAACCGTTAACGTGACATTATTTGCACCAAGGTCAGCGCAAGTAAAGGCGGTTTGGCTAGCGCTTAAAGTAACGGCTCCACAATTATCCGTTGAGCCACCGTCAATATCCGCTCCGCTAATTGTTACATTCCCAGAACCATCTAGGAAAGCGGTTATATTCTGACATACCGCACTTGGTGCTACAGGGTCACTTAATATTACCTCAAAAGTACATGTACTAGAATTACCATTGACATCAAGCGCGAACAAGGTAATTGTTGTGTTACTATTTATGAAAGAGCCTACAGCAGGAAATTGCACAACAGTTACCGATCCCCCACAATTATCAGTTGCAGATCCAAGTGATGTATAATCTGGTAGGGTAAATAGACAGCTTGCATTTGGGATTTCGGTTTGATTTCCAGGACAAGTAATAACCGGTGAAACGGTATCTAACACCGTAACAATAGCATTGCAATTATCTGAGCCACCCAGACCATTACTTGCTGTCAAGGTCACGTTATTGGGGCCTAAATCTGCGCAAGTAAATGCAGTTTGATTGGCATTTAGAGAAAGTGTCCCACAAGAGACACTTGACCCATCATCAATATCGGCCGGTGTTATTGATGCGTTGCCAGCTCCATCAAGATAAACGTTAATATTTTGACAGATAGCAGTTGTTGGGCCAGTGCAAAGTGATGCACATCCTATAGCATTATGCATCCCTAAAGAATCATCCATATCTATAGGAAAAACATCCCATTGCGTAGATCCTAATGGCCAATTAGTCTCCCCTTTTTGGACACCAATCATGCGAATTAATGTATTGTTATTCGTTGCGCCTGCCCCTACAGGCCAGCCAGAACCTGGGTCGACACCAATATCACCTATCTTATCAATAGTATCACCTGTACTAATTTTCTTAAGCCAAAGGGCGTCATCTCCATTATAGAAACACATAGTATGAGTGGTGTCAACTTGTGCCATTATTCCAGAATTAGCAGAAGGGTTTCCAACCACAAAAACATCTCCTGATGCAACTATTCCCAGAGGAAATAAACTATCTGAAGGGGTTAATGAGCCATTATTATTTCTGTAAACAACATAATCTGAAAGGTTAATCGGAGTTGTTGTAGGATTATAGATTTCAAATGCCTTATTGGAAGATGACCCTTCAAGGTATTCAGAGAAAAATAATTCAGAGCAAGGAGCTATTGATATAGTAACAATCACATTAGAAGATGAAGGGCAGAGTCCTACAGTTGTATAGGTAACGGTATACGTGCCAGTTGCAGATGCTGAAATATCAATACTACCAGTACTGGCATTAAGCGACAATCCTCCAGGTGAACTTGAAAAAGTGCCACCAGATAGCCCTGTAATGGTAGGTGTTGGGTCTGTATCGTTAGTTAAATACGAAGGGGCACTGTAAGAAAAAGACGCATCATCCAAAGCTGTAGTGGTTATGGTAACAGTACCACAGCTTCCAGGTGTCACACAGCCACCTTCTCCTCTTACAAAATAAGTAGTAGTCCCCGTTGGAGGTGACACAGTAATGGTTGATCCAGCAGTTGTACCAACCAAAGTACTTCCACATGAACCAGTATATACTTGCCAAGCACTAGCATCATTTAAAGTGCCTGCTATAGTTAAAGTTGCAGAACTACCTGTGCAAATAGTAGATGGTGTAAATGTAATCGTTGGTACTGTAGGGTCAGTGCAGGGGGCTGCACATGTTATGCTCCTTACAGGATAGCCTGTTGGACTAATGTTAAAAGAAGGAAAATTATTGGTAGACCAATTTGTAAAATCGTTTATTGAAGCTCTTACTGCAGCTGCCGTTCCTGTTAAGGTGCCAACATATACCATGTTGTCTATTTCTGGGCCAGTTGGCGTCATTGAAATAGCATTGACTCCATTGGTAAGTCCTGGAGGTATAATAGATTGAGAAGTTGAGTTAACGCATGCGCTTTGAGTCCATTTGGTTGTTGCGTCTATACAAACAGATTCATAATCACACATAATCCCAGCAATAAAAGTGGCGTCTGATGGTATAACTGAAATAGTATTTGTAGGTGTTTGATAAGCATATACTTGATCACCAGCTCCTAAAAATGCAAAGCCTGCTTCCAGTGTCATAGTTGCTCCAGTGACTCCTGAAATTGTATAGACATCTGGAGAGTTTTCAGCAAAAGAAACAATGGTGCCACAAGGAATGCCTCCTGCTGGCGCTGTGAATTTATAGGTCCCTTCAGTACTAGTATTGTAGCTACTTGAAGTAATAATTCCTCTATCAGAGAAGAATATTTGTTCACTTCCAGGAATGTCGACTAAGGTAATAAATGAATAGCCTTCTATGGCATCTGTATTCATTCCTACAAAGGCAATGTCGCCAGCAGATAAGGTTTGTGCATTTAGCGTTGCAGAAGATAGAAGTATGATTAGAATAATGAATAGATGTTTCATAGAATTCAGCAATGTAAATATATTATAATTCCAATTAAGAGGTATTTTTTTATCTTAAACTTGCTACAAGTTAAAAAAAACCTTTCAGCAAACCAAAATAGTTTTTTTTAACAGTCTATTTTAAAGTGGCTACAAAAGCAAGTGATAGTAAAATTACTAACGGATTTTTCGAAAAAAAACTCTCAGAATCTTGCACCACAAGGAATTGGAAGACCACTTTAAGGTTGTTGACAATAGCTTAAAATTCCGATTGATAATAATTTATGGTCTTACTATTGATTTGCAACTACCACCTTGTCTTTTGAATTATTTCCAAATTTTATTCCGATCATAATTTCGTGCGCACCTCTTGACAATCCAGTAATATTGCCAGCGCCAAATTCATAACTGTAGCCTAATCTGTACATGTCTTTTATTTTTACTTCTAAAAGCCCCCCAAATCCATAAGTACTTCGATACATTAGACCAAAGCCTAGTAAGTCATTCCACATAGCATTAGCTGAAATGTCAACTTGGTGTGTTTTATAGCCTGAATTTCGATATAAAATAGAAGGGTAGGCCACCCATTTACCAGAATTATAAACTTCATATGTTGCCAAAAAATTCATATGATTCACAAGCTTATATTTTGAAGATGTTATACCATAATCTACAATTAGACCAGATGCTATGACTTGAGGAATGGCAAACCCTAATTTTAATTTTTGCCATCTAAAAATTAAGCCAATGTCAGAAGTGAAACCAACATCTGATTGTGCACCTTGCACTAATAATTCATCTGTATAATCACTAGCAATCGCATCTTGTGTATTCAGCTTTTGCTGAATCATGCCCAGAGATACTCCAGCTGATAAATGCATATTATCATTCAATTGCAAATGATAGGCATAAGACGCTTTGACATTAACATTACCTATTAAGCCGTTTTTCATACCACGCACATCTAAACCAACTCCATGATTGCCTTTAAACTGCATATCAGCTAAAAGTGTGTTCAATCTAGGACCTTCATCAATATCAACCCATTGGGTTCTGTGGTTTAAATCAACTGTAATAACGTCATCCATGCCAACTGCAGCAGGGTTGATTAAATAGTTATTTTGATTGTATAGTGTTTGCAGTCCTAATTGCTGAGCAACAAGGGAATTATTTAAACAAATGACTATGGTCACTACACTTAAAATTAGACTTAAGTTTTTCATAGTATATCTTATTAATTTTATCTGACTAATGTGACGCTTCCTTTCACAGTATCATCCGATCCACAGGAAATGACATAATAATAAACACCCGCTGGTAAATCTCTTTCTTTATAGGTTCCATCCCATTTATTGTCATAGCCGTTATTGGATTCATAAACTAAATTACCCCATCCAGAATACACTTGAATTACACAATTATCAAGCAGGTAATGGCCTTTTATAATCCAAGTGTCATTTTTACCGTCATTGTTCGGGCTCATAAAATTGTTAACTTCAATTACAGGATTGACTTTAATGTTAAGACTGTCCTTGGCAACACATCCATCAGGTGAGGTCACTAATATAGAGTAGGTGGTCGTGTACATTGGGTCTGCATTCGGATTTTCCGAAGTGGGATCATCCAAACCTTCTATCGGATTCCATTCAAACAGGTCTGCATTTGTGCTAACTGCATCAATGTCTATATTTTTTCCAGCATCAATTTTTAAATCAGCACCGGCATCTATGGTTGGTAATTGAAATCTAGTAATCTCAACAGAACATGTGGCTTGATTACCGCTTGCATCCGTTACTGTATAGACATTCGTTGTCACTCCCACAGGGAATATGGTGTCACTCACTAAGCCTGAAGTCAGTTCAAAAAATGGATTCGCACAGTTGTCAGCAATTTCTGGATCATTAACTGTTAGAATTGAATCACAAGACTCAAAAGAGTCTGCACAAACAATGGTTGGTAATTCGTTATCCGTAATCACGACATCAAACGAACAACTAGCCTTATTTCCAGAGGCGTCAGTCACTTCAAAGGTATTGGTAGTCGTGCCAATTGGGAACACACTGCCGCTAGGTAATCCAGCGGTTTGTAAAGTGATTGAATTTGGGCAATTATCTAATCCAATAGGAGCTGTGTAAGTAATGGTAGCGCCACAAACACCTATATCATTGTTTTGAGCAATGTCAGCTACACAAACAATGGTTGGTAATTCGTTATCCGTAATCACAACATCAAAGGAACAGCTCGCCACATTTCCAGAGGCATCAGTCACTTCAAACGTATTAGTAGTCGTCCCGATTGGGAATACACTGCCACTTGCTAAGCCAGCGGTTTGAATAGTGACTGAATTTGAACAATTATCTAATCCTACTGGAGTGACATAAGTAATAGTTGCACCACAAACGCCTAAATCATTGTTCTGAGCAATGTCAGCGACACAAACAATGGTTGGTAATTCTGCATCTGTAATCACAACATCAAATGAGCAACTCGCCACATTTCCAGAGGCATCAGTCACTTCAAAGGTATTGGTAGTAGTGCCAATTGGGAATACACTGCCACTGGCCAGTCCAGCTGTTTGAATAGTGACTGAATTTGGACAATTGTCCAGTCCTACAGGAGTATTATAAACAACAGTTGAGCCGCATACACCTAAGTCATTGTTCTGAGCAATGTCAGTAAGACAGACAATGGTTGGCAGTTCAGCATCTGTAATCACAACATCAAATGAGCAGTTCGCCGCATTTCCAGAGGCATCAGTGACTTCAAAGGTATTGGTAGTAGTGCCAATTGGGAATACGCTGCCACTGGCTAAGCCAGCTGTTTGCACTGTGATAGAATTTGGACAATTATCGAGTCCTACAGGTGTATTATAGACAACAGTTGAGCCACACACGCCAATGTCATTGTTCTGAGCAATGTCAGCTATACAAACAATGGTTGGCAATTCCGTATCTGAAATGACAACATCAAAGGAACAACTTGCTACGTTTCCAGAGGCATCTGTTACTTCAAAGGTATTAGTTGTAGTGCCGATTGGGAATACACTGCCACTTGGTAATCCAGCGGTTTGTATAGTGATAGAATTTGGACAATTATCGAGTCCAATAGGTGTATTATAGACAACAGTTGAACCACACACACCAATGTCATTGTTCTGAGCAATGTCAGCGACACAAACAATGGTTGGCAATTCTGTATCCGTAATCACAACATCAAACGAGCAGTTAGCCACATTTCCAGAGGCATCAGTCACTTCAAAGGTATTGGTGGTCGTGCCGATTGGGAATACACTGCCACTGGCTAAGCCTGCTGTTTGAACGATAATAGAATTTGGACAATTATCGAGTCCTACTGGTGTATTATAAACAACAGTTGAGCCACACACGCCAATGTCATTGTTCCGAGCAATGTCAGCTACACAAACAATGGTTGGTAATTCGTTATCCGTAATCACAACATCAAATGAACAGCTCGCCACATTTCCAGAAGCGTCTGTTACTTCAAAAGTATTAGTTGTTGTACCAACCGGAAATACACTTCCATTTGCTAAACCTGCTGTTTGAATAGTAGTTGAGCCAGGGCAATTATCTGTTCCAATAATCGGTCCTGCAAAGGCTATTACAGCCCCACAAATACCTAAATCATTGTTCTGAGTAATATCTGCTATACAAGTAATGGTTGGTAATTCTGCATCAGTAATCACCACATCAAACGAGCAACTTGCCGTATTTCCAGAAGGATCTGTTACTTCAAATGTATTGGTAGTTGTGCCGATTGGAAAAATCATTCCACTCGCTAAACCTGTTGTCTGATTGATTGTTGTCATAGGACAGTTGTCAAAACCAATCGGCAACGAATATGTTATATTGGCACCACATAGACCTACATCATTATTCTGAAGAATATCAGCGATACAGGTAATCGTAGGCAATTCGTTATCCGTAATCACAATATCAAATGAGCAGCTAGCCTTATTTCCAGAGGCATCCGTCACTTCAAAGGTATTGGTGGTAGTGCCAATTGGGAA
>JBGCFR010000022.1:0-94139 GCA_045107045.1 Crocinitomicaceae bacterium
AGGTGCACCAACAAAAAACAGAACTATTACAGCAAATGCAAGCGTGAATTTTTGATGCCATGCTACCTTATAATTATTAACTGTATCCATTTGCCCAATTTTTCTTGCAGTGGCCATTTTCGCATAGTCTTTTCTTGAACGAATATTAACTTGTGCTAAGTGTAGCGCTTGTGAATATGATAAATCATCTAGTTGATCAATAGAAAAAATTGAATCAATTATTTTATGATGTACATAACCTTCAATTGATGAGGAATCATGCTTGGGTCTATAAAAAGATTTAAACAATAGAACATCATTCTTTACACGATTCTGAAATTCTTTTTTGACGGTATCCATATCAATATAAATAGTATCAAGTGTTGAAGCTAGTTGCTTAAAATTCATCATTTCATAATCCCTTTTATAGAGGTCCTCATCTGATTTTTTCAAATTAAAATCTGAAGCATCAAATTTGACTACTGATTCTTTAAAAAACGTCTTGTTGAAAGCATAACGAGTATTCCTATCAAACTGCATTTTTGACTCTTCATATAATGATCCATTTGAAAGCTTTAAAAATAAAAAGTTATTATCATCACTAAAAAGTATTTCACCAGTTTCCGCCTTAATAGTTTTACGGGGTGCACCCATATAGATTAAAACACCGAAGAGTTTTCCTGTTTCAGGATCCTTGCTATCAACTTTTAACGACATGCCAGGAATATCATTGTAAAAAGTATCTTCAGGAATATAAAAAGTAGTCTTCTTTTGCTGCAGATCGTATATTAAGGCCCTTTGTTTAAGATTAGCAATTGGCAAAATATAATTTGAAAAGTAGAATGTTGAAATAGCCAATAAAATAACAAAAACAACCATTGGCCTCATAATCTTAAACAAAGACATACCTGCAGATTTCATAGCAGTAAGTTCATTACTCTCAGCTAAATTCCCCATGGTCATAATTGATGAAAAAAGAATAGCAATTGGTAATGCCATTGGAATGACATTGGCAGAAGTCAAAAACAGTAATTTAAAAATTACTAGCATCTCAATATCTTTACCCATAATATCATCAACATACTTCCACACAAATTGCATAATGAGAAACACCATAGCAATTATGAAAGTGATAATAAATGGTCCAATAAAGGACTTAATAATGAATAAATATATCCGTTTCAAGAAAATGTGTTATTTAACCCATAACAAAGGTATGAATTTATGAGCCTATGACTTTCTTTAAATCAGAAATTTGATTCTCCCATAGTAATTTGGCTTCCTCAATTTCATCTTCTTCGGCATAATCGGTGATAATTAAAGCAACATCATTAGTTAACTCGTCAATTTTAATTCTGATTTGAAAAAACGATTTAATATTCGCCTCAACGTCTTCCATCCACTGAAACTTAACAAACTCGCTTTTTTTCTTAGACAACATTCTAGCACTTTCTTCGCTTCCGTCCCAGATAAAAGTAAAAACATCTTTCTTAATATTCACATTATCAGCAAACCATTCACTCAATCCACTTGGTGTACTTATCATGTTATAAAGTACGTTTATTGAAGATTTCACTTCAACTTCCATTTGGTATTCAACCTTATCAGACATTTCGTTTTGTTCTAAAAATTAAAGCGCGTAAGATAGTAAAATTATCATTGCTTGGACATACAAAAGTTTTTTTTTATAACCTTTTTGAAAAACATTGCGTAATAGATAAAACGAAACTTTAAGAAACGAAAAATACACTAAATGAAAAAATGTTTTAAATCCCTTGCCAAAGAAAAGTTAAATAGACATCAAATCAATGGCATTGAATCAAGCTTATCCGTTTTTGAAGCAGCTCAATTATTTGATATAATTACTGGAAGAGCCAGTAAAAATCTAATTCAATCACAATTTATTATTCAAGATATTAGCCTTAACTAAGGCTTATAATTTTCATAAAAAAATCAAAAATCATCTTGGCTAACAAGCTCAGGTGATTTTTTTTCGCTAAATCTTTAAAATAAAGTTGGACAGATGCTATTGTTAACATATGTGGCACCAAACTTATACTAATTAGAAATAGAATTAAAAATCCAGTTTCCTCTGGAATGTAGATGGAAATACTAAAAATTAAACCTCCTATTAGGCATAAAAACTTGTTCTCTAAGGCCCATTTCCAGCTTACTTTTGATTTTTTACCATCTAATTCTAAACCAAAATCGAAAAAGGAAAAACCAATAAAGAAAGACGAAACAACAAATGAAACTATTTTATAGAACCAATCCCCTAGCATAAATGAAAGCAACCATAATAATATTATTAAACTAATTTCAGCAGCAAACGCAACTGCGAAAATTCTTATACTTCTAAAAATACTACCTATAAATTGCCCCCATCCAAACTCAACCTTTATTCCCGTCAAATCTTCCTTTACTTTTTCTGCAAAATAGGAATTAATTGGTGTCAGAAATACTAATATTACGATTTCAAAAAATAGAAATGAAACCGCTTTTATACCGGATGTAAACCAACTAACAATAGTTCCAATTACCCACCAATCTTCCATAAATGACATTTTATCAGAAAGAGAAGCACCACCATGCATTGAAAAATAGAACAAAACAGCCAATACAAATGCTGGTAAAAAATAAGCATATAGCTTGTATTTAACAACAAACTTTAAACTGCCTATAAAGGCAGATATCACTCGATTAATTTGATTTAAAAACTGCATTCAAAACTTGTTAATAATTCTAGGTCTAAATTACTGAATAAATTTAATTTTGATTGTAATTTTAATGCTTTCTATAACACAACACCTTCTAGTTACTAATGTACATTATATTTGACACCGAAACTACTGGATTACCAAAAAGATGGAATGCCCCAATCACTGATACTGACAATTGGCCAAGGTGTATTCAAATAGCTTGGCAAGTTCATGATCAATGGGGAAAATTAATTGAAAGCAAAGACTTTCTAATTAAACCAAATGGCTTTAACATACCATTTGATGCAGAGCAAATTCATGGTATCTCGACAGAGTTAGCAGAAGAGCAAGGTGTAGCATTGGAAACTGCATTAGAAGCCTTTAACGAAGCGCTTGGGAAAGCTAAATTTGTTGTTGGTCAAAATGTAGGATTCGATTTAAATATAATGGGTTGTGAATTTCACAGGACCTCAACAGAAAGTCCACTATTAGATATTCCCTTATTAGATACTTGTACTGAACGGACAGCCTCCTTATGCCAATTACCTGGAGGAAGAGGTGGAAAATTTAAATTACCCACGCTTACGGAGTTGCATTCGCATCTTTTTAACGAAAGTTTTGGTGAGGCCCATAATGCCACGGCTGATGTTGAAGCAACTACACGTTGCTTTTTTGAACTGATTAGAATTCAAAACTATTTAGATTCCGACTTCAATTTAGGCGATCAATATGTTAAAGATTTTCAAACAAAAAATCCTACCAAATTTAAACTAATTGGGCTTCAACATCTCAATTTAAAAGAGGAAAGCGAAAAAATAAAGGCAAGAAAAACTGTTGAAAGTGGCCCTAGTAATGCTGAGATAAAAGCAAATATTGAAGCCTTAAAAGGCATTAACTTCTCGCACTTACACAATCATTCTCAATTCTCAATACTTCAGTCTACTATTTCAATTAACAACCTTGTTAAAAAGGCAGTCTCTGAAAAATCGAGTGGTGTTGCACTAACTGACACAGGCAACATGATGGCTGCATTTCATTTTGTTAGGGCGGCATTAAAACATAATGCTGAAATTGAAGAAAAAACAAAGGCTGCATTAGAAACTGGAGAAGAAGTTACAGACAAACCGATTACTCCAATTGTTGGCTGTGAATTTAATGTTTGTAAAGATCACCTTGACAAGTCTAATAAGGACAATGGATACCAAGTTGTGCTCCTTGCTAAAAATAAAAAAGGATATCTAAACTTAGCAAAAATGTCTTCTATTGCCTTCACTAAAGGCTTTTACTATATCCCTAGAATTGATAGAAACGTCATAGAACAATACAAGGACGACATTATTGTTTTAACTGGCGGTACCAATGGAGAGGTTCCAAACTTAATTTTAAATGTAGGCGAAAAACAGGCGGAAGATGCACTATTATGGTGGAAGCAGCAGTTCAAAGACGATTTATATATCGAATTGATTCGTCATGGATTAGAATCAGAGAACATTATTAATGAAACCCTAGTAAAACTTGCTGAAAAGCATCAAATAGAATTGGTGGCCACTAATAATACTTTCTATTTAGACAAAAAGGACGCTAATGCGCATGACGTATTATTATGTATCAAAGATGGTGAACTTCAATCAACTCCAAAGGGGCGCGGTAGAGGATTTAGATACGGACTTGAAAATGAGGAATATTATTTCAAATCTACAGCAGAAATGGTCAAATTGTTTAGTGACTTTCCAAAAGCCATTTCCAATACGAATAAGATTGTAGATAAATGCGAGCCTTATCCGTTAGCTTCGGAAATTTTACTACCTAATTTTCATATCCCTGAAGAATTTAGAGATCCTAAAGATGAAGAAGATGGGGGGACAAGAGGAGAAAATAACTATTTACGTCACTTAACATACGAGGGGGCTAAAAAGCGTTGGGGAGAATTTGATGAATCGGTCAAAGAACGACTCGATTTTGAATTACAAACTATTGCAAATTCGGGCTATCCTGGTTATTTTTTAATTTGCCAGGATTTTTGTCATGCGGCAAGAGACATGGGCGTATCAGTTGGCCCAGGTCGTGGATCTGCAGCAGGATCAGCTGTTGCATATTGTGTAGAAATAACGAATATTGATCCTATAAAATATGATTTACTATTTGAGCGTTTCTTAAACCCAGAAAGGATATCAATGCCCGATATTGATATTGACTTTGATGACGAGGGCCGTCAAAGTGTCATTGATTGGGTAATCGAAAAGTATGGCGAAAATCAAGTTGCACAAATTATCACTTATGGTACTATGGCTGCAAAATCATCAATTCGTGATACGGCCAGAGTATTAGACCTTCCTTTACACGAAGCTGATAGGCTTGCAAAATTAGTCCCTGATATTAAATTAGCTAAATTATTTGGCTTAGATGAAGTTGAATTAGCTGAAAAATTAGGCAATAATCAAGATGATATTGGACGGGCCAATGAACTAAAATCTATTGCAAAGGGTAATGACCTAGCAGCAGAAGTTGTTAATCAAGCCCGAGCACTAGAAGGCTCAATGAGAAATACTGGAATACATGCATGTGGCGTAATCATTACACCATCAGACATTACCAATTTTGTTCCAGTTGCATTGGCTAAGGATTCCGGCATGTTTTGTACACAGTTCGACAATTCTGTTGCTGAAGACGCCGGACTTCTAAAAATGGATTTTTTAGGCTTAAAAACCTTGACCCTAATAAAAGATGCCGTAAAAATTATAAAAGAACAACATGGTATAGAACTAGTTCCTGATGACTTTTCATTAGAGGATGAAAAAACCTATGAGCTGTTCCAAAAAGGTGAAACTGTTGGTGTGTTTCAATATGAATCTGCAGGAATGCAGAAATATTTAAGAGAACTAAAACCTAGTGTTTTTGCAGATCTTATTGCTATGAATGCACTTTATCGTCCTGGACCATTAGAATATATTCCTTCTTTTATTAGAAGGAAACATGGTACGGAGGAAATAGTTTATGACCTTGAAGCTAATAAAGAATATCTAGAAGAAACCTATGGCATTGTTGTTTACCAAGAACAGGTAATGCTTTTATCACAAAAGCTAGCTAACTTTTCGAAAGGTGAAGCTGATACTTTGAGAAAAGCCATGGGTAAAAAGAATTTGGCACTTTTGGCCAAAATGAAACCTAAATTCTTAGAACAAGGTGGTAGCAATGGACATGATAAAAAAGCACTAGAAAAAATGTGGGTAGATTGGGAAGCATTTGCCTCCTATGCTTTTAACAAGTCACATTCAACTTGCTACGCCTATATTGCTTATCAGACAGCCTATTTAAAAGCACATTATCCAGCTGAATACATGGCCTCTGTTTTAAGTAACAACATGAATGATATTAAAACGGTTACTTTTTTCATGGAAGAATGCAAGCGTGCAGGCATTCCAGTACTAGGACCGGATGTAAATGAATCTCAATATAAATTTACTGTTAACCAAAATGGGGCGATCAGATTTGGATTAGGTGCCATAAAAGGTGTTGGGAATAAACCTGTTGATTCAATCGTAAATGAACGAAAAGAGAATGGTATATATACCTCAGTTTTTGATTTAGCAACACGTGTTGATCTAAGATTATGTAACAAGAGGGTTTTCGAAAATCTAGTTTTAGCTGGAGGTTTCGACTCTTTTGGTACAATAAAACGATCACAGTTTTTCACTGAAGACAATAATAATCGCCCATTCATAGAAATAGTTACTAAATATGGAGCCCGATTTCAAGAAAATGTAAATTCTTCGCAAGTATCAATGTTTGGAGGTGATTCAGAAGTTGACATTCCTGTTCCTCAACCACCAATAGCGGAAGAGTGGCCTACATTAACTCAACTCAGTAAAGAAAAAGAAGTAGTTGGCATTTATATATCAGGGCATCCTTTAGACGATTATAAATTGGAAATTGATAGCTTTTGCAATGGCTGTAGTGTTTCAAACCTAAATAATTTAGAAGAACATAAAGGCAAAGAACAATTTATTGCAGGAATCATTACTTCAGCAGAGCATAGAACCACCAAAAATGGCAAACCATTTGGTACTTTTGAAATAGAAGATTACACGGACTCCAGTAAACAGTTTATTTTCGGAGAAAATTATCTTCGATTCAAACATCTCTTAACTATCGGCACTTTTGTTTTTTTAAATGGTAAAATTGGCCCTCGAAAATGGGGAGACGGACTAGAGTTAGCTTATAATTCGATAGAATTGTTAGCAGATGTAAAGGAAAAAAAGACGAAAAGTTTAGTACTATCTGTTGAACAATCCGATTTAACAGATATGGTTATTGATGATTTGTATGCAATTGTTTCTGACCATACTGGTAACTGTCAATTAAAATTTATACTGCATGATCATAAATCCAAAACAAGTTTAAAAATGCCATCTAGAAATATGAAGGTAAATATTAATAAAGAGTTGATTGACAACTTAAAGCAGTTGGAAATATTTGATTGTAAGTTGGAGTAATTAAAAAAGTCAACTGCCATATTAATGAGTTGTGGTTATTATTATATAAATTCTTTAAAAAAGTGAAAATAATACAAGATTGCTGGTAAAATATTATTTTTACGTAAAAAACGTGTCATGAAAAACATTATACTAGCAAGTTTTGGGCTATTCTCAATAGTTGCTTTTGGTCAAAAACAATTAACATCCATTACGGAAATATTTCTTAATCAGTCTGGGCAATTTGATGAAATTGATTCCACGGCATACATTTACTCAAATTCACTTATTGGCACATTGCCAGAATTTAAGCCCAAATTTGAATTTGCTGAAGATTTTTTTGGATTTATCTTGCCGACTGATAAGCCTGCATATATTATTCACTCTAATCAAGAAAGATTTTTTTCTGGTGGTTCCTACCCGCTTCAGGCACAAGACACAACCTTTAACACATTGTCCGCTAACAATAAAGTGATTGAATCTATACAAGATCAATTTTCAAGAACTTTATATGAATATAATGCAAGCGGTAAAATGACATTAAGGTTATCCCAGAATAATTTTGGAATGAATTGGGAAACTTTTGATAGCTCCGTTTTTAAATATGATAATTTTGACCAATTGATAACTAGTGAAAATTATTTTGTTTCTCCTGGTTTTATTGTTGGACAGCTTGACTCTATTTTTTATAATTCAGGAACAAGTAGTGTAAATAAATCGAAAAGTTATTTTGTTGATCTATTTAACGGAACAACGGATTTAAATAGTCAAACTGAGGTGTCTTACAACGGAAATAATGTTCAATATGTGGATTTATATGAAGATGATGGAAATGGTGGTTTGGAAGGGTTGTATAGGTTAGTGTATAATTATTCGGGCACAGAGCCAAGCGGTTTCATAGCATATGAAGTAGTTAACAATGCTCCTACTACAACAATTTTTGCTACGGGAATATTTAATTCCAATTCCCAAAATCTTCATTCTGAGTATACACTAATTTTTGGTAATGATACTGTGAAGCAAACTTACGAATATGATTTAGACAATTTTATAACCAAACGAACGTACTATAGTCCAGATTCTACAGGCACATTGATTCCATACTACATCACTAATTATAGCTATTCCTATACGACTGGAATTGATAAAAAAGAACAAATTGACCTTATTATTTATCCAAATCCTGCCGAAGATTTTATTTATTTAGAGTCATCTGTTAAAATAATGAATATTCAAATCTATAACTTGACAGGGCAACTGGTTCTTGAACAAAATTATGGAAGTATTTCAATAGCTCATTTACAAGCTGGAACCTATATTATTCAAGGTCAAACCAAAGATGGATCGTTTACATCAAAATTTGTAAGGCAGTAGCGTTATTTATTTTCAGAGATAAAGGGTTATATTGTTTATTGTGTTATTCATAAATAATTTCGTGTGTTATATCTGCAAAACTCCGGAACATTTCAAAAACACCACAATATTTATTTACTGATAAGTCAACTGCTTTTTCAATTTTATCTTTTTTGAGTTCTGCTCCAGAAAAATAGTAACGAACACTTACCGAATGGTATTTTTTTGGATGTTCATCTGTTAAATCACCATCCACTTCAATCCTAAACTCATCTACCTCAGCACGCATTTTCTTAAGCAAAGATGTCACGTCCATTCCTGTACAGCCTGCCAAAGCACCAAGCATAGTGGCTTTTGGTCTAACACCACTGTCTTTACCACCTACTTCAATATCTGCATCATATATTACAGTACCACCAGGAAGCTCAGTTTCAAACCCCATATCGCCAGTCCACTCCGTTATTGTTTTATGTGTCATCTTAAATGTTTAATCAAAAATAATCAATTGAAATTAAATAAATGTCAGCATTTTTTACTTTGTAAAACGTCTCTTCAGCAAATATTTAGAATCGGTAAAAAATAAAAAGAACCGAATTTAAGGAAACAGCACTTTAGAAATGACCTGAACAGATGCATCCCATGAGAATGTTTCCACCTGTTTAAAACCTAATTCAATCATTTCTGAACGCAATGAATCATCAGAGTCTAATTGCTCAAGGCCTTTAGAAATTTCCTCCAAAATATAAGGATCAACCAACAATCCTGCTTTACCACAAACCTCAGGTAATGCAGTTAAATTGCCTGACAAAACTGGCACACCACTTTGCATAGCCTCAACTAATGGAATGCCAAAGCCTTCAAAGTAGGACACTAAACACAGTGCTTTTGCTGAACCTACTATTTGAGTTAGTTTCTCTATCTCAACATGTCCAGTGAAAAGAACATCTTTTATATTGTTGTCTATTTCCAAAGTCTTCCAAGTAGCTTCGCCTACAATTAATAGTTTTGTTTCAGAATTGGTTTTGTTTTTAAATTGCTTAAATGCCTCTATTAAGCGCTGAACATTTTTTCTTGCGTGAATGGCGCCAACATAAACGAAATAGGACTTACCCTCAGAATGTTCTTTTTTAATTTCATTCTTTATTTGTTCTGATTGCGGCTTAAAAATAGGACTTGCACCATTATAAGCTACTGAAATTTTTTCAGATTCAATATTATAGTTATCGACTATATCTTGCTTCGAAAATTCTGATACTGTAATAATATGCTTTGCTTTTTTTGCAAATAATGGAAAGTTAACTTTTAAATATTTTCTTGGTCTCAATGGAATATCTTCCGGGAAGTGTTCAAAATTTAAATCATGTATAACAGCAATCTGTGGCACATCAGTTCTCAGAGATAAATAGCCATCAGGAGAGAAGAACAAATCAATACGATATTTTTTTAATGCCCTTGTAACAGACCAATTAAACCATATTTTAAAAAGAATAGGATGTCTAGCGGGAGGATTCAAAACCACAGGGATTACATTTTTTTCGAAGACAAATTTTGAATCAAAAGCACGATCGAAAAAAAAGTAAAATTCATGTTCAGGGTGAAGCGCCACAAGACGTTTAGCTACCTCGTAAGTAAACCTACCAAATCCCTCCATTTTATGAGGTAATAAAAACCTTGTATTAATGGCTATACGCACGGTACGAATTTAAATAAATATTCTCATTAACACATGCATAAAAAAGAAATCCATCCGACTTCAAAACACAGCTAATTGGAATAAAAGTTTACTTTTGCCTTTAATCATTATGAAGAACGGCATAAAATACATTTTGCAAAAACTATTGGGCTACCAACAATACCTTTATGTATTTGCAAAATTTAAAATTAAAACACTACATCTTGATAGAAAAGAAGGCGATTTTTTCCATTTTATAGATGCCATTTCGAAAGAAGGAATTATTTTAGATGTAGGTGCTAATATTGGAATAATGACCTACCATTTATCAAAAAAATTTCCTCAACATGCTATTTATTCTATTGAGCCAATACCTGACAACATAGCGATACTTAATAAAATTATCAAGCGATTTAACTTAAGAAATGTTCGTGTTTTACCAATTGCTGTTGGCAATGAAAATACTTTTTTGGAAATGGTTTTACCTTTAAAGGGTAAGGTTAAAATGCAAGGTCTAGCTCATGTATTGCATGAAAGCATTGAAGAATGGAATGAAGGAGATAAGTTTAAGGTAAAATCTGTTAAACTGGATGATGAAATTTCTGAATCAGTATCAGCAATTAAAATGGATATTGAAAATTTTGAATTCTTTGCCTTATTAGGTGGGCAAAGCCTTATTGAGAGGAATAAACCTGTTATTTATTTAGAATTATGGCCAAATAGCAATAGAGACAAATGCTTTAACCTACTCGAAGAAATGAATTATGTGGCCTACGTCATTGAAAACAATAAAAAAGTTGTATTCAACCCTAAAAAGCACAACAAACAGAACTTTATTTTTGTAAACGAATCATAATTTTAGATGCAAAGAACTTTCATCTTCAATTTGGCACTCATCATTATTCTTAATTTAATTATTAAGCCATTCTATATTTTTGGGATTGATGCAGAAGTGCAGAATCAAGTTGGAACATCTGAATACGGACTTTACTTTTCTTTACTTAATCTGACGTTTTTATTCAATATAATATTGGATTTCGGGATTGCCAATTACACTTCAAAAACAATTGCACAACACCCTAATTTGGTGGGTAATTACTTTTCAAAATTATTATCCATAAAGTTCATATTATTTTTTCTATACCTACTATCCATTATAGCAATCGGATTAATCCTAAACTATAATACAATCAGTTTAAAAATATTGCTCTTATTAATTTTCAATCAATTCTTAATATCAGGAATTCAATTTATAAGAGCCAACTTGACAGGTTTGCATCAGTTTAAAGCAGAAGCTTTCCTCTCCGTATTCGATAGGCTATTACTTATTATCATTTGCAGTATTTTATTATGGACAAATACTTTTGTAGAAGAATTTACAATTTTCACATTTATTGTGGCACAAATGATTGCTTATGGTTTAACAGCAATTGTTAGTTTACTTATTGTTTTTAGACATATAAAATTTATTAAAATTCGATTTAATAGAAGCTATACATTAACACTATTAAAGCAAAGTGCCCCTTATGCTATTTTAATATTTCTAATGTTTATTTACAATCGGATTGATGCGATTATGATTGAACGCCTTTTGGATGATGGGCAGTATCAAGCCGGAATATACGCACAAGGATTTAGGTATTTAGATGCTGTTAACATGATTGCACTTCTTTTTGCCGGACTTCTTCTTCCAATCTATGCTAGGCTTATTAAAGAAAAGAAAACAGTTTACCCTATGGTTAAAACACCAATTAAGCTTTTAGTTCCAGGCAGTATAATGATAGCAATTATTGGTTATCACTATGCATCTACAATTATGGGTTGGCGATATAATGATACAAATTCAACATCATTCATTTCCTTTTCATTTTTAATTCTATCTTTTATTCCAATTGCTTTTACATACATTTTTGGCACTCTTTTAACTGCCAATGGAAATTTAAAGATTTTAAACTATATGGCACTATTTGGTGTGATTCTGAATCTTGTTCTCAACTTTATTCTCATACCAAAATACAAAGCAATTGGTGCTGCGAATGCCACACTAATTACGCAAAGTATGACGGCCATTATACAAATCATTATTGCTTACCGAGTTTTTTATTTCAAAATTGATTTTTCTCTACTCTCAAAAATATTAATTTTCAGTCTTGTTCTAATTGGTATGAACCTAAGTGAATTTAAACTGTTTTTTGGATTAGACCTTTTAAGCCAAAATAGTCAAATTATTTTAAATTTGATCATTGGTACTTTATTAATTTTTGGATTTAGATTTCTTAGATTTAGTGATCTTGCTACACTTTTTAAAAGTGCTAAATAACAAAACTAAAGATTAATCATATGCTCTACATAATTAACATAAGATATTGCCGTTATATCTCTGAATTATCTTTGTTTTAAATAGAAACCCTTAGCTTTGCTTTAAGATTAAATGAAATGACTAAAAAAAGACTGACTACCGAGGAAAAAGCACTATCCATTAACTTGGACCAAAGTATTTATGGCTCATTTGCTGAAATTGGCGCTGGTCAAGAGGTAGCTGCCACTTTTTTTAGAATTGGTGGTTCTTCAGGAACTATTGCGTATACACACTCTGCTTATGATATGAAAATAAGTGACAGTATGTATGGAAAATGTAGCAGATACGTATGTGAAGACAGGTTACAACAGATGCTTGACAAAGAGTTTGAAAACCTTCAAAAAACCATCCCACAAAGAGCTGAACAATCACGCTTTTTTGCTTTCGCTAATACAGTTGAATCCCTCAATTATCACAAAACGAATCAAGGTCAAGGTTGGGTCGGCATAAAATATCAGCTAGAAAAGGGAGGCAAAGAAAATCAGATTATTCTACATGTTAAAATGCATGATAATAGCCACCAAGAACAGCAAAAAGCGTTAGGAATTCTTGGTGTAAATTTAATACATGCTGCTTATACTAAATATGAAAAAATTACCGAATTTTTGTCCGATTTATCCTACCGCTTGCCTAAAGATAAATTAGAAATAGACATGTGTTCAGTAACAGGACCAGATTACGAACATGTTGACAATAGACTAATTGCTTTGTTGCTAGTGAAACAAGGTTTAACAAATGCAACTATTTTTGATCAAACAGGCAGTGTTATTCAAGCTTCTGATGCACTTTACAAGAAGAATATTTTTTTAATGCGTGGTCGTTTTAGACCTGTAACAAAAGTTCATGTTGATATGGTGTCAACAGGTTTAGACGCTTTCTTAGAAGACAAAAATGTTGACCCAGAGAGAGTTCAAGTATTATTAGAATTAACACTTAAGGATTTAACAGCGGACGGAAAGATATCTATTAAAGATTTTTTAGATAGAGCTGACCTATTAAATTCAATGGGGTATACAGTAATGGTTAGTAATTATTTGAAGCACTATAAAATGATTGAATACTTGTCGGACTTTGCGAAAGGTTACAAAATGGGCGTAGTTTTAGGTGTTTATAATTTACAATCTATATTTAGTGAACGCTATTATGAGAATTTAGAAGGAGGCCTACTGGAAGCATTTGGAAGAGGTTTTGGTCGTCATGTTAAAATGTATGTTTATCCTGCAATAAATGTAGAATCCGGAGAACTCTACACCCTTGATAATTTTGATCTGGAACCTCATCTAAAAGGATTGCTTGATTATATGGCAAAGACTGATAAAGTAGCAGCAATTACTGACTATAACTCCTCTCTCTTAACTATATTTTCTGATGATGTATTAGCAAAAATTAAGGCTGACGCAAAGGATTGGGAGGAAGATGTACCCGTTGAGGTTTTAAAAGCCATCAAGTTTTACAAACTATTTGGCTATAAGGGAAAACAGATTAAAGCCTAATTTATTTTTTGGGATAAATCACTTTTGTAAGCTCATCATCTTTATATTTTTCAGTGTATAAAATGTCTCCAAATTTATTATAGTACCATGTGAAACCGTTTCTCAAACCTTTAGTATAAGATATTCGTATATAAGGTTGGTCTAAACCTGGAAAATTGCTATAGCACTCCCCTCTAAACAATTGTCCTTTATACAGATGTACAGTCAGCTTATCTCTTTTCTCTTTGATTAAGTCATTACAGTTACAAGTAATATTCTCAACATCCAAATCTAGCTGATGGGTTCCTTTTTCGTATTTTTCTTCAAACAAAACGGTTCCGTCACTACCATAGTAAATTATTTTGCCATTTAACCTGCCATTTACAATTTGCTTTTCAATATAGCTTTGGTCTGAATCATGATACTTAATTATACAGTTTCCAGTATAAAGGGCTCCATTTTTCGTAAAAGTTTTGTCTTCAGTTGTTTCAAGTTCTGAACATAAACAAGTCTCAACAGTCTCAACTTGTCTATTCTCACCTAAACTTTCAAGGTTTTCATCTAACTCATTTCTACAGTTAATACAAACTAATATGACAAAAAATAAAAATAGTTTATGATTCATGGATTACTTTTACAACTGATAAATATCTTTTTTCATACCCACTACCATTATATCTAGTAATAGTTACGCCATAATTTTTTTTAGAAGATGAGGAATGAATAAAATCAACTACTCCATTATTATTTTTTAAAATAATTCCAAGGTGTCCAGGTTTACGAACTTTTGAATTTGTTCCTGTAAATACAATTATGTCACCAGGTTTTGCCTTGTCTAGACTGATTTTTTTACCAAAGTTGCTGTAGCTTGCACTTGTCCTCGGTACAGATTGATTAAAATTTTTGAATACATAATAAACAAAACCAGAGCAATCAAAACCTTTTTTCGAAGCTCCACCATAATGATAAGGAATCCCTTTTAAAGTTTGCGCATAAATAATCAAGCTATCTCTATACAAACTATCAGTTTCAGCACTGTATGAATTTGAATTGAAGCCTACAAACAATAAAATGGTGATTAATAATTTCATCTAATTTTACAAAGTTAATATGTTTTTATAGTTTTATCTTGTAAAAAAGTTTCAAAAAATGTCACAAATAAAAAACGCTCAACTAAGATACAGAATAATAGATCGAGCCCTTCGAAATAACTTTTCTCCATTTCCTTCAAAACAAAAGTTACGCCAAGCTTGTGAAGAGGCTTTATATGGAGAAGGTACAGGTGAGAACATTTGCGACTCAACGATAGAAAAGGATTTATTTGCTATGCGAATGGATCATGATGCCCCAATAAAATATAGTAAAATTGAAAAAGGATATTTCTATGAGGATGAAAATTTCTCAATTGACAATATACCTCTCTCTGAAAGTGATATTGAAGCCATAAAATTTGCAACAAAAACCTTAATGCAGTTTAAAGATGTAAGTATGTTCAAACAATTCGGTTTTGCAATTGATAAAATATTTGATCGTGTACATATTTCGAATAATCCAAGCGAAAAAATGGTTGAAGATTATGTCCAGTTTGAAACTGTTCCAGAAACCATTGGTACCGAACTTTTACCAGATATTTTAAAGGCCATTAAGGAACATCAAATTATTACATTCGATTATACAAGCTTCGTCTCAGAAAAAACTAAAAATAGAGAGGTGGTCCCACTATTATTAAAAGAATACAGAAATCGCTGGTATTTAATATCTTATAATGCTAACAAAAACAGAATTATTACGTTCGGGTTAGACAGAATGAAAAACCTTACACTTTCAGAAAACTATCATATTAAAAAAATAGAATTTAATCCTGACTTATACTTTAAGCATTCAATTGGAATCACTTCATACGACACCGAGCCAGAAAAAATTGAGTTTAAAATAGATAAATTAGGTTCAAAATACATAGTAAGCCAACCTTTACACCCTTCGCAAACGTTACTTAAAGAAGGAAAGAATAGAAATACGTTTCAAATTAAAGTTTTAATTTCAGAAGAACTGAAAAGATTAATTCTTAGTTATGGAAGTCAAATTGAAATTCTTAAACCAATTACATTTAGAAACCAAATAATTAACGAAGCAATCAATCTAAATGAAAGGTATGACTAGCATTTCGGCTTGATTTTTGACTCTTAACTACAAGATTAAACATACCTTTGTAGAATGATGACCTTTTTAACTTTTTTATGAAAAAAATACTAACGCTAATCGCTATACTTTCTATTACACTTGTGCAATCGCAAATAAGTGATGGTGGTCTGCCAATGAGTTTCGATTTAAATAAACAGCAAACACCAATTAGCAATAAATATCAAATAGTAGAGATAGAAGCGCCGACAGCGGCAATTATAAACCTACAAGATAAATCGGCTGAAGAAAAAAATAAACCATATAGAGTTGCTGTTAATATTTCAACACAATTAAACATATTAAATTCAGGATCTTGGACAACATTGATGAGCGGTGATAAAGTTTGGAGGTTAGGAATAAAAGTGCAAGATGCAAAAGCATTAGGCGTATATTTAAATCAAGACCTAGAAATTCCTAAAGGAGGAAAATTGCACTTATATAATGATAACCACTCTCAATATATTGGTGCATTCACATCAAATTCTGATGGATTTACAGCATTTGAAATGATTCAGGGTGACAAATTAACCCTAGAATATTATATGCCCAAGGACAATCAATCATTACCTAATATTTCCATTTCTGAAATAGCCTATTATTATAGAGGTGTGGGTGAAAGGATGGTATTATTCGAAAATGGAAGAGCTTCAGACAATAGAGCTGATGCTTGTCAAGTTGATGTAGCTTGTTCGGAAATTGCTGGATGGGAGCCACAAAGAGATGCAGTTGTTAAGTACACCTTTGTATTAGGAACTGGCACCTTCCTTTGCTCCGGCGCAGTAATTAATAATACTGAACAAGATTGTAAACCATATATTTTAACAGCCAATCATTGTGGTGAACCAACTAGCTCAACTGATATTGAAGACCATCTTTGGTATTTTAATTATCAAAGACCAACGTGCTCACAAGGAAATACAACCCCTTACAATGGAGCGCAATCTCAAACCATGTCAGGAGGCTATTTTAGAGCCTCTTCAGAATTAGGAACACACCCTCCGTCAAATCAAAATCAGGTGGCGGGTTGTGACTTTGTACTTCTTGAACTAGAGGACTCAATCCCTTCAGCATACAATGCTTTCTATTCAGGCTGGAATAGAAATAATGGAGCTTCGGGATCAGGAGTTGGGATTCATCACCCAAACGGTGATGAAAAAAAAATAAGTACTTATTCAACCAGTGTGTCATCATCAACATATAACGGCGGATGGTCAGGAGCACACTGGTTAGTTAACTGGGTATCGACTACACATGGACATGGCGTAACGGAAGGGGGCTCTTCTGGCTCACCATTATTTAATACTGATGGAAAAATAGTAGGCCACCTAAGTGGTGGATCCTCTTATTGCAACGCTCCAACTTTACCAGATTTATATGGCAAGTTTAACAAAGCATGGACACAAGACGGTAACAACTCTTCTTCTCAATTAAAACCTTGGCTTGATCCACTCAATTCCGGTGTACTTGAATTAGATGGTGCTTACACCCCATGTTCATCAAATACAGGATATTGTGATGCTACATCAGTCACTTGTGATGAGTATATCAGCAATGTAACATTAGCTGGTGTTTCTAAAACATCAAGTTGCGATCATTACAGTCATTACTGGCAAAACCAACCAATTGAATTATCAGCCAGTTCATTTTATCAACTTAACATTACTCCTGCTATTTTAAATAGTTCTTCTGTTGCCTATGATGGAGACCAAATAGCAGCGTGGATTGATTGGAACTCCGACGGAGACTTTACAGATGCAGGCGAGTTAGTGCTTTCGGAAGTAATTGTTGGTTCACCAAACATCCCTTTGAATACAGTCATTTTAGTTCCTAGTAATGCGGAACTTGGCACAACAAGAATGAGGGTAAGAATTACATTTGATGTCACTTCAGAAGGACCAATTTCTCCTTGTGGAACTTCGAACTATGGCGAAGTTGAGGATTATCAGCTAAATATTAATGAGGGGGCTTTATCGATAAATACATCTGATCTAGGATTAGTCAAAATATTTCCAAACCCTACCTCTGGTGAACTAAATATTAATCTCAATAAATATTTAAATGTGGACTATATTATGATAACAGATGTGTCAGGAAAGATAATTACTAATCATATTCCTACAGCTCAAAATACTAAACTTGACCTAAACCAGTATACCAAAGGAATGTATTTTGTAGTTATAAAATCTGTTGATCATACCTGGGTTAAAAAAGTAATTTTGGAATAGTAGAAATTTAGATACTAAATTATTTTAAAAGCTATTGTTTTTACTCGGGCAGTTTTTATATTCTCAATTGTTTCTTCAAGAATCATATCTCTTGCTTTTTTAGTTTTGAAAACTTGCTGCATGTTCTTGATTTCAGCAACTGGAATAAAATTATGGTGGCAATAATCTAAAATATCTTTCAACTGCATTTCTTTAACTTTTGAAGCAATAATGCCTGCCAACTCAATTCTATTTTCGACTCTACTCACATTATTTTCGAATGAGCTATCTGTAGACAATAGATTCAGGTCTAGACACGATAGCAAACTAATAAATTGTTTATTACTTCCAATTGCAAAAGTTATACTTGCGTCGTCTTTAGTTTTAAAAATCTCACCATATGGGGCAATATTTGGATGCAGACTGCCAATTCTCTCAGCCACATGTCCGGTCATTAAGTAATTACTTGCCTGATTGGCCAATGATGCAATTGCAGTATCATATAGTGAAACATTAACTAGCGCACCTCCTTTTTTTCCTCTACTTAGCAGTGCAAGTAAAATACCCTCTTTTAATTGATGCCCTGCCAATACATCAATCAGTGCTACTGGCATCTTCACTGGTCCTGATTTTGGTGAACCATTCATTGACATAAATCCAGTTTCAGCTTGCAAAATCAAATCGTATGCTACTCGGTCACTCTCATTCCCAAAGCCTGAAATTGCACCATAAATTAGCTTACTATTCAGTTTTTTAAGACTCAAAAAGTCTAAACCAAATTTAATATCATCTCCTTTTTTAAAGTTTGTAATCACAATATCGGCAGACTTAATAAAATCAATAACTTGTTTAAAGTCATTTTGGTCATTAAAGTCCAAAAAATAATATTCCTTTTGGTAATTAACGGATGAAAAGTAGGCTGATATTTTAGAAGACTTTGTTTCATTAGCTAATTTCCATGATCTAGTTACATCTCCTCCAGTTAATTTGGGTTCAATTTTAATTACTGAGGCACCAAGTTCCGCAAAAAACATCCCAACTGATGGACCGGCCAATACACTTGCAATTTCAACGACAACCAATTTTTCCACTTCCATATTCACTAGTATAAAGGCAACTTAATGATAACTTTGGTGCCGACCGATTTGCCGTCCTTATTGATTTGAAAAGGGCCAATAATCATTAGCTTATCACCATTAATAGTCCGTAATAAATCAATTCTATTGGCTGTTATTTCCATTCCCTGAGATTTATGATCTCCTTTAAAACCATCCTTAGTATTTAAACTTGAATCTATGCCAACGCCATCATCCAACACTTCAAAAATTATAAAGTCTCCTTCCTCTTTTATAATAATAGAAATCAATCCTTTTTCTTGTTTAGGTAAAACACCATGAATAATACTATTCTCTACAAAAGGCTGTAAAATCATAGAGGGCACTTGAATCATTTCAGAGTCGATTTCTTCATCAACTTTAACTATAAAGTCGAATTTTTCACTAAATCTCATCTTTTCAAGAGATAAATAGAGGTTAATTCTTTCTATTTCTTCGTTTAAAGAAACCAAAAAATTATGCTGGGTAGAACTATCTAAATTTTTTCTAATTAGCTGAGCAAAGTTTGATAGATATTTATTTGCTGATTTCTTATCAGAACTATTAATGAAATATTGAATAGAATTCAATGAATTAAAGATAAAGTGTCTATTCATGCTGGCATTTAATGATTGTTGTTCAAGATTACGAAGTTTACTCTCTGATACCAACCGTTCATTATCTTTCTTTTGTTTAATTCCAGAAATACGTGATTGAAGTATGTAATATCCTAGGCTAAATAACGCCAGACCAATAATAAGTATAAACCACCACTTTTGCCAAAAAGGAGAATTAATAACAATTTTAACAATCACTGGTTCAGTCCATTCTAAATTTTTGTTAGCTGATTTAACCTGAAACTCATATGTTCCAGGTTTTATAAATGAATAACTGGCACTATTCTCCTTTGTTAATGGAGACCATTTTTCTTCAGCACCTAGCAATCGATAGGTGTAAAATACTTTATCAGGATTTTTATTATTAATTCCAATAAAGTCAAAAGTCAAATGGTTCTTCGTGTATGGAAATTCTAAAGCAGTGGGAGTACCATTCCCCATTAATTCTCCAACTTTATAATCTGCATAACTAAATGATTCCTTAAATAAACGCACACCAGTAATTGATAATGTAGGGAGGTTATAACTAAATAATACTGGATTTAATACCGGGTTTATTTTTGAAAGAGCAGTTGAAGTTCCCATCCATATAAACCCTTCTTTATCTTCAAATAAGGCATTCAAATTAGATTCTAGATCAACCAAACCTTCCGATAGAGTATACTGATAAAAAGCTGATAATCCATTAAATTGATTCGTCCCATTTACCATGAATAAACCATGTGTGGTACTAACCCACATTCTATTTTGTCGGTCCTTAATTATCCCCATTATATTTTTTGACTGGTAATTGCCCTTATCTAATTCTACTAATTTTACATCTAATTGTGGAGATACTAGATAAAGTCCATTTATCGAACCAACCCAAATATTATTATAATGATCAATAGCGAGAGTATTTATATTTTCCTCAGGTATTGTAATTTTATTAAACGGCTCATTAATAGAATCATGAGACTGCCAATACAGACCACTCCAAGTCGCTAGAAAAACACCAACTTTTGAAACCTCAACTTTATAAATATTAAATTCAACGGTTGATTCTAAAAAAGTTAAACTATCATCTTTTATCATCCAAAGCCCTTCTGCCCCACCTAAAAATAAAGAACTATCAGAACTTTGACATATTGATCTTATTTTCTGATTAATTTGATTAGTTAACTTTTCTAAAACCGGAACCCCATCTTTTAAACATTCTAAGCCACCACTTGTTCCAAGCCAGCAGAAATCATTGTAATCAACATAGGTAGCCCAAACAGAATTATGATTTAGCCCCGATCGGCTATCAAATTTCTGATTCGTATTTCTATCGGTAAAACGGCTAAATCCTTTATCATATGTTCCAAATCCAAAACTGCCATCTCCAAACTGACTTATGCTCATAACTATATCAGAACTCAAACCTTCTTTTGTTGTATAACTAACAATTGCATTTCCAGAAAATTTAAGCAAACCCTTACCATAGGTTCCAATCCATAGATTTCCCTCCATATCTTTATCCACAGTTTTAATCGAATTTATTGATAAGCCATTTTCTTCAGTATAATAATTCGTCTTACCATTTCTAATCTCAACCACTCCAAAATTACTTGAAGCCCATATACTGGCAGCATCAACGAATAAATTTGTAACCGGAATACCATCTACCGGATAAGATGTGTAAAGATTCGCTTTTAAATTATAAGCTATAATTCCAGCGTAACGAGTAGCTATGATCAACTCATTATCTCTAACTTTAGCATCCATCACATTGATTCCATTTAAGCCTTTTAAAGGAAATGACTTCAGTTGATTATTAACTAATTCAAACATCCCATCACTAGTGCCAACTAACACAATAGAATCATACAGCATTTCCAATGATCTAATTCGATTTATAGGTTCAACAGGTTTGTATTTATCACTAAAAATTTGCCCATCAAATGATATAATTCCATAATTCGAAGCCAATAAAAAAAGTCCATCAACCTCAACAATACTATTAATTCGAATAGATTCTGAAAAGAAAAATGATTTAAATTTACCATTTTCAAATTTCGATAACCCACTAGGGGTAACCACCCATAATATGTTTTCTTTTGAAATAATAATATGTGAAATCACATTATCAGCCAAACCATCATCTATTGAATAGTTAACGAAAGTTTGACTATTGTAACGACTTAGTCCTGATTGTGTGCCAATCCATAAATCGCCCAATTTGTCTTGACATATATCTGTGACTTGGGATTGTGCTAAACCGTCAATAACCCCGTATGTTATAAAATTATACTGCTGTGACCAAAGTGGAGAACTAAATAGTCCTATTAAGCAAAAAAGAACAACTTTCAAATTAGAGTTTTTTTAAGGTCTTTACAAAACTTGAAACTCTATTTCTTGCTACAGGAAGTACTTTTCCATTTTTAAGAATAGCCATATGACCATCCTCGTTTAAATATTCTTTCAATCCTTCTAAACGGATGATATGTGATTTGTGAATACGGTAAAACTCTTCCGGATTCAAAATACCCTCATAAACTTTCAGTGTTCTAGTATCTAGATAACGCTTGCCATCTGTAAAATGAAGCATTGTACAATTCCCCGCCGCTTCTAAATAAACAATACTATTTGTTTCAATTAGCTTTATACCTTTAGTATGACTAATTGCGATCTTTTTACCAAAACCTTTATTTTCAAGATCTGCAGATAAGTTTTTTAATGAATCAAAATAGGTAGCATAATTAGCTGGTAGTTTTTCAAAGACCCCTTTTGCTTCCTTTACCTTACCTACTGCTTCAATTAGCTCGTCAACATCTATTGGTTTCAAAACATAATGAATTGCGTTTGCATTAAATGCTTTTAACGCATAATCCTTAAATGCAGTCACAAAAATAACAAAGAAGTCTCTTGTTTCCAGACTATCGAGTAGTTCAAATCCTTCGGCCCCTCTTGGCATTCTAATATCTAAGAAAATAACGTCAGGTTTTTCCAATTCAATTTTACTTTTAGCATCTTGAATATCTCCAGACATTCCCACAATTTTAACATCAGGACAGCTATCACCTAAAATCATAGCTAGGTTCTTTCTTGCTAAATCTTCATCATCAATTATTAATGCTCTTAATTCCATTCCTTATTTTTTAATAACATAAATATACAACATTAGATGGTTTTATAAATGCCATTCAATTTCAATTTACTACATTTTAATAAATAACAATTAGTCTAAAAATCAAAAGCAATCTTTGTTAATCAGCTTATAATTATATTTAAATATGAAAAAACATATACATTCTAAAAAAATCTGGATTTTCAATGATTCAGGAAACTAATTTCTAACAATAAAAAAAGGCTGATTTTCATCAGCCTTTTTTTTAATTCCTTTTCGGAGGTGCGCTCTCGCCATTTCCATTGGAGGACTTTCCACTCCTATTACTTCCTGTATAGTTGATAGAATATGTAATTTGTGAGGTTCCACAAGCATTAGCACCTTTAATCACAATTTTATTAGTTCCAGAGCTCATATTAGCCACTTGAATTGTAATTTTTCCATTTGAGGCATTGAAACTAAATGGAATAGAACTACCGTTATTCTTTACAGTTATATTACTCTGGACAACATTAATTCCAACTGCCAACAATGAGAATGTGCTATTAGCTGTTGTAATACTTGTATTAGTCGGATACCCTACCTTAATTTGTGGTACCTTACAAGTTTTTGCTGTAACGGTATGTGATTTATTCGTTACTCCACAACTATTGGTTGCACTTAAAACAATAGAATTTACGCCCTCCTTCAATGTTAAAGACGCCGTCACAAGTTTAGTGCTTGCATTATAGTTAAAAGAAACTGATTTATTATTCAATTTCAACACAATATTACTCTTTGCTGCAACACCACTTACTACTGCAGAATAAGAAAAAGCTAAACTAGTCACCTGGTTTGAGTTGGTTTTCTGTGTCACTAATGGCTTAGTACAAGTTTTCCTTGTCACTTTTATGGTAGATTTATCAGATCCACAATTATTTGTGGCTGAAACAACAACGGTATTTAGACCTATTTTAAGTCCAGTTGCTGTAAATACTAAAGTATTCTTAGAAAAACTCTTAGAAATAATTTTACCATTTAATTTAACAACGATTTGATTGGCATTGGTAATACCGGTAACCGAATATGAAAACTTTTGGCTGCTATTTTGCGTCACAATTGAACCTTTAGTGCTCTTATTTTTTAAAACCGGTGGTGTACATGTTTTTGCTGTAATAGAAAGTGTTTTAGAAGAACTACCACATGCATTTTTAGCAGATAAAACTAACGAGTTAGAACCTTCTTTTAAAGTAATATTTGACGTGACTTGCCCAGTTGAACTATTATATGAGAAAGGAACACCTTTTCCATTCAATAATAAACTTATGCCAGTCTTGCTTGTCATGCCACTTACATTTCCTGAAAATTTGTAAGAATGCGATTTAACGGTAATACCTCTTGGGCCACTATCAGCACCAGACATGTTGACCGTGGGTTTTGTACATAAACTTGCTGTTACCTTATAAAGTATGTTTTCAGACCCACAACTATTATTTACTGCAACACTGATTGTATTCAATCCATTTTTTAAGCCAGAAGCATTAATTGTAACCAGCTTACTGGTTGTGCTATAAGAAAACGGCACAGATTTGTTATTTTGCTTAACCACAATGTTGGCTTTTGAAACATCACCTGTGGCTCTTAATTTGATACTATAATTACTATTTTGAATACTTACAGCAGTCTTAAGTGGCGCTACAAGTTGTAACTTTGGAGGTTTACATTGATTTGAAGTAATAGTAATTGACTTTGTATCATTTCCACAACTATTAGTAGCAACTATTGTAATTATGTTAACACCATTTTTTAACTTAAGATTTGCTGTTAATACCCCACTATTCAAACTCACATTTTTTATAACGCCATTTAACTTAAGTACAACCTGGCTGACATTAGTAATGTTAGACACGTTTGCTTTTAACAAATAACTAGCGGTCGAAATTGTTTGACTTGAACTAGTAATAGCCAAAACTGGTTTTTTACAAGGTGTAGTAGAATTATAATTAATAACAAAAGTAGATTTATTTGTTCCACAAGAGTTTGTTACAGTAACCTCTAATGTATTTGAACCTTGTTTTAGCACTACATTTTTATTAGCTATTTGGGTAGATTGATTAAAAGACATTGTACCTTGGTTAGCACCATTCAATTTCAAGGTTACCTTGGTACCTGGTATATAATTATTAATTTGTGCTTCAATATTTTGATTTGCAACACTAACTGTAGAATTTGGAGATGGTGCAACATAACCAATAGTTGGCTTAGTGCATGGTATCACTTCCTTCTCATACTTAATAACAGTGGTTTTATTATCCGAACCACCACTATTCGTTACAGTTACTTCAAAAACATTGTTTCCAAGCACTAATGTTGCCGGGTATGTTAAAGTTGACCCAACAAAGTTAAAGGCGTTATTACTTACAACATTACCATTCTGCTTAAATATTATTTGACTTTTTGAAGTAATATTAGTTGTAATCGCTTTTACATTAAATACGGAATTACTAACCGTGTAAGGAGAATATCCAGGATTACTAAACTTAACAGTAGGTGAACTAACTGTAACTGCTTTTTTATAATTTATTATTCTTTGTTTAGTATCTGTACCATCATTGTTTGTACCAGTAACTACTAATGTATTCTTACCACTTACAAGATTTAATGGAATAGTTAACAATTTAGAGTTAGCGTTAAAACTAAAATTGTATATATTATTTCCATTTAATGTAACATTAATGTCATTCGAATTATTCACAAATAAAACCTTTGATTTAGCCGTGATAGAACCAACAGTATACACTTTGTTGTTAGATGATGGATCAATAATACTGACTACTGGAGGTGTTTTAACCACAGGCTTCTTATAAACTACATTAATAGTAGCTTGATCTTGACCATCTGAGTTGTTTCCTATAATCTGAATTATATTGTTCCCATTCTTTAAACCAGTATTGACTGTAACGTTTTTAGAACTTGAATTGAAACTAAAATTATTAGTCGATTGACCATTAACCAAAACGGTAATATTACCTTTATTGGCTACATATATAGCCTTGCCTTTAACCGTAGTATTTGGAACATTTACAACAGCACCATTTGACGGGCTATAAATAGAGACAACTGGAGGTTGAACCGTTTGATTTGGTTGATAAACTATTACTACATTTGCTTGATCACTACCATCCGAATTTGTACCAATAATTTGAATCGTATTGTTTCCGAGCGCAAGATTCGCTTTGAAACTAACTCCGCTATTACTGTTATTAAAATTAAAATTATTAAATATTTGACCATTAACCTTTACTGTAATATTGCTCTTTTGACTAACATATAGCACCCTACCAAGCACATTTACTTGCGGCGAAGTGACCGTTAAACCAGAACTAGGGCTAGAAATGCTTACTACCGGTGGCTGCTTGCTAATTACTTCACGATAAATAATTGTAGTAGTTTTTGAATCGCTTCCATCCCTATTAGTTCCAGTTAAAGTTATCACGTTTTTACCTGGAACTAGTGATAATGAGGAAGTCACTTTCTTACTATTCGTATTGTAATTAAACTTAGCATTGGCATTTCCATTAATATACATTTCAATATTAGATTTACCATCTACGTATAAAACTGAAGCTTCAAAATTAAAGCTAGAATTAGATACTGCTAAGTTATTCGCACTAGGGTTAGTAATTGTTACAACTGGTGCCTGAATATTAACTACTGGATTATATATAATAACTGTCTGGTCTTGGGCTTTACCATAATCATTGGTTGCTGTCACAACAAATGTGTTTTGACCAGTATTTAAAAAGGCCTTATAGGTTAATTTATCAGTATTGGCATTATAAACATAGTTACTTACAGTTCTATTGTTCTGTTTCAACACAATATTTTGCTTTCCAGCCACATTTTGGACAAGTGCTAACAAATTATACTGATTATTTGTTACACTAATTGGTGTTGTATTCGGATTCGTAAATCTGGCAACAGGTTTTTGTCCACTAACTGGAACTTGAGGGTTCGGATTAACGATTGGATCTTCATCATCATCAACATAAGCATTCTTATGTCCACGTAAATAAAACTTAATACCTGCTGAAGCATAATGATATCTATCATTTGACTCCGAGGGTTGACCTGAAAATGAATTAGCTAAACCATCAAAATCATTATTCCGCGTCCATGTCATTCTACCCATTAATGTAAATGCAGCATTTGGCGTAATTTGTCTTTCAATACCGGCGCCAAAGCTAGGCATCCAATCTCTATTATTAATGATTGGAGTCTCGTAATCCAAGAGTGATTGTTTTTTATTGAATAAGTCATCTTCAAGCTTTACTTGTCCAGCAGAAGTGGCATCATAAAAATCAACACGAGTATTGTAACGAGTAGTTCCAATTCCACCAAGTACAAAGAAATTCCATCCTGTATTTTCTCGTAAACGATTAGTATTTAACTTCAATTCTAAACTCCAATCATTTACCCATGAATGAAAACTAGGAACATAGTACCCATAAGCATTTTCATAATCTAAAACAGGCTGAAGAGGCGGTTCATTTAAATTCAGGATATCATTAGTATTCGTGTTCAATGTATATTTTGAATCAGAAATACCTCTGTAAGCAGCCAAAAGATATCGGGCTTGTAAATCTAAGCTAAGTAAATTTCCAGGTTTCATTCCAAAAGAATAGCCGAAAGTAAACCCAGCACCTCCTCGGTATAAATTATTAACATCTACTTCGGTATTACTATGGTATGTACCACCAAGGTTGAACCCTAAATAGAATCTTGAACGTGAATCATAATCAACTTTTCCTTGCCCAAAAGCAGTCATGCCGGCAAGAAGTATAAAAGCTAGTAAAGTGTATAAATTTTTCATAAGCTGGAAATTTAAAGTATAAATACCTTAAATGCATTTTTCGTACCAAAGATAGAAAAACCTTTAATATGGGCGCTTACAAAGCAGATATATCAATCGGAGAATTAAAGTAGTTCATTTGCTAAATTCGCTAATTCAGATCGTTCACCTTTTTCAAGTTTAACATGCGCATATAGCTCATTACCCTTCAATCTATCAATCAAATATGATAATCCATTACTGTTTTCATCTAAATACGGAGTATCAATTTGATGAACATCTCCTGTAAATACTATCTTAGTACCTTCACCTGCTCTTGTAATTATTGTCTTTACTTCGTGTGGTGTTAAATTTTGAGCCTCATCAACAATAAAAAACACATTTGACAAACTTCTCCCTCTAATAAAGGCAAGCGGCATAATAATCATTCTATTTTCCGTTTGCAAATCTTCTATTTGCTTATACTTTTTTTCACTGCTACGGTATTGATTTTTAATATAAGTTAAATTATCAAACAGCGGTTGCATATATGGGTTGATTTTTTCGTTTGCATCACCAGGTAAAAAACCAATATCCCTATTACTTAAAGGCACTATAGGTCGTGCTAAAATTATTTGATTATACTGATTTCGTTGCTCAATTGCACTTGCCAGAGCCAACAATGTTTTACCAGTACCTGCTACACCTTGTAAAGTTATAAGTTTAATATTTTTATTCAAAAGTGCATTGACAGCGAAAGTCTGTTCAGCATTTTTAGGTTTAATACCGTACACATACGATTTATCAACTTTTTCAAGTCTATTTTCATGCCCATTATAAAATGCAAGACTCGAGGACTTTCCATTTTGAAGTATATGATACTGGTTTTTTATTGGATTATCACCAAGAACAGAAACGTCTTCTGTAAACCCATTTTTATAAATATTATGAATTAAATCCGACTCAACCTCCTTTATAATATCAGCCCCCTTCAATATTTTACTGACATCATTAATTTTTCCAGATTGATAGTCTTGAGCGATAACAGACAGTGCCTTCGCCTTCAGTCTTAAATTAATATCTTTAGTTACCAAAATTACGGTATATTCTGGCATAGTTTCCTTTAAACTCAATGCTGCATTTAAAATTTGATGATCTGCTTTATTATCATTAAATAAGACTGTGGCATCTTGAGTTTTCAAATGGGTCTGTAAAACAATTCTTATTCTTCCCTTCCCTTTCCCTTCAAGGGGTATCCAATCTTCAAGTGTTGATGACTTGCTTAACTTATCTAGAAATCGAATAAACTCTCTTGCTTCAAAATTTTTAGTGTCGTTTCCTTTTTTAAAACTATCAAGTTCTTCCAAAACGGGAATAGGAATGGCAACATCATGCTCATCAAAATTATGAATAGCATTATGATCATGTAAAATTACTGATGTATCAAACACAAAAACTTTTTTACTATTTACTAACTTGGCCATAGACTTCAATTTCTTGTTATTTGCTTTTGAATTTACACAATTCTTGTCCAACTTTATAGATTTAAAAGTTCCTGTTTATCACATATTTTTTTTGATAACTTTTTTAGAACTAAAGACACTGCTTTTTTATATTTTTGCTATCATGATGAAAAAATTTTTACTTTACCTTTTAGTTTTGGGATTTATTTCGTGTAAAAGTAATTCGATAAAAAATCACGATATTATAAAGAACGAAGCTGCATCTATACCAATACATAACGCGACATGTAAAATCAGTATAAAAGGAATGACATGTGAAATAGGCTGTGTAAGAACCGTAAAAAGCCACCTTTCTAAAATGAATGGAGTCCTCAATGTTAAGATGGACTTTGACACTTCAAGAACTGTTGACTTTTCAGGAGTTGAATTTGATAAAAACATGATATCTGAAGATGAGATGAAAGCTGAAATTGAATCAATAGCCAATGGGATTTATACTGTAACTGAAATTGTTCAAACTGAAAACTAATTGTCAGAAATATCATCCATAACACATTCAAAAATTTTGGTCTCAGCGCTTGACTGGGGTTTTGGTCACACTGGTCGTACAAGTGTATTAATTAAACAACTTATCGCCCTTGAAAACACAATTTTTTTCGCCGGAAACGATCGGCAAAATGCTTTTATCAAAAAAGAATTCCCTCTTATTGAAACTATTGAACTACAAGGATACAAAGTTCAATTGGACAGTAAAATTAGCACCTACAAACAGATCATCCGACAAGCCTTCAAGATTAAAAATGCGATTAAATATGAGCAGAATTGGTTAAAGAACATTGTAAAAACTACTCCGTTTGATTTTATAATATCGGACAATAGGTATGGCTTTTATCACCCCGAGATTCCTAATGTTATTTTGACACATCAAATTTCAATGCAAATTCCATTTGGGAAAAGATTAATCAATTACTTTTTAAAGCTTAAGATAAATAAATTTGATGCATGCTGGATTCCAGATGATAAAACCCATTCATTATCTGGTAAATTAAGTCAAGGTAAATTAAAAATTCCTATTTACTATATTGGTCCATTATCACGCTTCAATCTAATAGACGCAAGTAATTTCAAATTCGATTATTTATTTATGACTACTGGACCAGAACCAGAATGTCATCAATTTCTTGAAAAAGTAATCACAACAGTTAACAAGCACAACCTTATAGCAGCCATTGCCGTGCCTAAAAAGTACAATGAGTCTAAAAAAGCTACAACTGCATCAATTTATTATGAGCTCGATACAAAATCGTTAGAAAAACTAATCAATTCTTCAAAAGTGGTTGTTTCAAGATCTGGCTATACAACAATAATGGATTTGACACCAAATAAAAAACCTATGATTTTGATTCCGACAAAAAATCAGTTTGAGCAATTATATTTAAGTACTTTGCATGGTCACAAAAATATTTCAAATAGTCTTGCACATGTCATAAAACGGGAATTGTCATAAAAAATCATTATATTTGGGATGATGACATTCACTAATTAATGGACCAATTAACTTGTATTCAGCATGATTTTGGCAAGGTTTCTAAAATAGGTCAAAAAATCATTTTCACAGAGTTTTATTCTAACGATAATTTCGGTATTGATGAAGCACGCACTATTGATAATGCGCGAAATAAATTAAGTGGCGGCAAAAAATTCTACAGTCTTGTAAGCTTAATTAGTGTTTTCGGACATATGACCAAGGAAGCACAAACATTTCTGGGGAAGGAATCTAAATGTTCCAAACTGATACTTCATGAAGTTGTTTTAGTTAACAATTTGCCGACAAGAATTTTAACCAAATACTTCATCAAATTCATCAACCCACCATACAAAATAGAAGTGGCTAAGCAATTCGAAAATGGGTTAAAAATACTGAAGCAAAGATCTATGGACCATGACAATCGCACCCAGCACTAAATTCTATAGTCACCCATGGAATTAATGCCTTTAATCTTTGTTGTTGTGAATTACTGAAGTTAATACCTCGTAAATCTATCCAATTTAGTGATGATAAATTTTGAATTTGATTGGGTAAATTTGACAATGGGTTATCCCACAAATCAACTCGCTCAATATTAACGGCCTGACCAATGCATTCAGGGATTGAACCTATATTATTTCTTCCCAAATACAACTCCCTTATGGAAGGCATTGAACAAATTGCAATAGGAAAATAAATCAAATTGTTTTTTTCCACAATTAACACTTTTAGGTTTACTAATTTTGCCAAACTCATTGGAATTTTTGTCAATTGATTTTTTGATAGATTAAGTGTTTCTAGATTCTTATACAACAAAATTTCCTCAGGAAAAACGGACAGCTTTTTCTTACTTAGATTCAAATTAAAAACAGAGTCAGGCGAAGCCTTACTTGCTTCTAGAAGTGATTTATACTCTACTCCTTGAGCATTCAATAAAGTCATTACTAAAACACTAAACAACAGAACGACAAACCTTTTCATCTTCTTTAATTTGATTTATTAAATCTCCCTTACTAGTAAAATTCAATTCAGGTCTAATATACTTTAATAGATCCATTTTAATTTTAGAATCATACAAATTTCCTTCAAAATCTAAAATATGTACTTCTATTCTAAGTTCTCCAGTATTCGATACTGTCGGCCTTTCTCCAATATTTAACATGCCGGAATAAATTCCTTTCTTGCAATAAACAGTTACAACATATACACCATTTGGTGGTATAAGTTTGTAATTCATATCTACTTGAACATTGGCAGTTGGAAATCCTATTGATGCCCCAATCTTATCACCCTCAACAACTATACCTGACAATTGAAACGGACTACCTAAAAAACGAGTTGCAGTGCTAATTTTTTTTTCTTGAATTGCTTTTCTAATCTTGGTAGAACTAATATTTATTTCTTCTTTACTTAGGGCATCAATTTCGCAAATCTCAAAATTAAATAATGGTGCTAGCTCCTCTAAATTTGACATTGATCCTTCTCTATTTCTTCCAAAATGATGATCATACCCAACCACCAGAGTATTCAATGATAATTTATTGACCAAAATATCACGCACAAACTCTAATGCTGACAGTCGACTAAAAGCCTTTGAAAATGGAAAAATAATTAAATGATCAATCCCACATTCTCTCAACTTTTCAACACGTTCATCTATCGTTTGAATTAGCTCCAAATTGTGATCATCTGGATGCAAAACCATGCGTGGATGAGGATGAAATGTAAACACCACTGACTCACCATTAACCTCTTGAGCTTTAGCACATAAAAAAGACAATAATTTCTGATGTCCAAGGTGTACACCATCAAAAGTACCTATTGTAATAACTGGATTTTCAAACTTGTCTATCTCAGTTATATTGGTGTAGATATTCACAATTTCTAATAATTTGTTGACAAAGTTAGAGAAAAAATGAGGAAAAGTTTAGTGTAAAAGAATAAAAAGAACTATTTTTGCACCCAAATTTAAAAACACATTAAAACGATCATAATGTCTAATGTAAATGGTAAAATTTCTCAAGTAATTGGTCCTGTTGTGGATGTTAACTTTGAGAAGGAAGCAAAACTTCCAAAAATTTTGGATGCTCTAGAAATTACTAAAGCTGATGGTACTGTAGTTGTATTAGAAGTACAAAAGCACGTTGGTGATAATACTGTTAGAGCTATCGCAATGGATTCTTCTGATGGATTTACCAGAGGAATGGCTGCTGTAGCAACTGGTTCACCTATTAGAATGCCAATTGGTGACTCTATTAAGGGACGTTTATTTAACGTAACTGGTAATGCAATTGATGGATTAGGTGATCTTGACAATACAAATGGATTATCAATTCACAGAGATGCACCACAATTCGAAGACTTATCAACCTCAACAGAAGTATTATTTACAGGTATTAAAGTTATTGATTTAATTGAACCTTATGCAAAAGGCGGTAAAATTGGTTTATTTGGTGGTGCTGGTGTTGGTAAAACTGTATTAATTCAAGAGTTGATTAACAATATTGCGAAAGCCTATTCTGGACTATCAGTATTTGCAGGTGTAGGTGAAAGAACAAGAGAAGGAAATGACCTTTTGAGAGAGATGCTAGAATCTGGCATTATCACTTATGGAAAAGAGTTCATGGAAGACATGGAAGAAGGTGGATGGGATTTATCAAAAATTGATAAAGAAGCATTGAAAGAATCGAAAGCTACATTTGTTTTTGGTCAAATGAACGAGCCTCCTGGGGCTAGAGCTAGAGTAGCATTATCTGGTTTAACATTAGCAGAATACTATAGAGATGGTGAAGGTGACGGAAAAGGATCTGATATCTTATTTTTTGTTGACAATATTTTTAGATTTACTCAAGCAGGATCTGAGGTATCAGCCTTATTAGGTCGTATGCCTTCGGCGGTAGGTTATCAACCAACATTGGCTTCAGAAATGGGAGCAATGCAGGAACGTATTACCTCTACAAAAAATGGATCTATTACTTCTGTTCAAGCAGTATATGTACCTGCAGATGATTTAACAGATCCAGCTCCAGCTACAACATTTGCTCACTTAGATGCAACAACTGTATTATCACGTAAAATTGCTGAGTTAGGAATTTACCCTGCAGTAGATCCATTAGATTCTACTTCTAGAATTTTGACTGCTGAAATAGTTGGTGATGAACATTATGATTGTGCTCAAAAAGTAAAATTAACATTACAGAGATATAAAGAACTGCAGGATATTATTGCAATTTTAGGTATGGATGAGTTATCTGAAGAAGATAAATTAATTGTTCACCGTGCAAGAAGAGTGCAAAGATTTTTATCTCAACCATTCCATGTGGCTGAGCAATTTACTGGTTTATCAGGTGTTTTAGTTGATATTAAAGATACTATTAAAGGCTTCAACATGATTATGGATGGTGAAATGGATCAATATCCAGAGGCAGCGTTTAACTTGAAAGGTAACATTCAAGACGTTGTTGAAGCAGGTGAAAAGATGATTGCTAACGCATAATAAATTACTTAGATGATTTTAGAAGTTTTAACGCCAGACGAGATATTATTTACAGGCACTGTATCTCAAGTGATATTGCCTGGATTGGACGGATCATTCGGAATCTTAAATAGCCATGCACCTATAATTTCTGCTTTAGTAGAAGGAAATGTGAGAGTTGATCAAGATATTGAAGAAAATAAATCTTTTAAAGGACGATTGAATACAGAATTTAAATCCGAAAGCCAATTCACATTTAACATTAAAGGTGGTGTTGTTGAGGTAAATGATAATAAAATTTTAGTCTTAGCTGAATAGTCATATTCAGATCACAATTTCTTTAAAGGGGACTGTATTTTTAGTACAAGCCCCTTTTTGGTTAATTAAAGTGAAGCTTTGTTAAATAAACAATTAATAAGAAAAATTAACGTTTCAACTAAGTCTAAACAAAAAAAAACTTACAAATTTGCCTAGTGCAGATATGAATTATAAGGACAAATTAAATATCAATAACATTCCTCAACATGTAGCAATTATAATGGACGGCAATGGTCGTTGGGCAAAATCAAAAGGCCAAACTAGGCTTTTTGGTCATGCTATGGGTGTTGAGTCTGTGCGAAGAGTATTATCTGGCGCAACCACCGCTGGAGTAAAATTTTTAACCCTCTATGCATTCTCAACTGAAAATTGGAACAGGCCTAAAGATGAAGTTGATGGACTTATGGATTTATTGGTAAATACCATTACAAAAGAAATAGATGAATTACACCAAAACAATGTAATTGTTAAAACGATTGGTGATATTGATGCCATGCCTGGTAATTGTGGCGAGCGTTTGAGAAATGCAACGACTAAAACTAAAAATAATACAGGTACTACACTAATTCTTGCCTTGAATTATAGCGCAAAACAAGAAATACGAGAAGCTATAAAGTCAATTGCTATAGCACATAAGAATAACGAATTGACAGAATCAGAAATTACAGATGAGATAATTGATAGCCATTTAGAAACTGCTGGTATTCCAAACCCTGAACTTTTAATAAGAACAAGTGGTGAAATAAGACTAAGTAATTTTTTATTATGGCAAATCGCTTACTGTGAACTGTATTTTTCTGAAAAGAACTGGCCCGATTTTACAGAGGAAGACTTTTTTGAAGCTATTTATGATTACCAAAATAGAGAAAGAAGATTTGGTAAAGTCAGTGAACAAATTAACAACGGATGAAATTAAGATTTTTATATCTACTCGTGCTTTTTTGCACAGGATTTACAGTTATTGGACAAATAAATAACTCAGAAATAAATTTCTTAGAGCCAAAGGAATTTACAATTGCTTCTATTATTGTTCAAGGAGTTGACAACTATGATCATGATGCTATTCGAGTCATTTCAGGGTTGACAATAGGAAAAAAAATTAAAGTGCCTGGTGAAGATTTTTCGAAAGCAATCAAAAACTTATGGGATCAAAATCTATTTTCAAATGTGGAAGTAGGATATACAGATATTGATGAACTTAATGAAGAAATATTTCTCTATATCCAATTAGCAGGAAGACCAAAACTATCTTACTTCCAGTTTGAAGGTGTTAAAAAAACAGAAGCTGAAAAAATTAGAGAAATTATTGATTTACGGACAGGTGATGTCATTACAGAACCTCTAAAACAAAATACCGAAAAATTAGTCCGTGGTTTTTTTAGAGAAAAAGGATACTTAAGGGCAACAGCTTTAATTGAGGAAAAAATTGATACCAATATCTTTAACTCAAGGTCTTTTAAGATTATTGTTGATAAAGGGGAGCGCATCAAGATTCAACATATTAATATATATGGAAATGAAAATATTGACTTAAGTCAATACGAATCTTTAGTTAAAAGACAAATTGTTAAGTTTGGCGTCTCTGATAAAGGCATCCGAAAAAGTATGAAAGATACCAAGCAAAAGGGAATCTTTAGACTTTTTTCGAGATCAAAATTTAATCAAACTGCTTATGATAGAGATAAGAATTCTATTGTCGAAAAATTCAACGGTATTGGATTAAGAGATGCTAATATTATAAGAGATAGTGTTTATAAAATAGACGAAAAACATATTGGAATTGATATCTATGTTGAACAGGGAAAAAAATATTACTTTGGAGACATTTCATGGGTAGGAAACAGCAAGTACAGAAGTGGATTATTAGATACAATACTAGGTATTGAAAATGGAGACCTATATGATAAGGCAAGATTGGAACAACGCCTTTTTATAAGTGCCGACAATAGTGATATTACCTCAATTTATATGGATAAGGGTTATTTATTCTTCACAATTACACCAGTAGAATTGAATATTAGTGATGGGAATAAAATTAATTACGAATTAAGAGTTAGTGAAGGTAAAGAAGCCAGATACGGTGAAATTAGAATAATGGGGAACTCAAAAACAAATGACCACGTAATTCGACGTGAATTGAGAACCAAACCAGGAGATTTGTTTAGTCGTGCTGATATTATTAGAACACAAAGAGAACTATCCCAATTGGGTTATTTTGATAATGAGCAATTTCAAATCAACCCTATCCCAAACCCAGCAGATGGAACAGTAGATGTAGAATATACAGTTGTTGAAAAATCATCAGACCAAATTGAATTATCTGGAGGGTATGGAGGTGGACGATTGATAGGTACACTTGGTTTAACGTTTACTAATTTTTCAACAAAGAATATTTTTAAGAAACAAGCTTGGTCACCGTTACCCTCAGGAGATGGACAAAGACTATCAATTAGAGGACAATCTTATGGAAGAGGCTTCCAATCCTACAATCTTTCATTTACTGAACCATGGTTAGGTGGAAAAAAACCAATTTCTTTCACCACATTTATGACACATTCTAATATTGCTCAAACAAGTACCGTTACACCTGATGCTGATTTAAAAATTGGAGTAACTAGTCTAGGTGTTGGTCTTGGAACCAGGTTGAAATGGCCTGATGATTTCTTTTCAGTATACAGTGAGTTAAACTATACGTACTATGATTTAAAAAATGCAGGGTCCAGGTTCGTTTTCCCGAATGGGTATTCTAATGATGTGTCACTAAACCTTACAATTACGCGTAACTCGATTGATAGTCCAATCTATCCAAGAGGTGGGTCTAATTTTAAATTATTAACCAAATCAACCCTACCATACTCAAGAATTGATGGCGTATCTGACTATTCAAACTATACCCAGCAGGAACTATATAAGTATACCGAATACTTTAAAATCAAATTTACAGGAGAATGGTATTTGCCAATTTCAAAAGATAAAAAGTTGGTTTTAGTTCCTAAATTTGGATACGGGTTTATGGGTGGTTTTTCAAAAGCAAAAGGTAACACTCCATTCCAACGTTTTTATTTAGGTGGAAACGGATTGCAAGGAAACGTAAATTATGACGGAAGAGAGTTGATTACTTTAAGAGGCTATGATGTTCAAAATGGATTAAGTCGAGAACTAGGAGATCCTTTAATCGCAAAGTATAGTATGGAACTAAGATACCCACTATCCTTAAACCCAAGTGCAACCATTTATGGCTTAGCTTTTGTTGAAGCAGGAAATACTTACACTGGCTTTAAAACATTTAATCCGTTTGATGTAAAAAGGTCTGTTGGTGTTGGTGCAAGAGTGTTTTTACCAATGTTTGGCATGCTTGGTGTAGACTTAGGTTGGGGATTTGATCCACTCGAGAGTAATAGAGTTGGTGCGGGTCAAATCAATCCTTCTATACAAAGTAAGGGATATACATTTGGAATTTTCCCTGTAATTGGAGTATCGTTAGGTGATTTATAAATAAAAGTAACTATGAAAAAAATAATAATTTTAAGTTTTTTAATACTTGGTTTGACCAATATGGCCATTGCCCAAAAATATGCATATGTTGATACGCAATACATTTTGGATAACATTCCTGCCTACACTGAAGCCCAATCAAAACTAGATGAATATGCTTTAAAATGGCAGGACGAAATTGAATCGAAATATAACTTAATCACTAAAAAGAGGCAAGCGTTACAAGCAGAAGAAATTTTATTACCAGATGAAATAAAAGCTGAAAAGGAAACAGCTATTTTAGCATTGGAGTCTAAAGCCAAAGAGCTTCAGAAGAAGTATTTTGGTGTAAATGGTATGCTGTTTACTAAAAGATCAGAATTAATTAAACCAATTCAAGATGACATTTTCAGTGCCATTCAAACAATTTCTGATGAAAAGAAATATGCTTTTGTATTCGATAAAGCAAACCAATCCACGCTTTTATTTGCTGACCCTAAATATGATATCAGTGATTTAGTATTAAGGAAAATGGACATATCTGTTAAAAACGATTAATTTAGGCACGCATTTTGCCTATACATTATTATATATAACAAAACCTTAGTAAGTCCTGCCATAGGTCAAATGAAAATTAGTACTTTTGGCAATCTTATATAAAAAAAGAAAAAATGAAAAAGATATTTTTAGCCCTAGCAGTTACTTTTAGTTTAAGCTCAATTATAGCGCAGACAAACCTGAAGTTTGGTCATGTAAACTACACCGACGTTACCGACAGTATTCCTTCAAAACTAGCTGCTGATAAAGAAATGCAACAATTTATTGCTGATGGCCAAAAGACCATTCAGGAACTGCAAACCATGCTTCAAAGAGACTATGAAGTTTATATGGGAAAAAGAGACTCATTATCACCACTATCTCGTGAGATAAAAGAAAAAAACTTGACTGAACAACAGGCTATATTAGAGAACAAACAAACGACACTGCAGTCTGATTTAGAAGTTTATGACAACAGACTTTATAAGCCAATCGAAAACAATTTCAAAAAGGCTGTTAAAAGTGTTTCGCAAAAATATAAATTAAACTATGTTTTTGAAGAAGGGTCTTTATTATATTTAGACGGAGGTTTAAATATTACTGAAGAAGTTAAAGCTGAGCTGATTAAATTGGAAGCGTCAAGACTATCTAGTCAAAACTAAATAAAACGGTATTCAAAAAAGGTGTCGCCCAAAAGCTGACACCTTTTTTTATATCTTTACGTCAATGAATAAACCAATTGGCATTTTTGATTCTGGTATTGGGGGACTAACGGTCGCTCATGCTGTTTCACATTTACTACCAAATGAAACAATTATTTACTTTGGAGATACTGCACACTTGCCCTTTGGCGATAAATCGCCACAGCTAATACATTCTTTTGTAAAGGGGATTACTAATTTCTTAATCAATGAAAAAAATTGTAAAGCTGTGGTTATTGCCTGTAACACCGCTTCGGCAACATCATATGAATATTTAAGAGATCAATTTAAAGGGCATATTCCAATTATAAATGTAATTGATCCTATTATTGAAGCTATTGTCTCGAATAAGACTCACAAAAAAATTGGTCTAATTGCCACCAAAACAACAATTGAATCAGGAGTTTATCAAGAAAAAATGAATCGGCGAAATCCGGATATTCTAATGGAAGTATTACCAACTCCCCTATTAGCCCCAATGATAGAGGAAGGGTTCAGCAAAGACAAAATTAGTAGCACAGTGATTGAAAACTATCTAAGCAATCCAAAGTTTAAAAATATTGATGCACTTATTTTAGGCTGTACTCATTATGTACTAATTAGAGATGAGATTAATGATTTTTTCAATGCCAAAGTAAAACTCTATGATTCTACTGAAATTTTAGCATTAAAAATGATCGAAATTTTCGAAAAAGAAGGGTTGCTAAATCAAGAGAAAAAGCAACCTAACGCTTTTTTTGTGTCTGATTACACAATAAGTTTCCAAAATTCTGCTACTAGATTTTACGGAGAGAACATAAATTTAGAATTGAAAACTCTATAACCCTAAAAGTATAAACGGTACAATCCTATTGGTAATCTTCCTGTTTGATAGGTTGTAGAAATACCTTGTGTTACTTCATTATATTCCTGAAAGAAAATATTCGCTTGGTTAGTAATATTTTGCATATCTAGTGCCCATTCTTGTGTTACTTTTTTTCCAATTACTTTCAAGCCTATCCTAATATCAGCTCTAAAATAATTAGGAAATTGTTGACCAAAAGCATTTTTATTATCTCTTACCTCAACACCCAATAATTTTGATTGTTCCAAAAGAATTGGTGTATATCTTCCACCGCCGTTGTGTGTTATTTTAAAGTCAAATGTCAATACTTTTTTGCTTTTCTTAGCGTTTTTAAAAGCGTAAGCATATCCGGCTAACACATTTAAAGTATAACCTCCATTAAATGCTGTTGAATATTCTACACCATTGCTAGGTGTATACAAAGACTTATAAATAGAGCTGGTTAACAAAAAATAAAACCCCTTATCAAGAAATTTTTCGAGTGTAATGTCCAATCCATAGTTTCTGCCACTTCCATCATTCACTGTACTATTCGGATAATCTTCAACAAAAGCAGAACCATAATTGGCCATTGAAAAAACACTTGAATCTTTTTCAACAACAATGCTAAATAGAGATTGATAATATGCTTCAATCTTTGCTTGAATTCCCCATTTAAAAAAATGTTGGTACCCTAAAACGAAATGATGACTTTTTGAAAAATCAAGATTTTTGTTTGGTAATATGACTTGGTTATCCACTATATTCTCTAGATAATACAATTCTATTGGCTGCATTTGACTATGTAAACCATAACCAAATGATAAACGGTCTTTTTCGGTAAAATTAAATGCTCCCCCTATTCTAGGCTCTATTGCTTTTTTTTGATTAAGCGTCAGCAATTGATAATGTAATCCTGTATTAATACGAAACCTTTTCGACAAACGCCATTGATGCTGAATATAAGGTTGAACAAGAAATGTTTGCCCCTTAAAGTCTCTCAACGTTAGATAATCATTGATTTTATTAAAATATATTGAGTCTGTTAAATTCAAAAGATAAACATCTGATTGCAAACCTGTTTTAATGACATGCTTGGCAGTAATTTTATGATTGTAATAAATTGTATTTGTCCATTTACTAATTTTAGAATTAGTACCATAAGTCGTAAATGGATTATTAAAATCTATATCTACAGTATCATTTAAAATAGAATTAATTCCCGTTTGAAGTGCTGAAGAAATACTTAAAAATGCTTTTTCACCTATTCTTTGTTTATGCGTTAAACCAACAATCCCCACATTAGATTGATAATAAGTATTACTGTTATCTAGTGCATATACATCACCTGCATCAGCATCAGCAGCCAAAATATCAATATGACTCAATCCTCCAATTCCAAATAGACTAGTTATTCCTTTTTTATGCGGAAAATTTAATTTAAAAGTCAAATCCTGATATCTAGGTACAGCATTTGTGCCAATACTCAAACCAATTTTATTAAAAAATGTCAAATCATTGAAGCGATAACTTATCAAATAAGAAGCTCTTGACTCTCTATCGAGAGGCCCTTCTGCCAGAAACTCAGCCCCATTAAACCCAATTTGAAACATAAATTCATGTTTATCAGTATTTCCATTTCTTAACTTCAAATCAAAAACTCCTGCAGTTGCATTACCGTATTCAGCTGGAAAAGCACCAGTTAAAAAGTCCGAATTTGACAATACATTATTATTTAACATGCTAATTGGACCTCCAGTAGTACCAAATCTTGCAAAATGATTTGGGTTTGGAATATCAATGCCTTCCATTCTGTAAAGCACTCCTGTTGGAGAATTTCCTCTAATAATAACATCATTTCTGCTATCATTTCCTCCTCTGGCTCCTGCAAAGTTTTGCGCCATTCGTGACACATCATTCAAACTTCCGGCATATCGCTTGGATTCGTCAATCGAAAATGAACGGGCACTGACGGAAACCATCTTATTGATAGTTTCACCTTTCTTTTTTCCAACAACTTCAATCGTATTTAAAGCTTCAATTGTTTCAACGAGATCCACTTCTAGCACTACCTCTTTTGAACTCACTTCAACATTACTATAATGACGCGTTTCATAACCAATATATGTGATTAATATTGATTGCTTTCCAACTGGTACATCAGTCAGTTTAAAAATGCCATCCAAACTAGATATGCCACCAATAAATGGCTCACTCCCTATTATTTCAATTTTTGCTCCAATTATTGGCTGAAAGGTTTCTTTATCTCTAACAATCCCTTTTACCACCCCTGTTATCTCCTGATTAAAAGCGAATAAGGACACTATAAAAAAAATAGAGAATATGACTAATTTTGAGTGCATAAAATTTGGAAGCAAAATATTAACACATTGCTTTCACAAAAATATGACAATTAAACTAATCTCTAAAGAACCATTTATAAAAAGCCTCGTTAATGATAGGTATTCTGATATTTTGTTACATTTGTTATAGAGAAATATGCAGACTCAAGAAAAAAAAATTGCGGTAATTGGTGGAGGCAGTTGGGCAACCGCATTGGTGAAAATTTTAACTACCAAACCTGGTATAACAGTAAATTGGTGGATGCATAATGAAGCATCCGTAGCTCATATTATAAAGTATCGACATAATCCAAAATACTTACAATCTGTAGAATTTGATTTAGAGAGAATTAATGTAGGGACTAATATCCAAGAATTAATCCAACCAGCAGATATTGTCATCATTGCAACACCCTCTGCCTATCTTTTTGAAGTTTTCGAACACTTTCCGAAACACCTTCTAAAAAACAAGTATATTTTTTCTGCTGTAAAGGGAATCATTCCGGAAATCAATGAAATTCCTGGCCAGTACTTTCAAAAATATATGGAAGTAGATGAAGATAATATTGGCATTATTTGCGGTCCTTGTCATGCTGAAGAAGTCGCCCTTGAGCGTCTGTCATATCTAACTATTGCTTGTCAAGATGAAGATATGGCAGAATATTTAGCTGATAAAATGGCTAACAGGTTTATCAAAACAACCATTTCGGATGATATTTTTGGCACAGAATACTCAGCGGTTTTAAAAAATGTATATGCCATTGCGAGCGGCATTTGTTCAGGACTTGGTCATGGTGACAACTTTCAATCAGTCTTAATATCAAATGCCATACAAGAGATAGAAAACTTTATAGATGAAGTTAATCCAATTCATAGAGATGTAAAGTCTTCTGCTTATTTAGGAGATTTATTGGTGACAGCTTATTCAAAATTTTCTAGAAATAGGACGTTTGGATATATGGTTGGTAAGGGGTATTCTGTAAAAATAGCACAGCTTGAAATGGATATGATTGCAGAAGGATATTTTGCGACCAAATGTCTAGTTGAAATTAATAAAGAATATGGTGTAGACATGCCAATACTTGAAGCTGTAAACAACATTATATACGAGCGAATTGCGCCATTCATTGAGATTAAAATCTTAGCTGACAAATTATCTTAATCTCATACTTTTGCATAAAATACCCTCTCTAAAATCAATCCAAATATTAGTTCTATCTTGATTTTATAAAAAAAAAATTAAAAAATCAATAAATAATACATTTTGCCTTATCTTTGTATCAGTTCATTTTTTAATTAACTTATAAAGAAAGGTGGAGGGACCGGCCCTGTGATACCTTGGCAACCCTTGCTCTGATGCAAGAAGGTGCCAATTCCAGATATGCATTTGCCATATCACTATAAGACAATAATAATCAATTCACATTTTTCCGGTCTCACTGCAATTCTAATTTAGAATATGCAAACAATAAAAGACATTTTAAACGACCGAATACTTCTGCTTGATGGTGCCATGGGAACTATGATTCAAAGATATACCCTAACTGAGGAAGATTTCAGAAAGGGATGGTTCGAAAATCACGAGAAACCGCTAAAGGGTAATAATGATTTACTATCGTTAACACGTCCCGACATAATTTCAGCCATTCATGAAGAGTATCTTGAAGCAGGATGTGATATAATAGAAACTAATACATTTAGTGGCACAGCAATTGCCCAGGCTGATTATGGCTTAGAAAAATATGCCTATGATATTAATTTTCATAGTGCTAAATTAGCAAAAGCAACTGCATTAAAATATTCAACCCTTACACCAAATAAACCACGATTTGTAGCCGGATCTATTGGACCAACTAACAGAACATTATCAATCTCACCAGATGTGAACGACCCAGGGTTCAGAAATATCGAGTTTAATGAATTGGTTGAGGCATATATTGAACAAATAAATGGATTAACTGATGGGGGAGCAGATATTCTTTTAGTAGAAACTGTTTTTGATACATTAAATGCGAAAGCTGCATTATTTGCCATTAATACAGTTAAAGAATCTACAGGAATTGATCTTCCAATAATGGTTTCAGGCACTATTACAGATGCTAGTGGTCGGACATTGTCAGGGCAAACAGCTGAAGCTTTTTTAATATCTATGCAACATGCTAATCTATTAAGTATTGGTTTTAATTGCGCTTTGGGTGCCAATGCCATGAAACCATACTTGAAGACCTTAAAGCGAAAGTCTGACTTTTTTGTTAGTGCTCATCCAAATGCAGGATTACCAAACGAAATGGGTGAATATGATGAATCTCCAGAACAAATGGGTACCCAAATACAATCATTCCTAGATGAAGGGTTAGTAAATATTGTTGGAGGCTGCTGCGGAACAACACCTGATCATATTAAAAGAATGAACGAACTAATTTTAAATAATAAAAACTAAAAAAATGCCAAAATTATATCAAGAAATAGATAAAACAATTTTAAAAGCCATTCCAAATCCAAGTAAGGAAGCGTATGAAATTAAAATTAAAATACCAGAGTTTACATTTTTAGGGGTGAAAGAACAACCCGACTTTGCGACAGTTTTCTTAACAATGTACCCTAGCAATAAAATTATTGAATTAAAATCGTTAAAGCAATACTCTTTTCATTTAAGAGACATTGTAGTGTCTTATGAAAGGTTAATCAATATTTTTTACGATCACTTAATGACTGTTTATGAACCAGAAAGATTAAGGATTTCAATGATTTGCAATCCGAGAGGTGGTATTTCAGCCAAGTTGGCAATTGATTCGGACTGGGCAGCCAGAGGCGGGAAAGAACAGTTTAAAGATTGGATTGGCCGTTCAGGGAATGACGATTGGAGCGTATTAATGTAGTTCGCTGCACTAACAGATAAAAGACCGCTGACGCTTCTAGACATAGGACCGCTGCGCTCAAAGACGCAAGACCGCTAGTGATGAAAGACTAGTATAGTGGCTTTGCAGTAAATAGTCTAAAATCTAGTATCAAAAATAAAATAAGTCTAGTATCTAGAAGTAAAACGGTCTAGAAGTCTAGCATCAAAAAAATGAGTTTACATCCAGATTATACGGGAGATTATATTTTTAAATGGGATCAATTACCACCATTAAAGTTGAGTGGACTTGAACCATTAATAGTTACTCCCGAATCTAATTTTATTAATGTTGGTGAACGAACCAACGTAGCAGGTTCAAAAAAATTTTTGCGTTTAATAAAAAACGAATTGTTTGATGAAGCATTATCGGTTGCTAGAGAGCAAGTTGAAAATGGTGCTCAAATAATAGACATCAATATGGATGATGGCCTAATTGATGGGAAAGAAGCCATGATTAAATTTTTAAAATTAATTGCTTCAGAACCTGATATTGCTAGAGTACCAATTATGATAGATAGTTCTAAATGGGAAATTATTGAGGCAGGGTTGCAATGTGTTCAAGGAAAATCTGTGGTGAATTCAATTAGCCTTAAGGAAGGAGAAACTGAATTTATTAGTCATGCAAAAATTATAAAATCATATGGTGCTGCTGTTATAGTAATGGCATTTGATGAACAAGGCCAGGCAGACTCGTACGAAAGACGTGTTGAAATTTGTAAAAAATCATACGATATTTTGGTGGATGTTGTGAAATTTCCACCGCAAGACATCATTTTTGATCCTAATATTTTTCCAGTTGCTACCGGAATGGATGAACATAGGAATAATGCATTAGACTTTTTTAGAGCCACACGTTGGATTCGAGAAAATTTACCAGGCGCACACGTAAGTGGTGGGGTTAGTAATGTTTCATTCTCATTTCGAGGTAATAATGCCATAAGAGAAGCCATGCATTCTGCATTTTTATACCATGCTATTAAAGAAGGCATGGACATGGGAATTGTAAACCCATCAATGCTTGAGGTGTATGATGAAATTCCAAAGGATGCTTTAAAATATGTTGAAGATGTATTATTAAACAGAACAAATGATGCAACAGAAAAACTATTAGATTTTGCGGAGAATGTAGTTCAATCCTATAAAATTGAAAAAGGCATAGCCGAATGGCGTTTATTATCTATACAAGAAAGGATTACACATGCCTTGGTAAAAGGAATTGCAGATTTCACTGACGAGGACATGGAAGAAGCTAGACATTTGGCAGATAGGCCTATTCAAGTTATAGAAGGCTATTTAATGAATGGGATGAATGTTGTAGGAGATTTATTTGGCGCAGGGAAAATGTTTTTACCACAAGTGGTTAAATCAGCTAGAGTCATGAAAAAATCTGTAGCCTATCTCTTACCTTATATTGAAGCTACTAAAGAAGAAGGACAAACTAATGGTAAAATTTTATTGGCCACTGTAAAAGGAGATGTGCACGATATTGGTAAAAATATTGTTGGCGTTGTTTTAGCCTGTAATAATTATGAAATTATTGATTTGGGTGTAATGGTGTCAACTGAAAAGATACTGAGCGAAGCCAAAAGACTAAATGTTGATATTATTGGTTTGAGCGGATTGATCACGCCATCACTTGATGAAATGGTTAACGTGGCTGAAGAATTGCAAAAGAATGGCATGACCATTCCATTACTAATTGGCGGTGCAACAACTTCTAAAGTACATACAGCAGTTAAAATTCAAGAACAATATTCTAATGGTGACACTGTTCATGTGCTAGACGCTAGTCGATCGGTTACAGTAGCTAGCGAATTATTAGGCGCAAATAAAAATAAATACACTAGTAATATTAAGGAAGAATATAATACTATAAGAACCAATTACGCCAAGAAAAAAGGGTTCAAGGCTTATCTAACTATTGCTGAGGCTCGAAAAAGAAAACAAAAAATTGACTGGAAAAAATCTTTCATTAAAAAACCAAATTTCATTGGAGTAAAACACTACACCAATTTTGACATTAATGAATTAATCCCATATATAGATTGGACACCATTTTTTTATACTTGGGAAATGCGAAAAAAATATCCTGATATACTTACTGATACTGATAAAGGTGAAGAAGCTACAAAATTATTTAAAGATGCCCAAAAAATGTTGAAGAACATTGTTGATCATCAATGGTTAACGGCAAATGCAAGTGTTGGAATTTGGCCTGCCAACACAGTGGATGATGACGTGATAGAATACTATACTGATGATACAAGATCTAAAATCATTTACAAACAATATGCACTTAGACAACAACTAAAAAAATCAGAGTCAGCCTCTAATCATTCATTAGCAGATTTTATAGCTCCGAAGAATATAGGAATTCAAGATTATATCGGTGGGTTTATTGTGACCTCTGGCAATGGTATTAATATTAAAATTAAAGAATTTGAAGCTGATCATGATGATTATAATTCAATTTTACTGAAAGCACTAGCCGATAGATTAGCTGAAGCTTTTGCTGAGAAATTGCATGAAATAGTAAGACAGGAATTATGGGGCTATGAAAAAGGGCAGCTTACAAAAGATGAGTTGATTAAGGAAAAATATATTGGCATTCGCCCTGCTCCAGGCTATCCAGCCAACCCTGATCATACCGAAAAAATAGGTTTATTTGAATTACTTGATGCCACCAAGCATACTGGTGTAGGCTTAACAGAAAGTTTAGCTATGTTGCCTGCAGCATCTGTTAGCGGCTGGTATTTTGCTAATCCTGAAGCACACTATTTTGGTGTTGGCAAAATTAAGGAAGATCAAATTGAAGATATTTCAAAACGTAAGGGAATGTCATTTGAGATTTATAAAAAATGGCTATCTTCCAACCTGGCTGATTAAGCACTTAAATTCAGCATCTGTATGGCACAAAGAATTGCATCATATTTCATCATTATTATCAGTATAATAGCTGCGCTAGTAATTGGAAAATCATTATTAATTCCGTTTATACTCGGTCTACTGGTTTGGTTTCTGATTGTAGAATTTAGAAATCAATTAGTTAAAATTCCTCTATTAGGATCCAAACTTCCAAAATGGTTGTGGTCTATTTTGGCATCAATCGTTTTGTTTTCACTCTTTGCCATTGCTATTAATGTCCTAATTGACAATATTGCAGAATTAGGCAAGCAATTACCTGAATATGAAGCCAACCTAAAAGCAGTTAATGTTTCTATCCAAGAATCATTCGACATTAATATTTTTGACAGTATAAAAAGTTATGCTGGCGATTTTCAATTGACAAAAATTCTATCTCCACTGCTCAACTCATTGACGGATATATTCGCAAATGGCTTCATGATTGTGCTCTATGTTTTATTTTTGTTTTTAGAAGAAACCGTTTTTAGGCAAAAACTAAAACACGTTTTTAAATCCAAGGCTAAATTTACTGAAGCTATAGTTGTTTTGGAAAAAATCAATCAGTCAACAAGCAGCTACATTACTTTAAAAACAATTATTAGTTTAATTACTGGAGTAGCTAGTTATATTGCTCTAGCAATTATTGGAGTTGATACACCTATATTTTGGGCTTTCTTAATCTTCTTGATGAATTATATCCCTACTATTGGATCACTTATTGGCACTTTATTTCCAGCTTTTATTGCATTGCTTCAGTTTGGAGATATTCTACATTTTGGATTAGTATTAGGAGTTGTTGGATTAATTCAAGTCATAGTCGGCAATTTTGTTGAACCAAAAATGATGGGAAATTCTTTAAACTTAAGCCCGCTTGTTGTTATAGTTGCCCTAAGCTTTTGGGGTGCCGTTTGGGGAATCACAGGTATGGTATTGTCAGTTCCGATTACAGTAATTATGGTCATTCTATTCTCACAATTTAAGACTACAAAGCCTATTGCTACTTTGCTTTCTGAAAAAGGAATCATTTAAATATACCGATTGGTATTTTTTTCTTACCTTTGACCCATGCCTAAAAAAGCAGAGCTGACAAGTGCATACATTATCCAAAAAGTAGCGTCTGTATTTAACAAAAAAGGATACTCAGCCACTTCAATGGCAGATATCACCCTAGCAACAGGACTCACGAAGGGTGCTATTTACGGCAATTTTGAAAATAAAAATGAATTGGCCATCAAATCATTTAGCTACAATGTAAACATGGTGACGAATGCCATTGCTGTTCAAATTGCTAAAGAAAGTTTAGCTATCAATAAATTGCTTGCCATTACTAAATTCTATGGTAACTACTATGAGTTCACACATGATTTCGGTGGTTGTCCCATTTTAAATATTGGTATTGATGCTAATCACCAAGATCCTGTTTTAATGCAAAAAGTTCAAAAGGCTATCACAAATATTCAAGCCTATGTTGAAGCAATTATTTGCGAGGGTATTACTAATAAAGAACTTAAGCCAAATATTGATGCGAAATACTATGCTCGGCAAATCTTCACTCGAATTGAAGGCGCGGTATTTATGACTACCACAACACGAAACAAAATTTATCTAAAAGATATGGTTGAAGGCTTAAATCAAATGATAGAAAAAGAGATAAATCTTTAATTTTTTTAAATAAAAATATACCAATCAGTATAATATGATCAGACTTATAAAATTCTACTTCGGAACACTGTCAGTTATTAGTCCAAGACTAGCAACAAACCAGGCCTTTGAACTCTTTAAAAAAGTAAGAAAAAAAGATATCAGAGAGCGTGAAAAAACATTTTACGAATCCGCAAAAAGGAAAGATCTTGATTTTAATATTGAACCTGTCCACACCTACTCATTTGGAAACCCAGACAATGATATTGTAATACTAATTCATGGTTGGGATTCTAATGCTGGATCTCTTTCGAAATTTGTAGAACCACTATTAGCCAAAGAAAAATATGTAATAAGTCTAAATTTGCCAGCACATGCACATTATATTTCCAATAAAACAACACTTGTTGAGTGCAAGGATGCAGTAAAGTTATTGATTAGTTCGCTTGACTCTAAAAAGAACATCTCTATTATTTCCCATTCATTTGGATCTGCAGTTACAGGTTATGCACTATCTGAACTACCAAAAATAAATATTGAAAATCTATTTTTTCTGACCAGCCCGAACAAAATGGATGTCATCTTTATCGAATTTAAAAATATCATTAATCTAGGTGACAAAGCGTATCGCCAGCTAGTCGACAAGGCATCTTTAGTACTAAACGAAGATTTAGAAACCATGTACATCCACGATAAACTACTTATTGCTAACTTCAACCATCTACATATTTTCCACGATAAAAATGATAAAATTATTTCTGTCAAAAATTCCGAACTAATGCATAAAAAAATCTCAAATAGTCTTTTAACTACTTACGAAAACATTGGGCATTATAGAATGCTTTGGAATGACAGATTAATTGATGATGTAATGAAAGAAATCTAAAACTATAGTCTTTGTAAAACGATTTGAGTTGCACCAACCTGGCTTTTCATGAATTCTAAAACTTTTGTAGATCTATCATCATTTAAGAGTTCATTGTAAATACCTCTCAATTTACTGATTGAATCAACTTCAAAACCTATCCCATTTTCAATAAACAATTTGGCCTCCGGGAATTTTCTATGGTTTGGGCCAAATAAAACAGGTACACCAAAACTTGCTGGTTCTAATATATTGTGCAAACCTGTTTTGAACCCTCCTCCAACATATGCAATCTTAGCAAATTGATACAAATGCATTAACATTCCTATATTATCAATAATCAATACTTCTTGATCTGTTTCACCTTTATAATTTGAATATCTAATATTAGACTTGTCAAGCTGATTCTCGATTTGTTTGAGTCTAGATTCAAGAATTTCATGTGGGGCAATAATCACTTTAACCTTAAAGGAATTTGAATTAATTAAAGGCATTATAATTTGATCATCTTCAATCCATGACGAACCAACTACAAAAACCCTATTGCCTTGACAGAATTTTTTAACTAAGTCAATTTTACTTGCAAAATTACTGTTCGCCATTACCCTATCATAGCGAGTATCGCCAGAAACAATTGACTCAATTTTAATCGATTCCAAAAGCTGTTGAGATGTTTCATCTTGAACAAAAATAGTTTCAAAATCTCTGAGTATATTTATAAAAAAGTCTCCGTACCATTTAAAAAAGGATTGATTCTTTCTAAATATTCCTGAGACGAGATAAACGGGAATTGAATTGGATTTTAGAGCACCAATTAAATTCGCCCAAAACTCATACTTAACAATAAACACCTTAGTTGGTTTTAAATGTTCAATCAACTTTTTTGCATTCGATTTTTTATCAAGCGGAAGATAAAAGACATAGTCCGCTTTCTTGTAATTTTTTCGAACTTCATAACCTGAGGGAGAAAAAAAAGAAACAACCAATTGACATTCTTCCTTAGCTTTTAAGGCATCCATAATTGGTTTTCCTTGTTCAAACTCACCTAAACTAGCACAATGGAACCAATAAAGATTTTGATCGGTTCTTTTGAATGAAGAAAGTTTAGACTTCCAATTTTGCCTACCATTCACCCATTTTTTCGCTTTAGAATTAAAAACCGAGGCTATCCGTATCAACAGTCCATACGCAAGAATTCCTATGGTGTAAATTACCTGCATTAATCGTAGTAGTATTCTTGTAATTGTCGCTTGTATATAGGAATCATCCACCCAATTTTTAAACCATAAAATAGGTCGAACCTAAGTTCGTTTTCTGGACCTTCTGTATCAAAATTAAATGTTCTAACGTTTTTATTAAACCCTTGAGTAAATTCAAATCCTCCATAAAAATCTAAGTACTTTCTATTACCTTGCTGTAAATAACCAATAAACTGTTTTGTGACAATACCCATTGCTAATTTATCATATCCTTTTAGATACGAATCTTCAAGTTGAGGAAGTTCATCATAAGTATGCTCAATCCGTATTTTATGCATTTGAAAGCCTATACCACCATTTACCCACAAACCAGCATTTGGGCCTTTTCCAACTTGTGTAAAGACATAACCAATTTGTCCAGTAAAATTAGCACCCCTTAATAAAAAAAGTACATCCCCCTGATTACCTTCTAAGTTAGTGATATTACCATCTTCATTAATTAAATTATCAAAAATGCTAAGCTCCTTAAAACTATTACCAAAAAGGAATTGAGACTCCAAACCAAATGACCAATTAGATTTTAATTTGAAATTAATCTCAGCCCCCAACGCATTTGAAAAACCCCATCTTTTCGCGAAATCACCTCCAGGCAATGATGCCTTATATGTTAAACCGTAAATCGGCGTAAAAACCGACTCGGACTTTAGATCTCTTTGCGCTTGTAAATTATTTGGTAAAACCAACAGTAAAATAGCAGTTAAGCTTATTCTTAAATATATTCGGAATTCTTTTATCATGTTCAAATTCTTAAAGCTTTTCTTGCTGTAAAAGCATCAAATTAAGCAATAAAATTAAAGTATAATTAGTTATATTCGCAAACTTAATGGTATTTAACACTAATTATTGATTCAAGTGAAAAAAATTCAAATGGTTGACTTGGTTTCTCAATACGAAAAAATCAAGCCAGAAGTACTCTCATCAATAGAAGAAATTATGGATTCAGCTATGTTCATTAATGGACCAGCTGTCAAATCTTTTCAATCTGATTTAGAGCAATATTTACAAGTGAAACATGTTATTCCTTGTGCAAACGGGACAGATGCTTTACAAATTGCATTAATGGCACTTAATCTTCAACCTGGAGATGAAGTAATCACCTCTGACTTTACCTTTGCTGCAACAGTTGAAGTGGTTAAACTTCTAAAGTTAAAGCCAGTTTTAGTAGATGTTGACGAAGACAATTTTAATATTTCTTTAGAAGCGATTAAAAGAGCTATTACACCCAAAACTAAAGTAATCATACCTGTTCACCTATTTGGTCAATGCGCTGATATGGAGAAACTATTAGAATTAGCAAGCAATCAAAACATTCAAATTATTGAAGATACCGCACAAGGGATTGGAGCAAAATACACATTTTCTGATGGCACTGCAAAATCGGCAGGTACAATGGGTGCAATTGGTACAACTTCATTCTTCCCATCAAAAAACTTAGGATGTTTTGGAGATGGTGGTGCTATTTTCACAAATGATGATGAATTAGCTGCTAATATGCGATCTATTGTTAATCATGGAATGGGAGTTCGCTATTATTACGATCGAGTTGGTGTTAATTCAAGATTGGACTCCATACAAGCAGCAGTGCTAGGCATAAAGTTAAAACACCTAGATAACTATATATCTTCTAGACAAAAAGCTGCTGAATATTACACAACATTCTTTAATAATATTGATGGAGTTAAACCTCCAAAAATTGAAAATTACTCAACACATGTTTTCCATCAATATACTTTAAAAATTGATAATATTGATCAGTTCGAAATGCAGAAGTTTTTAAATGAAAAGGGCATTCCTGCAATGATCTATTACCCTGTGCCATTGCATACTCAAAAAGCATATGATGCAGACACATACAATGATGAAGACTTTAAAACAACCAATACCCTTTGCAAGTCAGTTTTATCGCTTCCAATGCATACAGAATTAGAAAACAAACAATTAGAATACATCTGCGAAGCAGTAAAAGAATATTTAAAGAAATGAAAAAAATAGCAGTTGTAGGAACGGGCTACGTTGGATTAGTAACAGGAACATGTTTTGCTGAAACTGGAAATCAGGTTATATGCGTTGATATCGATAAATCGAAAGTTGAACGCATGAAAAATGGTGAAGTACCAATTTACGAACCACACTTAGACGTTCTTTTTGAACGAAATATTAAAGAAGGTAGACTGAGCTTTACAACAGATTTGAAGTCTGCGATTATAGATGCTGAAATTATTTTCTTGGCGTTACCAACACCTCCAGGAGAAGACGGATCAGCAGATTTGTCTTACGTGCTTGGTGTTGGTAAGGAGCTTGGGAAAATCATGACCAATTACAAAGTTATTGTTGATAAGTCAACAGTACCAGTAGGGACTTCAGAGAAAGTAGAAGCTGCTATTTCTGAATTTGCTAGTGTTGAATTTGATGTCGTGTCAAATCCAGAATTTTTAAGAGAAGGATTTGCCGTTGATGATTTTCTAAAACCAGACAGAGTGGTTATTGGTTGTAGTAGTTTAAAGGCTCAAAAAATTATGGGCGAACTTTATAAGCCTTTTGTTCGCCAAGGTAATCCGATTTTGTTTATGGATGAAAAATCTGCTGAATTAACAAAATATGCGGCTAATTCTTTCCTAGCAACTAAAATTACCTTCATGAACGAAATTGCAAATTTCTGTGAAATTGTTGGTGCAAATGTTGATGATGTAAGAGTTGGAATTGGTTCTGATGATAGAATTGGAAAAAGATTCCTCTTCCCTGGTATTGGTTTTGGAGGAAGCTGTTTCCCTAAAGATGTTCAGGCACTTGTAAAATCTGGTAATGAAAATGATTTTAATTTTAAAATAATTAATGCTGTATTAGATGTTAATAACCAGCAAAAATTGATTTTAATAGATAAAGTATTAAACCATTATGGTGACATTAGCGGAAAAACTTTTGCCTTATGGGGTCTTGCTTTTAAGCCAGATACAGACGATATTAGAGAGGCACCTGCCTTGTATATAATTGATGAATTACTAAAACGAGGCGCAAAAGTATTGGCTTATGATCCTGAAGCAATGCCAAATGTGAAAGCCCTTTTGAATGATAAAATTACTTTTGTTAATAATCAGTATGACGCGTTATCGGGAGCAGATGCGCTATTAATTGCAACAGAATGGGCAGCATTTAGAAATCCTGATTTTAAGTTAATGAAAGAAAAATTAAATGAATCCAAAATATTTGATGGCAGAAACCTGTTCGACCTTGAAAGAATGAAAGAACTTGGTTTTTATTATGAAAGTATTGGACGCCAAACAGTGATCGGATGAGTAAGAATAGAAAACGTGTATTAATTACTGGTGCTGCAGGATTCCTTGGTTCCCACTTATGCGATAAATTCATTGAAAAGGATTATCATGTAATTGGAATGGACAACCTAATTACTGGACGTTTAAAGAATATTGAACACCTTTTTCCACTCGAAAATTTTGAATTTTACAATCATGATGTAAGTAAATTCATTCATATCCCTGGAAAATTAGATTTTATACTTCACTTTGCCTCACCTGCAAGCCCCATAGATTACTTAAAGATTCCAATTCAAACGTTAAAAGTTGGGTCACTTGGTATTCATAATTGTTTAGGATTAGCCAAAGCTAAGGACGCTACTTTAATGATTGCTTCAACTTCTGAAGTATATGGAGACCCTGAAGTACATCCGCAAACAGAAGAATACTGGGGACATGTAAATCCGATTGGTCCAAGAGGTGTATATGATGAAGCTAAAAGATTTCAAGAAGCTATGACAATGGCTTATCATACTTTTCACAAAGTAGACACCAAAATTGTTAGAATATTTAATACATACGGACCAAGAATGAGATTAAATGACGGCCGAGTTTTACCAGCATTTATCGGTCAGGCATTAAGGGGTGAGGACCTAACTATTTTTGGTGATGGATCTCAAACACGATCTTTTTGTTATGTTGACGATTTAGTTGAAGGTATTTATAGATTGCTATTGTCGGACTATAATATGCCAGTGAACATTGGTAATCCTGATGAAATTTCGATTAAAGATTTTGCTGAAGAGGTTATTAAATTAACAGGCACAGATCAAAAAGTAACCTATAAAGACTTGCCTGTTAACGATCCAAAACAACGTCAACCAGACATTACGAAAGCCAAAAATTTGTTGAACTGGACACCAAAAGTAAATCGTTCAGAAGGTTTAAAAATCACATACGAGTATTTCAAAAAATTATCAAAAGAAGAACTTGATGAAACTGACCATTACAACTTCGATAGCTATATAGTCAAATAATACATATGAAAAATATCATCTTATTCTTCGTTGTCCTCTTCCTATACTTTTCGGGCTATGGTCAGCCACTATACAAAGTAATGATGGATGATTACTCAAAGAATTTTTATGAGGTAGTTGAAGCAGCTGAACTCTATTTCTCTAATCATCCTAAAGGTAAAGGTTCTGGTTGGAAAGGGTATCAAAGGTGGAAATGGGCCAATGAATATAAGTACTACCCTTCTGGTGACCGGAGTCAAGCAGATCCGAGATTCATTGAAAAAGCACATGAAGATTTTAAGCTTAACACCCCACCACAAGAAGCTTTTTATGGATCTGGATGGCGAGATTTAGGACCCTATTCAATTGATAGTATAACTGGTCATTATTCAGCCGGACTAGGTAGAGTTGAAGATTTCTATGTCAATCCAAACAATACTCAAACCATGTATTTAGGATCGCGATCTGGCGGTTTTTGGAGGACAACAGATGGTGGACAATCATGGGTAAACACTACAGATTTTCTAGTAGCATCCGGTGTTGATGCCATTGCTGTATCACCAACTAACCCAGATTCAGTGATAATTAACGTAAAAAACGCTCGAAATGGCAATACACATGGGGTCTATAGATCTTCAGATGGCGGAATGACTTGGCAAATGACTAATTTTAATCCTAGTATACTGGCTTGGGGAGGACTAGGAACCAACGATAAAATTTTTAAAATAGCATATCATCCAACTATCCCAAACTTGATATTCATTGGTACTTCAAGAGGTATTTTTAGGTCAGATAATAATTTAACTTCTTGGACTCAACTGCTAAGTTCGAGTGATATTATAGATATTGATTTCCATCCTACAAATTCAAATATCATGTACCTATATGATGATTACTATTGGGGTGCAAACCAAAATGTAGTAATGAGATCTACCAATGCCGGGTTATCATTTACTACTTCAAATACGATAGTGGGTAACAATGATGCTAAATCATATATTTCAGTTAGTAATGACTGCCCTTCTTGTGTTTATTTCGCTTCGTCGAATGGAATATGGAAATCTGTTAATGAAGGAATAGACTTCACATTAATTAGTCCTGCCCCATCAAGCTTTGATGGTTTCGCAATCAATGATTTAGATACATCAAAAATGATTTACGGCTATCTTGATCTGTTTGGTTCAACCGATGGTGGGCAAAATTTTAATCAAATCGCATTTTGGTCACAAGGAACAAATGCTAGTTTTAATAATGGACAATATATCCATGCTGATTTAAGAGATGCTAAATGTATTAATGGCGTTTACTATGTCGCTACAGACGGCTTTTTGTCAAAATCCTCAAATGATGGACTGACTTGGGATATTTTAAGTCAAGGGACTGGAATTAGAGAAAATTACTCACTAGGTGTAAGTCAATCTAATCACTACCGAACAATTGTTGGTTCGCAAGACAATGGCACAAGTATTAAGCAAAAGCCTACATGGATTGAGTTTTATGGTGCAGATGGCATGGAAGGCATTATACACCCTCTTAATGATGATTGGATGATGGGAAGTATTCAAAACGGTGCAAGACGTCTAACTAAAGATGGTGGATTTACCCAAGGTGGTGCTACTCCTCCTGGTCAAACTGCAAGTTGGATTGCACCATTAATTTACGACCCAAATGATCACATGACAGTATACTCGTTTGGAGATACAGTTTATAAAAGTGAAAATTTTGGTTCCAGTTGGACTAATATTGGTACTCCAAATTTTACTGGAACCATTACTGAGGCTGCAATTGCCCAGAATAACTCTGACATTATTATTGTTAGCAAAGGTTCTTCAATTGAAAAATCAATCACTGGTGGCAGCTGGTTTTTTGATATTAGTAATAACCTACCAAATGCAACCATTACCGATATTGCTTTTGACCCTCGAGATGACAATACAATAATTGTCACATTTGCTAGATATCAAAACGATAATCAAAAAGTGTATATTTCCACTAATCAAGGGGCAAGTTGGACAAATATTACCCATAACTTATCTAATATGCCAATAAGAAAAGTGGTAATTGATCACTTACCAACACCAAACATATATCTTGGAGCTGAAATAGGAGTATATACTATGCCATTAAATGGATCATCATGGTCACTCTATAATAGTGACCTGCCTAATATGGCTATTGAAGATTTAGAAGTGATGTGGGGTACAAATACGATTAGAGCTGCCACATGGGGAAGAGGACTTTGGGAATACAGCTTGGTTAATAGAACAGATTTTCCAGCCATTGTCAGTACTGAAATTACCAATACTCCAACTGATGAACAACCAGTATCTTTTACTGACCAATATGTAACCTCTGTTATTTCGTATGATCAAAATATTACAAGTGCATATGTTAAGTGGTCAGAAAACTCTCTTCTTTTTGATAATACTATTGCCATGACCAACACTATTGATAGCACTTGGGTCTCTTCAACTCCAATTCCAGGAATTGCTACACATTCTAAAATGTACTTCAAGGTTTTTGCTGTTGGGAGTAATGGAGACACTACTGAAACCTATAAATTTATGTATACTTCTAAACCATCATGTAGTTCTGCTGGAAATATGGGTTGGCAAACCGGGGTAACGCTCGTAAGTATTGATGATATCAATAATCCATCAGGTAAACTTCAACCATATACAGATTATACTAGCACAGATTCTTGCAATCTAAGTTTAGGTGAAAGTTATGACCTTATCGTAAACTTGAATACTGATGGTAACTATACTATCCATGCAAAAGCATGGATTGATTGGAACCATAATGAAAACTTTTTAGATCCAGGTGAAGAATATGATTTAGGAACTACCCAAAATTCTACAGATGGTATCACTACTAATTCACCACTTTCCATTACAGTTCCAAACACTGCTATTCTAGGCACAACTGTAATGCGTGTTTCAGCTAAATATAATAGTGATCCAACACCCTGTGAGACCAATTTTGATGGAGAAGTAGAAGATTACAAAGTAAATATTGGCGTTCCAGAATTAGATTTCTCCATTACAAATACACCACATTGCTTTGGAGATTTTGCCACTTTTGATTATACAGGTTCTAATCTTGACTCTGTAAATTGGCAGTTCACAAACGGTATTACCAGCTATTCTTATTTAGGATTTAATAATGGCTCTATTATTTTTAACGATACTGGTAGCTTTAATCTTCTTATCACCGGATACATTTACGGGCAAGCATATACTTTAGACAGTACTGCTATATTTTATATCAATAAAATAAACACGCAGGTTGATCAACAAGAAAATACCTTAACCGTAAATTCAACTGTAGGTTCGAGCTATCAATGGGTAGATTGTGATAATAATTGGATTGTTATACCAAACGAGAATAGTCCAACTTTTATTGCTACTGAAAACGGAAATTACGCTGTTATTATCACTAATCAAAATTGCATTGACACATCTGATTGTTTCAATATAATAGGGCTAAGTGATGATGGAGTGGGTTCTTTAGAAGTAAGTGTCTTTCCAAATCCGGTCAAAGAGTATATTACCTTGGACTTAAATCAGAATTATTCTAAATTAAATATAGAAATTTATAATGAATTGGGCCAGCTTGTAAAACAGCAGAATCAAAAGAATACTAACACAATGGTTATTGATTTAAGCAAACTATCGAAAGGTGTTTACCATATTAGAATAACAGCAGACGATAAAATAAAAAAGGTGGAAATCGTTAAAATATAATTTTCATGAGCAAAAATGACTATTTCTCACATTCAACGGCCATAATTGATGATAATTGTGTGATTGGTAGTGGCACGAAAATTTGGCATTTTTCACATATTATGACTGGTTCGACCTTAGGAAATAATTGTAATCTAGGTCAAAATGTAGTTATTTCTCCTAAAGTTATTTTAGGCAATAATGTAAAAGTGCAAAATAATGTATCAATCTATACAGGGGTAGAATGTGAAGATGATGTTTTTTTAGGTCCATCAATGGTTTTTACAAATGTTATTAACCCAAGGAGCGCTATTAATCGAAGAAATGAATATTCCAAAACAATAGTAAAAAAAGGCGCTTCAATTGGTGCAAATGCCACAATAGTCTGTGGTCATGATATTGGTGAATATGCTTTTATCGGAGCAGGGGCTGTTGTTACAAAAGATATTCCCAATTTTGCACTTGTTGTTGGCAATCCTTCAAAACAAATTGGTTGGGTCGGAGAATATGGGCATAGACTAGCTTTTGATTCGAAAAATTTAGCTGTGTGCCCAGAAAGTAAGCAGGAATATAAGTTAGAAAGTAACAAAGTAATACGTATTAAATAATGACAGATTCTCGAAGTATAAGATTTGTAGTTGTTGGCTGCGGACATATTGGAAAGCGTCATGCTACTATGATTCAGAATAATCCTGAAGCAGAACTAGTAGGCTTGTGTGATGTCGAAAAAAAAGAGGTATTGGCCCTTGATTCTTTTAGTGAAACTCCTTTTTTCAATTCCATTGATGCCCTAGTAAAAAGTGATTTAGAGTATGATGTGGCAAATATTTGTACGCCGAATGGACTTCATTCAGATCAGGCTATTACACTTTTAGACAATAATAAGCACATTGTAGTTGAAAAACCAATTGGTTTATCTAAGGCAAAATGTGAAGCTGTAATATTTAAAGCATTACGAAACCATAAACATGTATTTGCAGTCATGCAAAACCGATATTCACCACCATCAGAATGGTTAAAGGATATTGTTGAAAATAAAATTATTGGTGACGTTTATATGGTTCAGGTTAATTGTTATTGGAACAGAGATGACAGATACTATAAAAAAGGTGGTTGGAAAGGTGTAGAATCACTTGATGGTGGAACATTATTCACTCAATTCTCTCACTTTATTGATATCATGTATTGGTTATTTGGTGACATTGAAAATATAAAAGGAAAATTCAATGATTTCACACATCAACATTCAACGGATTTTGAAGACTCTGGTTTCGTATCGTTTGACTTTGTTGATGGTGGTATCGGAAGCTTAAATTATTCGACTGCCGTTTGGAATACTAACCTAGAAAGTTCAATAACAATAATTGGTAGTAAAGGAAGTGTTAAAGTAGGCGGACAATACATGAATGAAGTTGAGTATTGTAATATCGAGAACTACCAAATGCCTGAATTACCTGCTTCTAATCCCCCAAATGACTATGGAAATTATAAAGGATCTGCGGCCAATCATCATTATATTATTGAAAACGTTGTAGAGACGTTAAAAGGAAGAACAACAGCAACAACGAATGCCCTTGAGGGGCTTAAAGTTGTAGAAATTATAGAAAGAATTTATAACGAGAGGAATAAAAGCTTTACTAAGCAAAAAAAATAACATGAATATTTACGATAAATTAGTCGCTAAAGAGGCCACATTGGCAGTTATTGGATTGGGTTATGTTGGCCTACCTATAGCACTTGAATTTGCAAAAAAAATAAAAGTCATTGGATTCGATATCAATACAGAACGAGTTGAATTAATGAAAAAAAATATTGATCCAAGTAACGAACTTAAAGCTAATGATTTTGAAGGCACTGATATTGAGTTTACAGATTCTATTGAAGATCTAAAAAAAGCATCTTTTTTTATTGTTGCAGTACCAACACCTATTGATGAAAGTAGGTTACCCGACTTACGACCATTGCTTGGTGCATCAAATACGGTAGGTCAAGCCTTAAAAAAAGGAGACTACGTTGTATATGAATCAACTGTTTATCCTGGTTGTACTGAAGAAGATTGCATTCCTGTACTAGAAGAACAATCAGGTTTAAAATGGAAAACTGACTTTAATGTTGGCTATTCTCCGGAACGAATTAATCCAGGAGACAAAGTACACACTTTAGCTAGTATTGTAAAAGTAGCTGCTGGAGACACACAAGAATCAGGGGATATTATTGCTAAAACATACGAATTAGTAGTAGATGCAGGAGTGCATAGAGCTGCAACAATCAAAGTAGCCGAAGCTGCCAAAATTATTGAAAATACGCAGCGTGACGTTAATATAGCTCTGATAAACGAATTATCAATTATATTTAATAAGCTGAAAATAAACACCTATGACGTACTTGAAGCAGCTGGTACTAAATGGAATTTTTTAAACTTTAGACCTGGTTTAGTTGGTGGACATTGCATTGGTGTAGACCCATACTATTTAACACATAAAGCTAAACAAGTTGGGTACCACGCTAAAATCATTAATTCAGGACGATATGTTAATGATTCCATGGGATTTTATGTTGGTAAACAAACTGTTAAAATGATGATTAAGGAAGGTAAAAACCCAATGGAATCAAAAGTTTTATTGATGGGTGCCACCTTTAAAGAGGATGTAAGTGACATCAGGAATTCTAAAATTGTAGATGTAATTAGAGAATTAGAGTCATTCTCATGCAAAGTTGATGTTATTGACCCATATGCAGACTCTAATGAGTTATTTGAAGAATATGGATTTAATTTACAGGAGAAGATGACTAATGATTATGATGCAATTATTGTGGCTGTTAATCACAAAGAATACATCAATTTTTCGGAAGCAGACTTTTTGAATATGTTGAGGGATGAGAAAGGTGTTTTTGTTGACTTAAAAGGAATTTATAAAGGAAAAATTAACAACTTAACCTATTGGTCGCTATAAAGCTTTCGAAGAATTTAGTAAATTAGTGGCAGCACATTTTGTGCTGTTCTTTTTTTATGTTAGTATGTCTGATAAATTTAATAAAACAATATTAGTAACGGGTGGTGCAGGCTTTATTGGCTCGCATGTTGTCCGTTTATTGGTCAATAAATATCCGAATTATAGAATTGTAAATTTGGATAAATTGACGTATGCTGGAAATCTAAATAATATTTCAGACCTTGAGCGTAAACCAAACTATCGCTTTGTTAAATCAGATATTAATGATAAGTCAGCACTTGAAAAAATTTTCAATGATGAACGGATTACAGACGTGATTCATTTAGCTGCAGAGTCTCATGTCGATCGGTCTATTTCAGGCCCAATGGATTTTATAATGACAAACATTGTGGGCACTGCCAATTTATTGGAGGTCGCAAAAAATCATTGGAAAGAACAACCTGGAACATTTTACCATATTTCTACAGACGAGGTTTATGGTTCATTAGACAAAGAAGGGTTCTTTCTTGAAGATACAGCCTATGACCCCCGAAGTCCATACTCTGCATCAAAAGCAAGTTCAGACCATCTAGTTCGAGCATATTTTCACACATATGATTTGCCAGTAAAAATATCAAATTGTTCAAATAACTATGGTTCACATCAATTTCCGGAGAAACTGATTCCATTAATGATAAATAATATAAAACATAATAAATCTTTACCTATTTATGGTAAAGGAGACAATATCAGAGACTGGTTATGGGTTGAAGACCATGCTAAGGCAATTGATATAGTTTTTCATAATGGCAAATTTGGAGAGACCTACAATATTGGCGGTTGGAATGAATGGACTAATATTGACCTAGTAAAACAACTTTGCAAGGTAATGGACTTAAAATTAAATCGGGAAGTTGGAACGTCTGAAAAACTAATCACTTTTGTAACTGACCGTGCTGGTCATGATCAGCGATATGCCATTGATGCTTCTAAAATTAAAGATGATTTGGGCTGGACTCCATCTATTACTTTTGAAGAAGGATTAGAAAAAACTGTTAACTGGTATTTAGAAAATGAAAAATGGATGAATAAGGTAACCTCTGGGGAATATGAACAATACTATTCTGAGAGATATAATAGATGAGTTTTCTTTCTAAAATATTTAAGCGAGAACCTATTCTTGATCCAATAGATCTATCAATTTTAGGTACAGATATGCACAGCCATTTAATTCCAGGGATTGATGATGGCTCAAAAAACATGAACGAGACTTTAATCATGTTAAGTCGTTTTATTGACTTAGGTTATAGAAAAGTAATCACAACCCCTCATGTCATGAGTGACTTTTACAAAAACAACCCCGAAACTATTTTAGGTGGATTAGAAAAAGTAAGAGCAGCCATTCATAAAGAAAATTTAAATATAGAAATAGAAGCCGCCGCTGAATATTACCTAGATCTTCATTTTGAAGAATTAATTGAACAAAAAAAAGTATTAAGTTTTGGTGACAACCATGTTCTATTTGAACTATCTTTTATACATGAGGCCACAAGAATAAAAGAAGCCATTTTCAATTTACAGACATCTGGTTACAAACCTATTCTTGCTCACGTAGAACGATACCCATACTATTTTAATGAATGGGATAAAATAGAAGACTTTAAAAATAGAGGCTGCTTAATGCAACTCAACATCAACTCATTATCAGGGCAATATGGCCCCCAAGTAAAAAAAATGGCGGAACAATTAATTGAAAGAGAATGGATTGATGTTATTGGATCGGATTGTCATCACCTAGGACATTTAGAATTAATAGAACAGTTGCGCACCAATACGTACCTTCATCAAATAATAGGTAATAAAAATCTTTTGAATTATAGCTTGTAGTCCTTAAATAACCCTGAGTGCATTTTTTGCTTGAAATATATGTCTCTCATTGTGATACACCATAAATAACAAAGCGTCACCAAGATTTAACTTCACAACCGGACGAAGAGATAAAGGTACTTTTGTTTTTTTCATATCAATTCTTGAAGCTTCTTTCAATAAATCAATAAAATCTGAATTGTGCTTAACATATTCTTTAAGTGAATGTTCCGTAGACATACTTAAGTTAACCAATGGGTTATAATCCTTAGGTGATTTTAATTTGCGCTTGACATTTTTCACCTTTCCAAGCTTAGCTGATTTGTAAACGGCTCGTCCCAAAGGGCTACTTGAAAAAAATTCAGTTGGCATGGCAAATCTAGAGTTAGTAATTTTTCCACGAATAACTGGAATATAATATCTATAGTAAGCATTTAGGTGTTCAATGCACTGAATAGCACTCCAACTCCTTTCACTAGGCTGAATACTCAGTTCTTCAACTGAAAATTTTCCAATATTTTTTGATACCTCCTCAGTAAAACCGTTCGTTAGATTGGTTAACTTATTAATCAATGTATCAACTGGTATTCTTTTCATTGGGTTATTAACTTAAACAAAGTTAATCCAATTATAAATAATCAACATCATTTTAGAGGTAATTATTTACTAATAAACATGCTTAAACGACAATTATTCCTTATTTTTCATTTTTTTTAGTTGACCAAGGAATATGAGTGATCAGAAAAAATATGGCACATTTGCCGGCGTATTCACACCATCCATCTTAACCATTTTAGGGGTAATAATGTACCTTAGAATGGGCTGGGTAGTTGGACATGCTGGCTGGCTTGTTTTTGCTATTATTGGCATTGCCCACATCATATCTATAACAACAGGCCTAAGTATTTCTTCTATTTCAACTGATAAGAAAGTAGGGGCTGGTGGCGTTTACTATGTATTGTCGAGAAGTTTAGGACTTCCAATAGGCGGTGCCTTAGGATTGACACTTTTCATTGCAACTGCCTTCAGTATTGCACTGTACATGGTTGGTTTTGCCGAAATTTTTAATTCCGTTTTTGATTTTAACCTAGTGGAGAAAGGAGCATCTGGACAATTCTTCGTTAATAATTCTAATTCTTTTTTTAATGGTTGGTCTGAGACTAATCTAATCAGAATAACAGGTAGTATCGGCTTACTTTGCTTAGCCATCTTGGCACTAATTAGTACTTCAATTGCACTTAAATCGCAATTCTTAATACTTGGTTTAATCATTTTATCTTTAGTCTCTATTTTTATGGGATCACCTGCAAAAGCCACTTTTTTTGCAGACAACTCCGCATCCGACGTTACTGTTCCCTTCATAGAAATATTTGCAGTATTTTTCCCGGCAGTTACTGGTTTTACCGCAGGGATTGCTATGTCCGGAGATTTAAAAAATTCCAAAAAATCTATACCATATGGTACTATGCTTTCAATTGGCGTAGGCTTGCTTGTATATACAGTTTTGGCACTCTATTTACATTCTAATTTCAACACCGACACTTTAAAAATGAACGGTAAAGTAATGTTTGAAAGCGCTTATATTTCTGAGCATTTCATCAACTTTGGTGTTTGGGGTGCAACATTGTCTTCCGCCTTAGGTGGAATTTTAGGCGGACCTAGAATTCTCCAAGCCATGTCTGTTGATAAAATTACCCCCAAGTTTTTTGCCAGAGGAGTTGGAAAAGAAAATGAACCAAGAAATGCTTTAATTCTGACAATTTTAATTGCTGAAGCAGGGATATTGATTGGGGAGCTAAATCTTATTGCTGAAATTGTTTCCATGTTTTATTTAGCTGCTTATGGCTTTATAAACTTATCGTTCTTCTTAGAGAGTTGGGCAAGTGCAGATTTTAACCCAAGTTTTAAGGTGAAAAAATGGATTGGTTTACTCGGTGGAATCGCCACTTTCATTATTATGTTTCAATTGAACATGGTGGCCATGTTTGCCGCATTTTTAATTATTGGATTCATTTATCTATATCTCAATAAAAAACAAATTTCACTTGGCACTGGTGACATTTGGCAATCGGTATGGTCAACTGTTGTTAAAAAAGGGCTTAGAAGAATGGAGGCTAAAAGCGACCATAAACGAAACTGGAAGCCAAATATATTATTGTTTAGTACAGGTCACTCAGAACGAGTTAAATTTATCGAATTTAGCAAGGCTGTTTCGGGTCAAACTGGAATTATCACGAATTTTGACTTAATTGAGAATACTGAAGCATCCGTTCTTTTTCCTAAACACAAACAGTCCGTAAAAGATGAAGACTTAGAAAAGTTTGGTGTATTTGGACGACAAATTGAGGTGCAAAATGAATTCAAAGGGATTGAAAGTATTGCCTCAACTTTTGGCTTTTCGGGTATGGAGCCAAATACTATTTTAATGCCATGGCCAGGTGAAACTAAAGATCCTATTTGGTTTACAGATATGACCAGAAAATTATTTGATTTAGATTATAATGTCTTATATCTAGATTACGATAAACGTTGGGGGTTTCGTAAAAAAGAACAAATCGATTTATGGTGGAGAAGTGTTGGAAATACAGCTGAATTAATGCTAAGTCTTGTTAAGTTTATTAGTATGTCCTCTGATTGGGCTAAAGCCAATATTAGGGTTCTATTGGTTAATGATACAAATACCGAAAACCAACTAATTGAAGGGCGAATTCAGCAGGTATTGGATCAATTTAGAGTAAAAGCTAGTATTCGAATTATTGCTAATAATTTAGATCAGACTCCTATTTACGAATTAATGAAGTTGCAGTCGGCAGATGCGGACTTAGTTTTTGTTGGCATTCCTGAAGTAAACGAACCAAAAGATTTTATTACGCAAACAAATGAATTAGTGAATACAATTGGTACAACACTACTTGTAAAGGCATCAACCCAGTTTGATGAAACCGACTTAAAAGTTGAAAGTATTGATATCATTCCTGAAGCGAATTTGGAATTAAATACTGAATTGGCTCCCTTATTTGAAACAGGAGATACTAATTTAAATGATGCCATAGGACTAACGGATGAATGTTGGGATAATGTTTACAGAGAGCAATTGGCTAAGAGTTTAGAAAAAGTTGAAAATTATCACCACCAAGAGGTCTCGAAAATTGAAAAACGAATTGCTCATTTTATTGATGAACTAAAGCGTTCAGAAACTGAAAGTATTTGGAGAAATTTAGATAGATTATTAGTAGATGCGAATAAAATAATTGAAGACGATATTCAGTTTCAATTACCGGAAGTCTATCAGTTATTAGATACTGGAATCACAAATTACATATTTGCAAAAGAAGAATCCATTTACGACCTACCTAAAAAAGTATTGATTAATAGTCGCAAAAACAACTTGGGTCAATCAACTTCCAGCCCAAAGACTATTAAATATCAAAAAGCAGTTTCTCGCTTGTGGACATCAAAAGGTAAAACAATGTTAAAAACTGATTTGCTTGAATTTGGATATCAGAATTTTATTTTGATTCATCAGCATAAAAACAAACTTCATAAAGCCATAACTGGGTTTATAGAATCTGTTGCTAATCAATTAGACATTAAGGAGTGTATTGCACAATGCGAAAATGCATTAACTGAAACTTTAAGCTGTATTGACAATAGTGTATTAAACTTAAATCAACAAACGTATAACGCGATTCGCCAATCGGACAGAAATTTACTTAAAACTTTAGGGAAAATACTTGAAAAAACTAGTTATAGAAGAGAGCTGCAAGAACGATTACCATTTTTAAGCAGGCGTGAGGAAAAAGAAGTGAACAAGGCACTAAATAACTATTCTGGGTACTGGCAACGAAATATGGTACTCTTTAATCTAAACTTTCAGTCAGACATATACTTATTGCAGTATGCATGTAAAGCTGAAGCAACATTAGTTGATATAACATTGAAAAGTGAAGGTAGTTACTTAGAACAGCTTAAAAACAACATTTCTGTTATTAAACAGGATGCTGATAAACTTGCTGATATTGTTGCTGATAAAAATTTAGAAGGATTGCACCAGTTTAATCCATCAGTTCATCAAGATGTATTTTTTGATTTAGAAAGTACTGTTCAATTTGTACTTGACAAATTAGGAGATGCGTTAGAATTGATACCGGAAGAAGTTGAATTGATGACCGCCCAATCGGTTAACAACATCCGAAAAGCTCAAGATGATTCTGTCGCAACACTCAATATTCAACTTGACGACATTGCAGACTATTTGACAAAAATTAATTTTTATAAACCGTTTAAAGATTTACTTTCAAGCTACATCAACCAATTAAAGAAAACCGCTTCCGTTGTTCTAAATGGATCCTTTAAATTACAGGAAGAAATTGATGCAAGTAGCAAGACTAAAACGGTAAATAGTATTGCTGCTAATATTGCTAAAGTACAATCTGAATGCGAGGAGGCTATGCAAACGGTTGATGCCCTTCACCATACTTTTATACGCGAATTAAATGCCCTTCATCACCAATTAAATGAGGCCTTAAATATTAATAAAATAGTTGAGCAATACGAAGTTCTTCATCCTCAAGCCAAATTAGAATCAAGAGGAAGAAAACTTCAGGGACAGGTTAAACAGTATCAAAATAGGGTCACTGGCTTTGTTCATAAATTAGTGACGACCATCCTCCAAAAAAAGGAAACCAGTGAAAAGATAAAACATGAACTAAAGCATCAAAGTATAGTGAGTCCTATCAGCACTTACATTGCTTTTACTGATTCATATAATATAAATCCAAAAACGCAGTTGAACTTACCTTACTACTACAATCAGTTATTTAATAGCAAGTATTTTACTGACACAAATACGATTGAAGGAAGAGTACAAGAAACAGCTCAAATTGGAGCTGCAATAGACCGTTTACACAGTGGCAAAAGCGGATGTGCTTTGGTACTTGGTGAAAGCCTTTCGGGTAAAACATTCTTTATTAATCATGTTCTTCAAGTCCATTTAAAAGGATTTGATATATACAGACTTAAATCTGGGAGCAAACTATCTAAAGAAACAAATTCAATACAAAAAATATTGCAAAAGGCAACTGGGAAACAGCAATCTATTCCTGCTATTATGAGAGACCTAAAAGGCAGAGCAGTGTTTATAATAGATGATATTGAAACATGGTTTTTAAATACAACCAGTGGCTCAAAATTAATCAATGATTTGAACCAACTAATTAACACCTACGGACAATCCCATACGTTTATTTTGACAGGAAACTTACAATCGTTTAAAACTCTGAAAACACAAACGAATATTAACGACAGTGTGATTAGTACTATTCTTCTAAAACCATTGACAAGTTTAGAAATTACTAAAGTAATAGAAACTAGACATCAATTAGGAGGTATGACTTATTTGTACCAGGATGTAAAAGAACAATTAATTTCACCATCCAAACGCCTAAAAATGATGCAACGCTTTTTTACCATGTCAAAAGGAAATATTGGATTGGCACTAAAATACTGGATTGGTTCAATTAGTAATATAGACGAAAATAAGTTTACCATTGAACCTATTTCTGAGCCTGATTTGCCTTCATTTCCTGATGAAACATGGCAAAGTATTTTATACCAATTTCAATTGCATCAAAAATTGTCTAAAAAGGACTTGAATAAAATTTATGGAGATGGCAATACGGAATGGATCAATAGATATACAAATCAATTAACTAAAGCTAATTTAATTACTAATCCAGAAAAAGATGTATTTATCATGCCATCTGACATTAGATATTTTATAGAAAAAACGTATGCCAAGTAACGATAGCATTAGCAAAATACAAACAACTCTAGACAGTGCTAAAGTGGATGGTGTTTCAAAAATAGAACCTACCTATATTATTGTAAAAGACACAATAATTCAAGCACCCGCACAACTAGCCACTTCAACAAACGGAGTGGAAGCGCAATCAGTGGACCTTGTTATTTCACCAATAGTCATTATTATTTTTATTGGACTTGGTGTTGGTTTGTATTTTTTAATGACTTTTTTACGCAAATATATTTTACCAGTTATCGTTCAACGATATCAAAAACAGAATATAAAGCTATTTTGGTTTCGTTTTTCAAGCATTATTTGGTTTGCTTTTGGCTTATTAACATTGTATGTATTTCTTAAGGGAAGTGTTGTTATTACCTCCATCACAATTATAACTGTAGGTGTGATATTTCACAATTTTATTTTCGATTTTATGTTGGGAATTTATTTCCAGTTTGAAAACCATATCAAACGAAAAGCTCAATTTAAATTAGGCAATATTGAAGGTGAAGTGCATTCATTCCATACCAGACATTTGAAAGTGTTAGATATGCAAAGCGAGGAAATTTACATTCCTTACAGAAATTTATTAAGTGAACCCGTTAGAATAGTAAAACATGTTGACAGTTTGGTGGAAAAATCATTTTTGATGACTTTATCAGGAGATCCAACAAAAAACGTACAATTGCTGCAAAAATACATGACCATGTGTCCATGGACTCATGATAATAGCTTGTACAAAGTTGAGCATTTAGATAAGGATCAATTCCAAATTAGTGTCCGTGTTAAAGAAACATTTACTGCCAATAAAATTGCGACGTTTATTCAGTCAAAAGTCAATTAGTCACCTATTCTCCAGCCAAGGTGAATAGTTACTATCTAGCATTTTTTGTTGTACTTCCTTCTTTTTAGTTTTAAAAACCTGATACGCTTTTTTTGCTAATTTCGGGAAGTATTTATACGATATGAGTATATTTGAAATATAAGGCAAATTGATATGATAAGTAAAATAATTTTCACTTCCGTTACCCTTTTAATTTCATTTTTTTTAATGAGTCAAAGCCCTAAATTAAAATGGGCCAAACAATATGGAGGTAGTTCCAATTTTGGTGAGCGAATTGCAGACATGACAGTTGATAAAAGCAATTATTCTCTTTCGGTTGGTTGGGTATCTGACAGTGCTGACATTAACCCTGGTTCTGGAACATATATATATACCAATTTAGCTTCACAAAAAACTGGCTATGTCCAAAAGCTTAATGTCAATGGTGGCTTTTCATGGGGCTTTTTTTTAGAAAAGGCATTCCCAACTGGAGTTGTTACGGACTCACTCAACAATATTTTCATCACGGGTCTCTTTGAAGATACTGTTGATTTTGATCCTAGTATTGATACTTTTAACCTTATATCTAGTGGCAATAGGGATGTTTTTGTAATTAAATTAGATTATGTAGGGAACCTAATATGGGCAAAAGGTTTTGGAAGTCAATATGATGTTATTGCCAGTGCAATAGAAATAGATGATTCTAGTAATATCTATCTAACAGGCAATTATAAGTATAATATGAACGTTGAGATCAATAATGTTAGCACTTCATTGTCATCCAACGGCATTAGTGATGCTTATGTAACAAAAATTGATTCGAATGGAAGTGTTATTTGGTTACAATCTTTTGGTGGAAATTACTCAGATGGTGGACAATCAATATCTTTAGATAGTTTAGGTAATATATACACGATTGGTTACTATAATAGTTCGTTAAACACTCCTATTGCTGGTATAGGACAAGTAGATTTTGATCCTGGCCCTGATACTTTGTATCTTAATGCGGTTATTGACTGGATTGACGATCTTGGAAATTTACATACAGATAATATATCAAAAACATACATTCAAAAATTGACCAATAATGGGGAATTAGTTTGGGCCAACAGCCTTTATGGATGGAATACTATAGGTTCTAAAATAATAGCGAACAAAGCAGGCAAACTTTGGATAACCGGAACTTATAGTGCTGGTTTATTTCTTGATCCTATCTCGTTAAATCACCAAGTCTCTTCTAATGGTGGAACTGACATCTTTCTAACCCATTTGAAGTCTAATGGAGACTTTTTATGGGGAAAATCGTTTGGAGGAAATAGTAATAGTAACTATTCATGGCAGAGTGAGGGCTGTTGGGGTATTGATATTGATAATGATAACAATGCTTATTTAGTCGGCTCTTACTTTGACACAGTTAACTTTGGTTCTTCGCAAGACACTTTACAGTTAATATCTCACCAACACTCTGCTGACGGGTTTGTATTAAAAATTAATTCAAATGGGAATTCAATGTGGGTACAAAACTTGACCTCGAACTCTGGACATGAAAACACCCCTTCACAAATAGAGATCGATTTAAATAACAACCTTCTTGTTTCTGGCTTATTCTCTGAAGTGGTTGATTTTGATCCAAGTATAGATATTAGTAATCTAACAGCTATTGGGAATCAAAATATTTTTATTGAAAAAATATGTGAATGTGAACTAGATAAAAGTATAACATTTCAGAACGGTATTTTTACCGCAAATGAAAGCAATGCGGATTATCAATGGATGTTTTTCTATAATGGTAGCTACTCTCCTGTAAATAACAATGTCGCAATATCTAACTTAAAAACTTTTACACCAGTCACGAATGCTACGTATGCAGTACAAATTACAAAAAATGGATGCACAGAAATTTCCGATCACTATATACTAACGAATCTTGCACTAAACAGTGTAGATGACTTTAAAATCAATTCTTTTCCGAATCCAAGCAGCAATGGATTGGTGACCACTACAACCAATCAACCAGGTCTTTATCAAGTTTGCGTTTATGATGCAATGGGAAAGAAGATTTTAGCAAAAAGCAATATATCGGATCCAACAATTAAAATATTCCTTCCTAGTAGCGGAATTTATTTCTTGGAAATTCGCAGTGGGCAAACAGTAATTACAAAGAAGTTAATTCGAAATTAATCAAAATTACAACGAAATAAACTGGAATTAAAGAAGTTAACATGTGTGCTGAAATTTAATTACAAGACTTTTAAAAATTCTATAAACCGAGCAAATTATGGAGGAGAATACTACAAAAGATTTGAGAGTCAAATAACTAATCGATTTTATAACTGAAACATTCAATAAAAAGTAAAGAAATTAACTCCAAACCTTAAGTAAGACCTATTATCAAACTACCTATTCTCCAGCCAAGGCGAATAGTTACTATCTAGCATTTTTTGTTGTACTTCCTTCTTTTTAGTTTTAAAAACCTGATACACCTTTTCAGCTAAAACACTACTTGTTTCCGTTTTCAAATGATCAACTTTATAGTGTTCGTCTACAAAATTAATGGTGAATTTACCATTTCTGAATTCTTTGTGATTAAGCGCAAATTTACAAAAGCCAAGTGTGGTGGCGAAGCCACTAATTTTATAATCGTCAATAGCTTTTATCATTTTTTCAATGGCTGCTTCACGGGTTTTATCGTGTACAATTAGTTTCGCAATCATTGAATCATATTCAAGTGCTATTGGCATCCCTTGTTCATAACCATCATCTACTCTAACTCCCAAACCAGATGGTCTTTGGTAATAGTCTATACTTCCTAAATCTGGTAAAAAATCATTTTCAGGATCTTCAGCATATACTCTCACTTCAATTGAATGGCCAGAGATTGTTAAATTATCTTGTTTAATATCTAAAACGGCTCCCCTTGCTACCTTAATTTGCTCTTCAACTAAATCAAGTCCTGTTATCATTTCAGTTACTGGGTGTTCAACCTGCAAACGTGTATTCATTTCTAAAAAATAAAAATTCTTTTCACGGTCCAATAAAAATTCAACTGTCCCTACTCCTTCATAATTACATGAGCGTGCAACATTTATAGCAGCCTCTCCCATTCGTTTTCTAAGTTCAGCATCTACTACTGCACTTGGCGCCTCTTCAACTACTTTTTGATGACGGCGTTGAATAGAGCACTCTCGTTCAAACAAGTGAATAACATTTCCGTGCTGGTCAGCCAATATTTGTATTTCAATATGCTTTGGTTCTAAAACAAATTTTTCAATAAATACAGCTCCATTTCCAAATGAATTAACAGCTTCTGATACTGCTCTATCATATTGGCTAATGAACTCATCACTATTCTCAACTACTCTCATTCCTTTACCACCACCACCTGCGGCAGCTTTAATCAAAATAGGATAACCAATTCCTTCAGCAATTTTTTTTGCTTCTTCTAAATCTGTAATGGCTTCATCAGTGCCAGGAACCATTGGTACATCATAAGCTTTCACCGCTTGCTTAGCATCAATTTTATCACCCATTATGTTAATAGCCTCTATACCAGGTCCAATAAATTTAATCCCAGCTTGACTCACTCTTTCTGCGAATTCAGCATTCTCAGATAAAAAACCATAAGCAGGATGAATTCCCTCCGTATTGGTTTGTAAAGCCACTTCAATAATTTTATCTTGATTTAAGTAACTTTCAGATGGCTGAGATTTTCCGATATAATAGGCCTCATCTGCAAATTTAACAAATGGAGCATTTTTATCAGCATCAGAATATACTGCAACTGATGCAATATTTAAGCGTTTTAAAGTACGCATGATTCTCAATGCAATTTCTCCTCTATTAGCTACTAATACTTTTTTCATGTGTTTCTATTTTTTTGCAATCCTTCTGATTAAATAATCAATTATTCAGTTTCTTTTTCTAACGGTGCAGTTGGTTTAAAATCATCCTGTACAGGTGTTTTTCTGCCATTATTCTTATTTCGTCTTTGTCTCTTATTTTCTTGTTTTCTAAAGATATTTAAAAATCCTTGCAATAATTTAAAATCACGCTTTGAATTAAAAGATTCTTGATAACTAAATCCAAAACCTTGTGTAAATGCACCTCTATCCTGATTCGCAACATCATTTGATTCATTAAATACACTAACCGTGAATGTACCGTCCTCATTCAATTCATATTCTACATTAACATCTCCAACAATGTTACTGGCCTTACTTTCTGCACCGGTTTCGCCATCTGTTTCATCAGACGAAATGACACCAACGGATGATGTAATTTTTAATCTATTGTCTAAAAAAGATGTTGAAAAACCAAGTTCGGCATGATCTGTACCAATATCTGAATTCAGATTATAGTTTTCACCTATCTGACCTAACACCGCATTTATTTGTTGATTGACAATATCCTCCGTTACATTTCCAGAGGCCGCTATTGAACCCTCCACTGGAATAAACTTTTTTAACAAAAGCAATGAGAAAAATTGTTTATTTAGATCATCTTCAATGGCTCTTATTTGATTTAATGCCGCTTTTGCTTCATCTCTTGCTTGTGGTGCTAAAATATCAAATTCAAGTACTGGGCTCATTAATGTATTTGATAGATTCAAATACCCAAAAACCTGGTCTTTTTTTCCTGTCTGCCCTATATCCGAACTCAAAATATCACTCATGTCTACATTTCGTAAAAATCGTGTTTCGATATCGATATTAGCATCATAAGGGGATTGTGTCCATGTTACAGTACTACCATCAATAATTTCAAAATCTTCCTTGACAACATTCTTCATGTTAAAATGATACATCCCTTTATGAATCGTATATTTCCCGAACATTGAAATATCACCATAATCATCCATTTTCATTTCAATGTCACCAGACCCGTTAGCTTCAATCTGATCATTTAATATTGGGTCAAAGACAATATTGACGGTGGCCTCATCTGTTACTTTAAAATTCATATTTAAAGTCATTCCTAATCGTTCGATTTTGACTTCGCTTTTATCGGCAGTCAAAGTATCTGGATTATAGAACCTTAAAAAACTACTCTCTTCTATTTCACTAGTCCCATATAATGGAAGTGTTAAATTAGTTCCCTTTTTGGTTTTAAGATCAACATTAATTTCAGTTAAATTGTCATATCCAAAAATATTGACATTTCCTGTTACAAATGCTTTACCATAGTAAACATCTCCTTCTTTATAGTATGTATCCATAGCCAAGAAGGTTTTAGTAATGTTTGGATCTTCAAAATCTAACGTTACATCATAGTTCCAATTGCTATAATTTGTGTGATTAACGGACATCATACCAACTCCCTTATTCCCAAGTTGATCGGTAATCTCAAGATAATCGGCTAAAATTTCGCCTTTATTAAAATTTAAAAGTCCTGACACCCTATAGTCCACATTAAACATTGGCACTCGCACAGTTGTTGGTTCAACCATTAAATCTCCAATAATTATTGGGTTATCTAACTCACCTTTTACGCTTAAATTTCCGTCTAAATTCCCTCTAATATTAGTATATAAGTCAGGGTCAGAAAAAGCATTTAAGAAAGCAATGTCTGTATGGTCAAAAACCAAATCAAGATCAAGATTATCTGATGTTCTGTCTACATAATAGTATCCTTTAAAGTCAAATCTTTTCACATTGTCAACTACTAAATCTCCTAATAAACCAATGGCATTATTTGTTTTATCCCACTTACTATTTAGCGATAAATCTCCCACCAATTCAGAATTAACAGTCAAATCTTTAATCCCAGCATCTGATTTAGCACGAATATTATTGTACAAATCAGCTACACCACCCTGTAAATTCAAAACTCCTTCGAGCGTAAGGTCACCACCAAAAAACCCATTTAGTTCTGATAAATCGAAATCTTTAATATCAATATTCAACCAATCGTTCGGTTTTTCCGACACCTTTCCATCTAATTTAATATAATGATTATCGTTGTTAATAACTACATTATTGATATCAATATACTCTGGATTCCAAAGCATACTTGAACCGTTTAGCAATTCCCAACGGGAGTTTTGTAAATAGAAATAAGAAGATGAAAATTTAGTAAAAATATCATTCTTTGGTCGAAGCTCAGTTAACATTTCAAACTCCGCAGATTTTATTTGTTCATTTTCAATCCATCCAAAATTGGTTGCCAATGTATTATTTTTCACCACTGAATTAAAGGCAAAACTGTCCACCCGAAGGCTATCACTAATTTTTATCGATCCTATATTATAATTTATATCGGCTTTCGTACTATCTAAATTATGCTTGAGATGAATTCCTTTAAATACCCTATTCTGAAATTTAAATTGATCTGAATGTATAGCAAGTATGCTTGTATTATTTGCCAAATGGCTTTCTAAATATAAACTTGTATTCGGTTCTACATAATAAGCGGAATCAAAAAAATTTAAAACAGGATTCACATCTATTAGGGTTAGATTCAACACGAAATCTTCTATTGTTCCATCTGGAATCTCAACCCGATCTAAATAATTTGGAATTAAGCTAGAAACTTGATTAGTTAACATTGGTACAATTTGAGAAAAATCAAACTTCCCTTTTAATTCGCCATCAATATAGCTTGATTTGATTGCTATATTATCCTCTTCAATGGAACGTTTAATTGTAATGTCTAATTCAGACAAATCCATTGTTTTAAGACCATCAAAGTATTCTAACTTTTCAATTTTAACATCCCCAACAATATCATCAAGAGAGGAACCTTTTAGATTGACATGCATTTTGGTTTTCAAGTCGGTAGCTAGATTACCATCCAGCAGTTTTAATTTTGCAAGATAGGATTTATCAACCCTGACATCAAAATTAAATTCTAATGTATTTTTAAAGTCAATATATCCATCATAAACCAGTGCTAAATTATCATCTTCAATATCAATTTCACCTTTAAATCGATCATCATGAAACTGACCTTTTCTGACCTTAATGTTATTATAATTATAACCATTTAGAACAATATCGTCAAAATGACCATCAAATAACAAATCTATTTCATTCATTGAAAACCCATGAGAACCTGGCAAAATTTGAAGATAGCCATTGACAATACCCAAATTTTTATTACCAGTTAATTTGCCTAAATTAAGTTGTTCAACTATCACATCTCTCGATATGGCTTTGTTACTTGATCCTTCATAACTGTATATTCCATTTGATTGCTTTTTGAATTTCAACCCATTGTCAGAATATACATTTCCAAGTCCAGTAGTAACGACACCATCAACTACAAAATCAGATAAAAACCCTGTAAAATGACCATCTGTTAAACGAATAGTAGATAATCCTTTTAAGTTACTTGGTAAGCTAATGTGCTTTTGATTTTCAAGAAAAGGTCCCAAATTTAGCGTTTCAATATCATTTACACTGGTTTGAAATAGTGCAATTCTTTGGTCAATGAATGCTGAATTAATGTCAGTCAAATTTGGAATTTGGAAATTCCCTTTAATTGCCGTTTTGGTTAATGTTCGAATGTCTACATCATTTAATTTCATGCCATTCACAGCGCCATCAAGAACAGCATTAACAATTGAAATTGTATCAGTCATCCCCTCAAGCTTTGGTACAAAATAAGCCAAATCCCTAATTGCTATTTTTGTATTTTTCAGATGTGCATCAAACTCTACCTGATTCAAGAAATCTTTAAAATCAACCGCTCCATTTTTAGAAATCAACTCTAAATGGTCTGCTCGAAGATTCGATTCACTCAAACTTAAATCAAGCTCCTTTAAGCTAATGAGTTCTGAACTGTATAGTGCCAATGTGCTTAAGTTTTTGAGTTCAAAGCCTGATTTATCTTTGAAGCTCAAATTATTAATTCTAGATTGAATCACGGCATCTTGATAGCTAAAATCAGTAATGGAGCCTTTAAGATTTTGAATGGCTAAATGGGAATAGTCAATTCCAAAACTTAAGGGGTTTGCGCTATAATCGTCATAATTAAAATTAACATTATCAAGGCTTATTTGATTGACCAATATATTAAATTCACTTTTGTCTGTATCTTCTTCAGATGCAAATAAATCAACAATATGCTGAAAGTTAAAAGTTGAATCACCAGCTTGTTTATTCAAATTAACACTTGCATTTGACAATGTAACATTATCAATAATTACATATTTTTGTTTTAGATCCCAATCGGATATATTAACATTAATTTGACCCGCTGACAATAACGTATCGTTATTAATATCTTCAGCAAATACACCTTCTAAATCGAGTCTATCAAAGAAGATAATATCAATTTTATCGATATTAACTTTAGTTCCTAATTCTTTACTTAAATAGGTGGTGGCTTTCTTCGCTAAATAGGTTTGAAAACTAGTAGTTCGGATTAAAAAAACAAGTAGAAAGACCAATATCAAACTTATCTCGAAGAATAATAACAGAATTTGCCCTATGCCTTTTGCTATTTTCACTAATTTTGTTGTGCTTAAATATTTTGCTAAATTAACTAAATTGGACAATAAACGCGCCATAATTCTAGGAATTGAATCTTCATGTGATGATACGTCTGCAGCCATTCTGATAAATGGTGAAGTGGTCAGTAATGTTGTGGCTGGACAAGATGTGCATAAAGCATTTGGCGGTGTTGTGCCTGAATTGGCATCAAGGGCGCATCAACAAAACATTATCCCAGTTGTTGACATGGCAATTAAGGAGGCAGGTTTGGTGAAATCAGACATTAGCGCTGTTGCTTTTACAAGGGGTCCAGGTTTATTGGGTTCTTTAATTGTTGGCACTAGTTTTTCTAAAAGTTTAGCATTGGCACTATCCATTCCTTTAATTGAGGTGAATCATATGCAGGGCCATATTTTAGCCCATTTTATTAAAAACGAAAATAACCGATATCCAAAATTCCCATTTATCTGTCTGACTGTGTCCGGTGGGCATACACAAATCGTTTTGGTGAATGATTATTTTGACATGACTATTTTGGGCGAAACGATAGATGATGCGGCAGGTGAAGCATTTGATAAGGCAGCCAAAATAATGGGATTGCCCTACCCTGGTGGACCATTAATTGATAAATATGCCAAGGATGGTGATTCCAAACGCTTTAAGTTTCCAGTTTCCAACTTAGATGGTTACAACTATAGCTTTAGTGGATTAAAAACTAGCTTATTGTACTTTTTGAGAAAAGAGATAAAGACCAACCCTAATTTTGTAAGTGAAAATTTAAGCGATATCTGTGCTTCATATCAACATACGATTATTAAATCTCTATTTAAGAAATTGGTAGCTGCAACTCGTGAAAAAGGAATTAAACAAGTTGCCATAGCTGGTGGTGTGTCCGCAAATTCATTGTTCAGAACTGAGCTTGCTAGGATAGGTTCACAAGAAAAATGGGAAACTTTTATACCTGATTTTGAGTATTGCACTGACAATGCTGGAATGATAGCTATTGCAGGCTATCACAAATTTTTAAAAAAATTGTTTGTTGGACAAGAGATTACACCAAATGCTAGATTGAAAATTAATTAATAATTCTAATTTCAGCACGTCTATTTAGCGCATGGTACATGTCTGGACAATCCACACCATCTTTACAGTCATTCACGAGCTTGCCTTCACCGTAGGCATTAACAACAACTCTATCGTTATCAATTCCTTTTCTTACAAGGTAGTTTTTAATCCAATTAGCTCTTTTCTCTGAAAGCAATAAATTATAGTTGTCAGATGCCCTAGAATCAGCGTAAGCATTTATTTCAAGCGTGCTGGAACTATTAATTTCAAGAAGTAAAAGCATTTTTTCAACTTTAATTAGATCAGAACTATTAGGGTTTGCTTTATTAGAACCAAAATAAACAGATTCAATATCATTTGACAAATCCAATGCATTCATCCCAAAAATGGCATGCTTTGTTGATTTATCAATATTCTCAGTTATCTCGTCTGGAATATCGGAAGCAAAGCCAAGCGGTTTAAAGACAAAGAAACCCTTTTCCCCACTTTGTAATTTTGCCATCTGTTTTCCTTCATCTCCTTCTATATAGAGTGCAAATTTATCAATATCAAAATTTTCATCCATTCCTTCTATTTTAAATAGAACCGTTGCAATACCAGGCAATTTATTAAATACAAAATTTCCGAATCTATCTGTAAATGCCTCTCCTATTTTGTTGCCATTACCATCATATGCAAATACTCGTAGTTTTTCTTCAAAATCACCCTCTTTATTGTCGTAATCGTAATTTCCTTTTATTTCAAAAATTAAATTAAGAGACTCATCTAGTCCAGCAATTGATGTAAGCGGCTCGCTGTTATCCAGAGCATCCAATTTATTATAAACAAAACCATCAGATAAAGAAGGTAAAATTGTTTTTCCTGTTGCACTATTAGGTGTGTTCAAATCAATACTAAACAATGACATTTCCATATTTTCTGGCTTGTCAGATATTTTAATGACATACTCATCCACCGATTTTAAATTTCTAAACGTAAAATCGCCATTAATATTAGTTCTTTTTGTCTCTTGTAATTCTTTATCTTTATTATAAATACTCACTTCAATTCCGCCTGGAAACTGAGTTTTTTCATTATTATATTTAATATTACCTTCTAATATTTCCGTCCCACTTTCACCATCCATCAAATTAAAATCACCTTCATCTAAACTTGCCATGGCCTGCAATGCTCTAATATTTAAAATTTCAAGATGTCTGTACTCAAAAGAACCGTTAGATTCTGGAATAATCTCCTTAATCACCCTACCATTATCATCAACTATTTTTAATGAAATGCCACTCAAATCAAAATCAGATCTCATTCTATCTAACTGAAAACTGTAGTCACCTTCTTTGTCCAATTTTTTATACCTAAAAGCCCCTCTTTTATTCGAACGAATTGTATCAACTAATTCCTTATTCTTATCATAAATGCTAATGACTAAGTCTTCACCAAACTCAATATCCTCTCCATTTTTATCAAAATCGCCATTAATCATACCAATGTCAAAACTAAAGGCTTCTTCATTTAAACTTGACATTGCTTGTAATTCTTTTATACTTAAAATTTCAAGCTGTCTATAATTAAATGAACCGTCAATTCCAGATTTAATCTCTTTAATCAAATTACCATTATCGTCAAATATTTTTAATGAAATACCTGTTAAATCAAAATCTGATTTCATTCTATCCAATTGAAAATCATAATTTTCAATTCCAGCCAATTTTTCATATTTGAAAGCCCCATTTTCATTAGAAAAAATTGTATCAATTAGCTCCTTATTTTCGTCATAAACGCTAATTATCAAGTTTTCATCAAAATCAACATCTTGACCATTTCTATCAAAGTCTCCATTTATAATTCCAGAGTCAAAACTAAAGGCATCCTCACGTAAGTAACTCATTTCACTTATGCTTTTAATCGATAGCACTTTTAATTGTCTAAATAGATAGAATCCATTTTCATCATTTTTTAATTTTTCGACAATTTTACCATCATTGTTAAAAATTAATAGTGTTAATTCCGGATCAGGCTTTTCCAATTTAACAATATAGTCCTGATTATTTGGTAATGATTCAAAATTGAAGTATCCATTAGAATCCGACTTTGCAGTATGGGCGACCTCACCATTCGAATTAATCAAATTGACAACTAATTCACCTGTTTCTCTATATTCATTATCTTCATACAAAAACCTGCCTTCTATTACAGTTTCCCCTTTTTCATTCATTTGCGTCAGTTTGATGTCACTGACATCATTTATATCAACCATTTCGTAAACAAACTCATCATCTCCGTTTGCTAAAAGTTGATCGCCAGGGTTTCCTTCACTATCATAAATAACTAAATCCATCTCGGCTTTCGCCTTAGCTTGAACGGTATAATTTTCATCTAGTCCTAAATCAAAAAATTCAAATTCCCCGTTTTCGTTCACAAAAGTTTCTTGAATGGCTTCCTTTTTTTCGTTTAACAAATAAACTTTCAGTGGTTGTTCAACTGCCTCATCCAAACGGCGATATTTAAATTTACCAAATAAGCTATTTCTGATATTTGTTTCTTCAGATATAGTAATCGTGAAAATATCATCTTTACCATTTCTATTAGAGCTTACAAACCCCATATTCTTGCCACCACCCACTAAAAACATTCCGAAATCATCTGTTTCAGTGTTTACAAAATCCATATTTCTAATACTTACTGCACCCAGTTCAGAATAGAATATATCTAAACCACCTTTACTTTCACCTCTATTTGAAGAAAAAAACAAAATATTGTCTTCTGATATAAAAGGAAACACTTCATCTTTTCGAGTATTGAATTTTTTTAAATTTTCAATACGCGTCCATTTTCCATTCACAATGGAGGCACTATAAATATCTTTACCACCAGCACCTCCTTTTACATCAGATGCAAAATAAAGTGTATTGGTTTTAGAATCGTAGGTGGGGTGTGCAAATGAAAATGCGGGTTTGTTAAAAGGAAGCATTTCACCAGTTTTATTCCATTTACCATCAGACTTAGTTAACATATATAATTGCGGCCTAAAAACTTTAATCGTTTTATCAAAATACTTTGTTGGCACTTTAGTGTAAAACATAGTATCTCCACTTGCAGAAAAACAAATGGGCCCAATGTGTGTTCTCTCATCCCTTATTTCAAAAAAAGGCTCAATATTAGACACTTTAACCTGGTAAAAGTCTTCAAGTGCCTCAACATCTCCTCTATAAATACTTATTTTTTGAGTTTTGTCCCAATTGTTCTCTTTATAGTGAATCATATCCAATTCCCTTGAAGAAGCAAAGTAAACTTTGTCTTTATTCACTACAATTGAAAAATCATTCTCGCTTGAATTCACCCCCTTTAAACTGGTTACTTTTCCAGTATAATTGGTTACAATCTTTTTCGATCCTTGTGAATAAGAACTCAATGTTAAAACAAAGCAAAATAATATGGCAATTATTCTATCCATTATAAATAACGAGGAGAGATTATACTATTTTTTGATTTTTTTAAATTAAAGTCGAAGCCTAAAAATAATTCATGAGAACCCGACGTGTAGGTTGTTAATTTATTAATTGAATAATCATACGCGTATCCAATTCTAAAGTACTCTTTAATGTTCCATTCCGACAAAAAGTTAATGCTACTTGTGTTTCTTAATGAGAGGCCTAGCCAAAACTTTTTATAAAACATAAAATTAAAAGCCAAATCAACATTTGGTAGTGTACCTTCTGTAAGCTTGACTAATAATGTAGGTTTAAATTTAATTTGCTTTTTTAAATTAAAAACATAGCCTGTATGAAAATATATATGCGTTTTTAATTGCCAATTAATATTATCAGGATAATCAACAAATTTAAAAGTTTCATTTGTTAAGTGATTTAAGGCAATACCAGCAAAAAAACGGGATGAATAATAGTAGGTTCCAAAATCTATATTGGGCACTAAGGTACTTTCACTACCTCCCACTCTAAACACATCAGATTCATTTTGAAAAGTTAATAAGTCTCTGTTTAATATGGCTTGATATACCCCTCCCCTTAAAGCAAAACTTAATTTTGCTTTTTTTAACTTAATATGATAGCCCAGAGAAAAATTAAATGTTGAATTTGTCACAGGTCCAAGTGTTTCTCTAGTCACACTTAAACCATAGGCGAGTGATGTTCTGCTAAGTGGTGAATGAATTGTAAACGATTGCAAACTGGGAGCATCCTTTATCCCAATCCACTGACTCCTATGCAGTGCCACTCCACTAAACGAACTACGCGAACCTGCATAAGCTGTATTAATGGCATATTGATTATAGGCGTACTGGCTATATAAGGCATCTTGCTGACTGTAAGCAAAACCCGATATAAACAATAATAATATTAGTCCTAGTACTTTCATTTACTTCATTAATTGGACCCAACCGTCCTTAATTTTGTTGCCATTTGCCTCTTCGAGAATATAATAGTAGGTCCCACTTTCTACAAATGAATTTGTATTTTGATTCAAACCATCCCATGCATTTGTGTTGTTGTCATATTCATCAATTCTTGCAATTTGGTCGCCCCATCTATTGAAAATATAAACGGACACCTTATCATAGTTTTCTAGCCCTGTAATGGTCCAAGTTTCATTTACGCCATCACCATTTGGAGAAAACGCCGTATAAACCTCTTCATTACAATTGGCTGGTAATTTCAAACTCACTTCAATAGAATCAGTAGTTAAACAATTATTAGAATCTATAATCTCAACAGTATATAATGTGGTTGTTGTTGGAGACACGGTTACGCTAGTGGTTGTATCACTTGTACTCCACAAATAGGATGCGCCTCCATCAACTTTAAGTGTAGCGAAAAAACCAGCACAAATTTCAACTAATTCGTCACTAACAATACTCCCTTTTGAAACATATTGTATTAGTGTAATGCTATCGTATAAAGAAAAACAGCCTTGATCATCAGAAATGTGCACAAAGTATTCTACACTATCGACTATTGGGTTTGACTCCAAGTAGAAATCTTTCTGAAATGCTATGGAATTATTAAAATCACTATTTGCATACCAAATTCCTTTTGCATCACTTTCAATCTTTATTGTATCTATGATGTCGCCACTGCAATATTCCGTTTTCATAGGAGCAATAACTGGTGTAGCTGGACGTAGAAGAATTAGTATTTGGAGTGTATCGTCAGAAAAAAGAGAGGGGCAATCATTTATAACGGTTTGTGCAAAATATCCACCAGTACTAGCAGGAAAGATCGTATCTGTATCAGTTGCAATCAATGTACTATTCGTACCATCAAATAGGTACCAATTGGTGTTATTAAGATTTACTTCATACATTGGCTCAATTGCAAAACCTTCACAATAATCAAAATCATTTGCATCAATTTCAGGCGTTGGTGGTGTGGCCTTATAGTCGATTGTAACAGTATCCTCATCACTGGTACATTCCTGACCAAAATTATTAGTACCTGTAAAATTTCTAAAAATAACTGTATCTATTTGATTACTATAAATAGTTGGAACAGTTTGAGAATATTGATGTGGGGCAATAGATGTTGTTGCACCTGATCCATTTTCACTCCAAATTATCTGCGTAACTGCATTAGTAACTTCCAAAATCTCTACTAGTTCTCCTTCGCAATAGGCAGTATCTGAAATATTCAGTATTGGTAGTGTTGGCGCCGTAAAAGTGTGAACAACTCTTGAATTAGTGTCAGAATAACATGTTTTTTCAATGGTTAATGTAATTGTTGTGTCTCTAAAATTATAAATGGTAGAATCTGAATTTGGACCGAAGCCATCAAGGTTAAAGGTAGTTCCTATTGCCTGCACTCCAGTTTGTGAGTACCAATGTGATTGTGATGCCGTAACTGAAGCAGGATCTACTTCAAAAGATTCTGTAGTTCCTGGGCAAATAAAAGTGGTATCAAAAGACTGCATGCCACTTGACAATAAATTAACAGTTGCAGTATCTACCTTGCCATGATAAGCGATTCGAACAGTATCTTCTGCACTCGAACATTCTGCACCAAAATTATTAGTACCTGTAAAATTTCTAAAAATAACTGTATCTATTTGATACCCGTAAACTGGTGGAACTGTTTGCGAATACTGATGTGGGGCAATAGAAGTTGTTGCACCTGATCCATTTTCACTCCAAATTATCTGCGTAACTGCATTAGTAACTTCCAAAATCTCTACTAGTTCTCCCTCGCAATAGGCAGTATCTGAAATATTCAGTATTGGTGGTGTTGGTGCCTCATAAGTATGGACAATTCTTGAATTAGTGTCAGAATAACATGTTTTTTCAGTGGTTAATGTAACTGTTGTGTCTCTAAAATTATAAATGGTAGAATCTGAATTTGGACCGAAGCCATCAAGGTTAAAGGTTGTACTTATTATATCTGATCCATTTTGTGAATACCAATACGATTGTGAAATCAATACTGAAGCAGGATCTACTTCAAAAGATTCTGTAGTTCCTGGGCAAATAAAGGTGGTATCAAAAGACTGCATGCCACTTGACAATAAATTAACAATTGCAGTATCTGGTCTACCATGATATGCAATTCTTATGGTATCAATAGTTGACAAGCATTCGATACCCAAACTTGTAACTCCACTTGAATCTCGAACGGTAATAGTATCTATTTGATAATTATAACTGCCGGGTGCTATAGGCAGATAGACATGCGTTGGAGTTGTTGTAACCGTGCTAGCAAAATTACTTTTCCAAAGTAAATTTTCGCCAGTATTAGTAACGAGATTAGCTATATTTTCATTTTCGCAATAGGCAGTATCAGAAAAACTAGTAGCAATTGGTAACGGCAAAACTTCCAGATATACCGTATCTCTAGCGGTATTACAATATTTGTCTGATTCCGCATATAGCGTATCTCTTGAATACACCAAGGTATCAGTCATTCCTGCTAAGGTTGTGATATTAAAATACTCTAATGTATCCGTAATTCCTCCAACAATTTCCCATATTGTATTGGTATTAGTATAGCTTCCAGTACTTGCAATAATACTATCCATTTCACCCGGATTTGGACAGAACTTAACTATACTTTGAGACACTAATACTGGATTTAAAATATGATTGATTTGCAAGGTTGGTAAATCCGGCAATTGATGAAATCTCATTTTGATAGAATCATATTCTGAGTAACAATTAGTACCAGTAGAATCTCTGGCATATACGTAAAACGGGTTATCATCATACACTGGAGACATCACAAAATGACTATCACTTGGCACAGATAGAAAAGACATATCCATTTTGTCATTTTCGTACCACAATACATTGTGGGTTTGCAGTAAACTATCATTCCGTAATGTATCTATAACTTCTCCAAAACAATAGGCAATACTATCATTAAAAATATCTGGTTTAAAAGGTATTTCTCGCATTTTTACTTTCACAAAACCGGTATCGGAGAAACAGGCCTTATCCATAATTGAACTCCCAACACTAAATAAGGAATCCTTAAGGTAGTATAACTCATATGTATTTGGCACAGCATTCAATTCATAAGCATTAACAGTATGTGAGATTGGGCTTCCTATAGTCCCCCAATAGGTGCTATCCTGATCTGTTGGAACCGTTGCATTATGAAATGAAAAAAGTGTATCACCCATTGGATTAGGGCAAACTTCTATTGAATCATTATTCGGATAGGTCGCGCCTAAATATTCAATTCTTGGCCTAATTGGTTTAATTAAAAATGCTACTTCTGTGCTGATTAAAGAAGAAAAACATCCAAGCCCAGTAAAGTCTCTTGCATAAACAGTCTGAATTGAATTATTATTTAAAATAGGTGGAGTATATCGGTTTGTATCTGATGCCACAAGCGTAATTCCCGCATCAGAATACCAGCTGGTTGCAATGTTAGTCGCTATATTTTCCAAAGGCGGGAAAGTTTCACCAAAGCAATAAGCAGTGTCTCCTGAAGTAAGGTTTGGTTGCACTGGTAAGGCATAAATTCTAACCCATAAAGAATCATTATCAGACTCACATTCTAGGTTTGCTGGACTAGAACTGGCACCATAATTTACAGTACCATAATAGTTAAGTTTATATAAACTGTCGGCGTTCGATAAATTGACAGTATAAATAGTATTTGAAATAGTATTCCCGTCTGGTTCTATCCATACGGTTGAATTATGTGTGCCATTTGTATTTGTAATTGTTGAAGCCAGTAGATTTGGACAGAAGTCTATTGTATCTGCAAAGACTGAACCTCCCGTAGTGAAACTGACGTCAGTAGCTTTTCCAAAAACTTCAACAAAAACAGATGAGTTTCTTGGACAGTTAGCATCATTAGTTAAGTAGTTTACTTCATAATTACCTAATGTAAATTCTGAAAAAGTGGTCTGAAGTTGACCGGTGCTAGCATTTATTGTTTCTGGAGCACTTACTGGCAAGGATAGTAAAGAAAAAGTTCCTCCACCAGTAACTGGCACCCCTGAATTTGCTGTACCATTTGCACAAAAGTCATCTAAAGTAAAACTTTGGTTAGGCACAGCCAATGCGGTAGCTTGGACTGTTGTACTTTCGCAAGACCCGTATATATATTTTAAATCAAAGACATCTCCTGCAGTAGCACCACCTATATTTCCGTTCGAAGGGCTAAAAGCAACTGTTGGTCCACTTAATGAGTACGTACCATTTGAATAAATTGGCAAGGTGGTTACCACACCTGTTTGATCGGCACAAAAGTCATTATAACTGAACGCTAAATCTGAATTTGGTATCGTGTAGCTTGAGATGGTAATCGGAATGGTATCGGATGCTGGACATTGGTTACCGAAAACATTAATTATCGCTGTCACATTGTAAGACATTCCAGCTATTAAACCTGTAAGAGATAGATTCTGACCATAAGTTACACCGTTATCAAAGCTATAAAGTGTGTCAAGGTTTCCGCTTACTATGGAATTATTAATCACACCTAAAACTAACTCCCCAGTGCCAAGACCACAAGTATCGGAAACTACGGTTGCGTCGACGTCAAATGTTTGATTACTATTATTAATAGTGGTATTATAACTTTGGGAACACCCATTTGAATAATTAATAACAACATTTTGAACCCCAAATGGCAAAGAATCTGTAACCCACTCATTCTGGTTTGGAGAAGGTTCTGGCGTCATAATTGTTCCATTAAGGAATACCTCATAATGAAATGATGAGTTAATTGAATTATCCACACGAACCAAACCACCAGCTAAAGCACCAACACAAGGAAAATGTCTTCTACCAATTGTCGGATTGCTTGGTGCATCACTTACAAAATTCCACTTTCCAAATTCAGAGCTACTCCCATTTGAAGCAGAAGTTAAAATTGCAACTAGTGTATCACTTAATGCAGCAGGAACTCCCAAAGCTGTTAAATCGTAAGTCACAGTATCTGATACATTACCTGCTGTATGTGTCGCAAAATGTATGGAGGTTTTACCTTCACCATAATCCTGTGGATCAATATATCCATTACTATTATAGAGGTCAACATAATATTGCTCTCCAGGTGTCAATCCATTCAAAATAAGCTCAACATTGACATTACCCCCAGATGTACATGGAAAAGTTGAGCGTATGATTGGGGTTTCCATCCCATTTTGAATGGTAGCAATACCGTTATTATCTACAGTATTATTTCCACCAATATCTATTCCTAACCCTCCGTTTGAATGAATACTATTTCTAAAAAATGAATTCCCCTCCGAATTATTAATTACTGAAATACCCGAACCATTATTATTAGAAATTGTATTGGCCTCAGTTAATAAAGATGATCCAAATACATTTCTGAAAGAATTATCAATTAATACACCATTACTCGTATTCGTCCCTGCCACTCCTGCACTAGATGCGCCGATAAAATTGCTTTTAAATACATTAGTGTCAGCATTGTTTTTTAAAACAATACCAGCCCTATAATTAACAAAATAATTTGGACTCCCTGAAAAACCAACTGTGTTACTACTAGCATTACTAAAAATAATCGCAGTATCATTTCTGAAAGAGTTCGTCTCTGTTATATTGGTTCCAAAATAATTAGAATAGATGCTGTTATTATTTGATGAAGCTCCTATTGCAATTCCAATATCATTTCCTCCAAACACATTGTTTGGACCAATTTTATTTTCGACTGATGTACCTGCTCTATTCACAATACCATAGCGTTGATTATCTACAACATTTACGGTCTGGCCTGTTGGCTCAGTACCAAAATAGGTATTCTGAATATGGCAAGAATCTGCTGTATTCATTAAAATACCAGCAATTTTATTTGCGACTGAATTCCTTCCTATGGCACTGGCGTCTCCTATTCTAATCAGTTTAGAATTTAACAAATGAATCCCTATCCCCTTTTTTGTGGCTCCCAAAATAGTTGTCTCATCTATTCCATAGCCCATTATATTATTTACCACTACTTGGTCCTTACTACTGCGGATAGTAATATCTGCGGTATCTGTGGCAAAATAATTTGTACTTCCAGCGGTTTGGCTTCCAATATTATTTGCTGTTACTAAATTATTGGTAATAATTCCAAAATAAGATCCAGGTACTGTAGCAAGTCCATCTTTTGTTAATCCAAAATAATTGTTTCTAATTGTATTTCCTTCTGTACTATCCTGTAAAATTAATCCAAAGTAATTTCCTGAAATTAGGTTTGCTTGTGCATCTCCAATTTTATGACCACCACCCCCTTTTATACGGATTCCAACTTCGTTAGGTCTTGCAATAAGTCCAGTTTTTTCTGTTCCTATAAAATTACCAGCAACTGTTATATCTTTACTATCTCGCAGAAAAACCCCAATACTATCGTTACCTGAAACAATGTTAGATTTGTTACCTGACCCTCCAAATGCGCCAGTTTCAGACAAATCGGTAAGGATTCCAAAATTATTTGGAATAATGTTATCATTGGTATCTATACCGATCAATGAATTAAAAATTATAGACTCAGCACTACTATCAATTCTAACGCCAATTTCATTTCCAACTATTACCAATTTTCGAACTTGATCATCCTCACTTCCGATAATATTAAAATTGGAAACTGCAATATTTGCCAATCGAACACCATTCAGGTTCCCTACTGCTTGCAATGGATCTCCAGCTACAAGAGGAATGGTGCCACCTACAATATTTGAAGCAATTCTATTTGAATTTGTTGTTGCCCCTTCTATTAAAATACCTGTTGTTATATTACCAGAAATGATGTTTATTTCATTCACTGGACTGGAAGCATTTACATATTCAAAACCGATAAAATTATCATGTGCACCATTGTCTATTTTTACACCAATAGTATTACCTAAAGCAGAAGAAGCGGTGTGACTGCCAACTCCAATTAAATTACCTTTAATATTGGTTTCTTCAACATCAGGACCTGTTAGATAGATTCCTACCCCATTATTTACTATTACATTTCGCTTAGCAGCGTCTTGATAATCATCAACTCCAACATAATTTGGATTGGCGGCCGAACCTGATAGCCCTTCAATAAAAATCCCTGCAACCACATTGCCCATATTATTGGCTGCAGCCAATTTATCTCCTCCAATATTGTTTCCAACTACTCTAATGGCTTCACCATCTTTAATTTTAATCCCCGTACTATCATTTGCTGAAATAAGGTTTCCTGCGTTTGTTCCTACTGAGTATCCATTTGCATTATTAATGAAAATTCCGTTCTCATTTCCTAATGGCTCATCACCTATAAAATTAGTTCCTATGTGGTTGTTATCAATACTACACCCGCCATTTGCGCTATTATGAACAATTCCACTACCTCTATGATTAGCTATTGTATTTTGACCAAAAAACTGATCTGACCCAATTTGAATATTATCTGCACCTTCAATATAAATTCCATGTGGTTTATTAGTTCCAGTTCCACTTAAAGGGATAGTATCCTTGCCATTTGGATGCAAGCCAATAACATTCCCAATAATGGTAGTATTATTAGATGAGTTTATTAAATGAATATTTGAACCAAATATAGGTGCACTTTGTCCATTATCAACAAGTACATTCCTCTCGTGATGAAAATATCCACCTATTACGATATCCTCAGCTTTTGACAGAATCCCCCCAAACCCATTTGAATCATTCTCAGCGCCAACCAAATCATGCTTAACATTAGGTATTGCCCCTATCACATTCCCAAAAACTGTACTTGCATTTGAGCCTGTTTCAATCAAAATACCATATTCATTGAAGTCTACTATTGACAATCCCGCGATTGTTGAATTTGGCGCACTTAATAATTCTATTCCATTATTTGGATTCCCTTGAGGGCGAAATATCACTAAATTTCTAGCTGGTGTTAAACTATCTGAAGAAAGACTATTATGATTTGGACCTGGAATTGAGCTTCCATCAAATGTAAATCCATCAATATATACAGTATTTTGAACTGAAGCCGTAGTGGTAAGCACAGGCACTTCGAAAACACCAGGATCTAAATCAAACTCAACATAATTCGGATTAGTAGTACTACCATTTGCATTAATGTCTGCCACTAGGTCTCTCCATGAAGTGGGTATAGGTGACCCTGTTAATCTAAAAGGAGTGTATTCAGCTGCTCCAATATCTGGAGTAGCTGTTCCTCCTGACAAATTACCATCTATTAGTCTCGGTGCTCTCCGGCAATCAGTACTGGCTGTTAATGCACTGACACCGCCAGGTGCAGTACCAATATCAATTAAAAAACTACCTCCGTCTGTTATAGTGTAATACTTTAATCCATACCCATCAGTTAGTAGACTAGTTCTTAAGCCCAAATTATCGGGGGCTCCGTCGTTCAAAAAACCAAAATAATCTGGACTAAAACCATTGGTAAAGCGAAGTGGTAAAACCTCTGCATTATCTTCACCAAAATAATAATTATGCGAAATAGTAGCATTAAAATTTCCAGCATAATTTAAAAATGGATAAACAAATTGTGTTTGATTAGAAAAACCATTTAAATACAGCAAGTTATTACGGAAATAAAGCCAGGCATT
>JBGCFR010000023.1:0-25878 GCA_045107045.1 Crocinitomicaceae bacterium
ATTAAAAATCAACTTTTTTACCCCGTTTGTACTTTTCCTTTTTGCTTTCATCAAGGTCTTCATACAAAATTTTAAAATCAATTTCACCAACAACTATAAACTCGGTTCGTCTATTTAATTTCCGACCTTCAGGATTGTCACTGCCATCAGTATTTGTATTGGGTGCAATTGGCATTGATTCTCCATATCCTTTATACTTTAGACGGCTTGGGTGAATTCCTTTTTCTGATAGATAGTAGACCACACTTCTTGCCCTTCTATTAGATAAATCTCTATTATAACTGTTTTTACCTTTGCTATCAGTATGCGACAATATTTGAATGACAATGTTTTCCTGATCCATCAAAAGTTTATACAGTGTTGTATCGATTGTTGTTTTAGCGCCTGCAGTTAATTCATCACTATCAAACTCATATAGAATTCCCTTTACAACAACAGGCTCATGAGGTATTTTTTCAAGTAAAAAATCTTGAATTAATTCTGTAGATTCTTTAATGTCTGTTGTTTTTAATGATGCAGATTTTTTATAGTATCCTTTTTTTGAGACTTCGATAATATATTCATAGCCTTGATCAAGACCGAATTGATAATCGCTCGTCGTAAAATTATTTTGCTTTACTACAAATTTATCACCCGTTGCAGGATCTTTTAAATAAAGGTTTATATCAAAATCTGTTAGTGCTTTTTCATTATCTCGAACATTTCCTTTAATGTCAATCTTAATAAATTCCGAAAATGTAATTTCATAGATGTCATCACAACATGTTTCACTTAAAAGAGAAGTGCCACCTTTTCTATTCGATACTAAAAAGCCTCCACTTTTATCGCTATTAAGCGTGAAATCCAAATCATCATATGAAGTATTAATGCCTTTGTCCATAATCAATACCTCAGTCCATTTTCTTTTTTCACCCGAGGTTTTATAAACATCATAACCGCCATACCCTGTTTTACCATTCGAACTAAAATAAAGACTTCGTGTGCTTTTGTCATAATAGGGTGTTGCCTCATCTCCTTTACTGTTAATTTTAGACCCTAGGTTTTTTGGATTTTTAAACTCTTTCCTTCGAGTATTATATTCAGTGTACCAGATGTCAAGTCCACCTCTTCCTCCAGGGCGGTTAGAAACAAAATAGATTACTTCGCCGTTTGTTCTTGAGTCATATCCAATAGTAGGTTGAGTTGATGTATAATTTGGTAAATTAATAGATTCGTCTAGCATTGTAGCTTCTGACCAGCCTCTTGAATACTTATTACTATAAAATATTCGGCATACCATTTCATTTTTCCAATTTTTTTCACAAACAGTGAAATACATTTTTTTTCCGTCTACCGATATGGTGGCATTCCCCACATGCGCATTATTTTGATTAAAAGGCCCTAATAATTCTCCTTTATTTACCCATTCACCATCAATTTTTTTGGCAGTATAAAATTTTCTAAATGGAATGTTCATACTATCGTGAGCATTAATATTATAGTAGTCTACCCCTGCAACATCTAAAGACCCAAAAATGATAGTGTTTTCATCTAAAACAACTGGTGAGAACTCAACATGTGGCTTGTTAATTGTTTTGGGGAGATGAACCGCTACTGCACTGCTCACAGAATCCTTCATGCTAATAGCAAAGTCACAAGAAGTGATTCCTACTTTATATTGATTTTTAAAGTAAATATCATCTACGTACTTGAGCAGTTTCTTAAAAATAAGATAATTTTGTTTCGCTTTAGTATACTCACCTTGCATTACTTGCATTTGTGCTAAATAGAAAACAGCTGTAGGATACTTTTCCGGAAAATTTCTACTCAAGCTGCTATACCAAAATTCTGCTTCTTTATAGTTTCTTGTGTAGCGATTTAATTCTGCAACCTGAAACATGACTTCTGTATTTTGAGGCCTTCTTTTTACCCATTCGCTATAGTAGTATAAGGCTGTATATCCATCACCAAGGCGCAAGGCATTTTTCGCAAGACCTTTCAATTCCTTCATTTTAATTAACTCAATTGGTGTTTCATTAATTTGAGCAATTCCTGTTGCAAAAACTAAGCAAGAGAAAATAATTGAAAAAAGAGCCGATTTTTTTAGCATATAGTTAATACCTATCACATGGTATTGATAGTTTTGAAGGATTGTAGATTGGTGCAGTATATATTAATGACCATTCTAAGCTTGTTTTTTGACTATTGGTTTGACTTATTTCTGAGATGTTTATATCATAGCTAAAACCTAAGTCAAATCTCTGAATGGTCATACCAATAGTGGGAATTATAGCATCAATATTTCTGCCAAAACCTGAACGCATAAAAGTGCCAGCATAAACGTTTTTTAATACTTTGGAGTTAAACTGTTTTTTAAAGTTAGCGCCAATGACTAAATCTTGAGTTTTTGTGGTCCACATGTACAGTAGTTTAGGCTCAATAATAACTGTTGAACTGGCTTGCCAATTTAACTCTCCAAAAAAAGCTTTTCTCATTCTCAATCGTTCAACAAAAATTTCATTGTAAGTATCTTTAGGTCTGTTTATATGAAAAAGTGTAAATCCTAAAATTGGATTTATTTTTCGAAATTTTCTATTCCAAACTAAACCTAAGCTTGCGTCCATAAAAATTTGACTTGCAGCTAAGTCGGCTTCACCATTGTTGACATTATCATCAAACTCACCTGTTTGGTAAACCCATTGATTCGGAAAAGTTTGATTTGCAAAATTAGTGCTTCGGAGTATTGCTCCTATTTGAATTCCTGCACTTATTTTATGCTTACCAAGACGTTTGGTATAGTTAGCATTAAGTAGTAATTTGTTTACTTTTTGATTAAAACCAGCGTATTGGTCATCATTAAATAGTATGCCAATACTGAATTCGTCAGTATAAAAGAAAAACTTTTTATCAAATGCTATAAAAACAGTATTTAGAGGAATGCCAACTTCGCTCCATTGGCTACGGTAATTCCCTGTAAATTGAAATTTACCTTCATAATTTCCAGATAAGGCTGGGTTAAGACTCATTTTATTACTGTAAAATTGTGATAAGTGCAAGTCTTGACTCCATAAAAAAAGCGGGATAACAAATATGAAAAAAAGAAAAACTTTTTTCATACTACCACATTTTAGGATTTGAAGATAAATAGGCTTGTGCCATCCTTCGGTACTGACCAAAAGTAAAGAAGCAACGTGTTTCGTAAACTGACATAATATTTTGAGTTAAAGGAGTATAAAACTGCCCATTTGCATCTACACCAGAAAAGTCATAGGCACCCGTAATTACATTAAACCATGGGAAATTATAACCTGAATAAAATGGGTCAGCGGGTGTATCACACAAAAGGTCACCTGCTGTAGCACAATTGCTCCCATCAGCTAATTCAGGGTTTCCAGATTGAGAGCCATGGTAAGTATTCCGCAAATTAAAATAGTGACCCATCTCATGCGCCAAAAACATGATAGATACTCCTTTTAGAATTAAGAGTCCTCCTGAATTCATCATTGAGATGCCATTTGGAGTTCCAAAACTGGCCATATCCGAAGTATGGGTAACAAAATACATGTTAATCCTGTTGGCTTCATTATAATCAATTTGCATCTGTTGAAATTCACCAGCATTAATCTCAACCGAATCGTATTGATAATTATTGATATATCTGAATTCGCAAACTTCAAAATTCACACAGATAGAATCATATAAATTATTTAGTTGATCAATTAAATCTTCAACATCTGTTTCTGTTAAAGTGGTTCCACCTGAACTGTCCCGCACCATATGCACAATCATACCAAATGTTTTATTTAAACAGGGCAGTGGTTCATGACTTGATTGACCATAGCTCAGAGAGTTTGAAAAGCCAATTACGCTGAATAAAACAAATACTAAAAATTTCATAAAATAAGGTAATCGTTTTCTTTTGATGGTGATATATTCAAATGTAATTAATTTAATTGTATGTATATGATAATTTTACCTAAATTAGCAACAGGAAATTAAAACAACAGATTACAATTAAATTTTTAATACAGACGTACTTTCTACCTATGAAGTTGTTTTTTTCAGTTTTAATCAATTTCTTTTTTCTATTTGGAATTAGTAATTCATGCGTTGGACAATCCGCTAGCGTAACTGAAGGTTGTTTACCTCTTTCTATTAGTTTTACTGCTCCTGCTGGCTCTACATCATTCTTTTGGGAATTTGGTGACGGTGCCACTTCAACTCTGCAGGATCCAACTAATGTTTATTTAGTGGCTGGAAACTATACAGTCGTCTTCAGAGAAGTTGCTGGTGGACCTTCTATTGGCACGGTAAACATTTCTGTGTATAATAAACCAGTGCCAACTTTTACGCCTACTAATGCACAGGGGTGCGCACCTTTAACAGTAAATTTTAATAATACCACAGCTTTAAGTAATGGGATTTCAATTATTGGATTGAATTGGGTTTTTAGTAATGGCGCAAATACAACTGGCCAAAGTCCTTCGTATACTTTTACGTCATCAGGTGTTTTTGACGTCTCACTTTCTATTACTACTAATTTACCTTCATGCAATTCTACCGCTCAATATTCAGATGTAATAACTGCCGCAGGTCCACCAGCGGTATCAATTGGAACAACACCAAGTCCTGCTTTGGCTTGTGATCCTCCATTAACAGTCTCTTTTCAAAATTTTTCAAGTTCACCATGGGGAGCCCTAAGCTATGTATGGGATTTTGGAAATACCAATACTTCAACTGCGGCCAATCCCCCAGATCAAACTTATGGAAACGGTGGATATACCGTATCATTAACAGCAACTGATAATAATGGATGTGTAGGCATGGCATCTGTTCCAATTTCAGTAGGTGGCCCGACTGCAAGTTTTCTAATAAATGATTCTGTTTGCATAGGTGAGCCAGTCAATCTAATAAATAATGGTTCGTCAGGTTTTTATTCTTGGACTTTTGATGGGGGTACAGATGTTATTTTTCCTACAAGCTCTTCTGACGCTGAGCCTACTATAGTGTTTAATACACCTGGATATCATGTTGTTAATCTAGCAATTTTAGGCGTTTGCCCACACGATACTTCCATCACTGTGTATGTTCAGCAAGTAGATCCTACTTTTACAACCAATCCTAGTTTCTCTTGTTCGGATCCTTTCACTGTACAGTTTACACCTAATGACCCCAATTTGGCAAATTATTTTTGGGATTTTGGAAATGGAACTATTTCAAACCTTCCAACCCCATTAATAGATTATGTTATTCCAGATACACATACTTATACCATAAATGATGGATACTATTTTAAACCAATCTTATATGTTACTTCTGCACTGGGATGCACAGACTCCTCATTTGTTATTGACACCATTCATAAACCAAACGCAGCAATATATCCAGATGTAATTGAAGGTTGCGTGCCTTTAACTGTTAATTTTGATGACAGTAGTGTAGCGTTTGATAATATTGTGGCCTGGGAATGGCATTTTGGGGATGGAACAATTGTTAATATGACAACTGGTCAGGATTTAAGCCATACCTATACTTCAGTAGGTTATTATGGGGCTTTTATTATTGCTACTAGCGCACAGGGCTGTATTGACACATCTTATATTGTGCCAATTAGAGTAGGTGATACTTTAACACCAAATTTTTCGGTAGGTCCAACAAATGTTTGTCCTGATGAAACGGTTTCTTTTACCGATATTACAGTTGGTCCGTATGCTGATAGCATAGATACCTGGCATTATTATTCCGAAGATTCTAGGCAGTTTAGTTGTTTTCAAGAACCTAATCCAACATGGGTTTATTCTAGTCAAGTTGGAGCGCAGGATATCACTATGGTAGTAGGATACCATGGTTGTTACAGTCAAGTGACTCAAACAGCTGCTGTAACAGTAAATGGACCAATTGCTGGTATGAATTATTCGTTAGATTGTGCCACTCCATTTATTGTTGACTTTACTAATGAAAGTCAAGATGAAACCAATGTTAGTTGGGATTTTGGTGATGGGAACGGATCAATATTAGATGATCCAGTGCATACTTACTCTTCAACTGGTGACTATACTGTCAGGTTAATTGCTAGTAATTCTGGAACTGGATGTGCTGATGATACTATTACTATGCTTGTTCATATTAGGGACATTCAAGCTGGATTTACTGTAGCTCCTGAAGTCTGTCAGGATGTGTTCTTTGAATTAGATGCTTCTAATTCCGTTGATGTTTTTGAAAATTGTGATCGAGGCTATATCTATTACTTTTCGGATCCGAATGAAAGACCATTCATGACCGATTCTGCAACAGACATACAAGATATTAGTCAAACAGGGCATTTAGATATAATGCTGGTTGTAAAAGACATTAACAATTGTCAAGATACGGCTTATGGTAGTACAATTGTTTACGGAATAACAGCTGATTTTACCGTTTCGGATACTGCCATTTGTTATCCGGTTACGCTTAATGGTACAGATTTGAGCACGTCGGATACTACCATTACCAGTTGGAATTGGATTTTTCCTGATTTCCAAACTTCAAATTTACAAAACCCAAGTGTAATTATTGATGGGCCTCCAATTTGGTGGGTAGATACTCTTAATACGATTACTCTTACTAGGTTCTACGTTGAAAATGTAGTAGGATGTTGGGATACTTTAACAGTTCAAATGAGTATTTACAATCCAACTAGTAACGTGTCTGTAAACGATCAATCAGTATGCACAGGCAGTAATGTCAATTTTCAAGCCACTGATTATACTAATGCAGGTTCCTTCTTCAATTTTAATTGGACCTTTGGAGATGGAGGGGTTAGTACGTTGCAGAATCCTTCACATCAATATAATAGTGCAGGTGTTTATGCAGCTACACTTAATTATGCTGAAGATATTTCGGGCTGTGGCGGAACAGAGACCTTTCAAATTACTGTGGCAGAATTTCCAACTGCAGATTTTGCAAGCTCAGCTGATTCTGGACAATTTGTTTGCCCGGATGACAATGTTTTATTTACTAATCTATCAGACACTACGGCAAACTACAATTTTGCATGGGATTTTGGAAATGGATTAACATCTACCGTTGAAGACCCAGGTACTGTATATACTACTAATGGTGTGTATGACGTGCAGTTCATTCTTTCATTGGCTTACCCTTTTGGCTGCAGTGATACTGTGTATAAAACAGTTTCAGTTCAAGCACCTGTTGGGGATTTTACAACTAGCATAGATGATGATACTATTTGTAGACTAGGTGTAGTAGTGTTTCAACTTGAGGATACTTCTTCTGTTGGACAGTTTTATTGGGATTTTGGAGATGGATCGGGAGCGGGTGCAGTAAATCCAGTTTCTAATCAGTATACTTTTGTGCCACCATCTGGCAAAACAATTGCAAAGTTAATAATGGCTAACCCGGATGGATCATGCCCTTTAACACAAACTAAACCGATACATATTTTTGAAGTGGTGGCTGATTTTATTCGAAATGGGAATGATATTGATACTGCAATTTGCCCAAAACCATATCCATTAACAAACAATTCTAAAAATGCCTTCAGTTTTTATTGGGATTTTGGAGATGGTACAACTTCTACAGTTCCAAATCCTGCGTTTCATAATTTTGAACCAGGGACTTATGATGTTTTACTTGGAGTTAAAAACAATGCGCTAACTTGCACTGACACGATCATAAAAACAATAATTGTTTTTGAATCCCCTGAAGCCGATATTATTGGCGATACTATTTGTGAAGGAGAGTCTGTTACATTGACTACGCTTTATACAGATGTTTCTTATAGCTATCTCTGGACTTCAAATCCTATATTTAACGTGAATAATAATTCAACTTTTAGTGTAATAGACAACCCAACTGAACGGACAGATTATTTTTTAACTGTAACAGACACGAATGGTTGTATGGCATTTGATGAAACTTTTGTAGAAGTATACAGTCCAATTCTGATCCCAGATTTTGATACAATCATTGTTATTGGAGATTCTATAGCATTGCCAATGCCTTATAATGCTACTGACTATACTTATACATGGACACCAGCAACAGGCTTAAGTTGTATAGATTGTCCATACCCTTTAGTCCAACCACTATCAAAAACAGAGTATTCATTAGTCATATCAGATAATTATGGTTGTTTTGATGGAAAAATTAACTTTATTATAGATCTTCACCCTGAAACATTTATTAGTTTACCTACTACCTTTACTCCAAACGGAGATGGGAATAATGATATTATATATGTAGAAGGCTGGGGGATTAAGGAGTTGATTGAATACAAGATATATAACCGTTGGGGCGAATTAGTGTTTGAAACTGCTGATAAAACAGTAGGGTGGGATGGTTATTATAAAGGTATTTTACAAAATAATGATGTTTATCTAGTTCAAGTAAAAGGTTTGACATGGGCAGATGAGGAAAAAAGCATTGAGATGTATATTAATTTAATGAGATAAGAAGTAGACCAAATATGCCAATTAATAGGCATAATGGTGTAAATATGATTTGATCCTTTTTTGCGAAGTAAGTATGCTTAATTTTTCTAAACAATCCCGCATATTTAAAATCTCCCACTGCCCTTAAAATAAATACACTTGGTATAAACCATTGAATTACTTTTTCGAGAATAGATGGTATGCTTACAAATTTTAAAATACTTAGGTTAAAGTAGAATAAACCAAACAGTAGTAATCCCGTGGCAACAATTACTGTTGCGAGCACACCTGGTATTTCTACCTTAATATTGTCATTTTTTGCAGGTATGGCGGCTTTTAACCCCCATTTTCCACCTATACACCAATAGAAGTGCAGTCCGCTTATAAAAAAGAATGTTAAACAAAGGATGCTTGCTATTAAAAATATCATATTTGTGGTAGTTTAAAAATTTTTGACGATTGTTTTATAGATATTGAACTAGGGGTTAACGACAAAATCAAATTCCTTATTTTTATAAGGAAAGAGTTAGATAAGTGACTTAGTTTACCAATTGACCAGCTTGATCTGACAATAAACTGCACTTTTTTATTTCTAATTTCTTGAAATGTCTTAAATGCCATACTAGGGTTGTTACTATTCATGCACTCAGCTAGAACATACGCATCTTCTATCGCCTGGCAAGCGCCTTGCCCCATGTTAGGTGTGGCTGCATGGGCGGCATCACCAATTAGGCAAATTTGGTGAGAAAACCATTTAGGAATTGGTTTTAAATCTATTATTTCACTAGTGTGGATAGTATGGTTTTCTGTTTCACTTATAAGATCTTTGACCAGGGTGGCATATTCAGAAAACAAGGTGTCAATATTTGAAACCGATAAGTTGCTATTCTTTTTTTTAGTCAGTAAAGCATACCAATAGACTCTATTGTTTGATAATGGAACAATTCCAAAACGTGATGACTTTCCCCAAGCTTCATTTAATTGATTGCAATATTGCTTGGGTAAATCATAATTTACTACTCCTCTCCAACATATTTGATTGGCAGTTCTAATTTTTTATTCAGATTGAATTGCCCTTCTTACTTTTGAATGAATACCATCAGCACCAATTAAGACAGAGGACCGAATTTCTTGCCCATTTTCAAATTTTAATAATTGGTTTCTGCCATCAGCTGATTGTTCAATACTGATTAGTTTATGATTTAGAAATATTTTGTCGGAATCAATTTGATTAAGAAGTATTCTCTGAAGGTCACCTCTATGAATAGCAATATTTTTTACATTGTATTCCTTTTCAAATGACACTAAATTGATTTTTGAAAGTGGTTTAAAATTTGGTTTTGAAATAATCATTGAAGAAATTGGCTGTCCAGCATCTTCTAATTTATCTTTTAATTTAAGTCGTTTATAGATTTGCATAGCATTGCTGGCCAAAATTATTCCAGCACCAACTGGCTGGATAAATTTCGCTTGCTCAAACACACGTACAGAAAATCCTTTTTTTTGTAAAGCGATAGCCGCAGTTAGTCCACCAACTCCAGCACCTATAATATCAATAGTCATCATTCATTTTTTAATTAGGTCAAATGTACTAATAAATTCTAAATTAGGTCAAGTATACTATTTTTTTTAAATTAGTAGCGTGAGTAAAACAAGAGACAAAATTTTTAGCACTTCACTTCGCCTTTTTAATGATTTAGGCATGTCTAACGTGACTTTGCGAGCCATTGCAGTTGAAATGAATATTAGTCAAGGAAATTTAAATTATCATTTTAAGAAAAGAGACGATATTATTGAGGGTTTATATTTTCAATTGGTTTCAGAAATAAATGAAACTATGTCTAATTTGGAAAAAGGAAAAAATGGTTTGGGGTCACTTTTCATTATTATAGAATCAATAATGAATAAATTGTATGATTACCGATTTTTTATGCTCGGTTTTTCAGATATAGTGAATGGGAATGAAGTCATCAGAATCTTTCATAAAGATTTAAATGTTCTGAGACAGCAACAAGTTAATGATATTTTTAAAGTAATGATATCGAAAGGGTTGATGAAACCCGAGTCCTTGGAAAATGAATATTCAAATTTATATAAGAGAACACAGATTTTAGTTGATTTTTGGATTGCGTCTGCTCAAATTGAACTTAATGAAGTTTCTAAAGACAGCATTCCAAAATATATGAATTTAATTTCTCAATCTATTTACCCATATTTAACTGAAAAAGGCAAGATTGAATTTGAACAATTCGTTTGATTGGTATTGCCTTACAAATCAGTAATCAGCTTATATTCCCATGTTAGAGTAGATCTGCTAAGGTTATGAGTAAAAAAGACTGCTTTATTATTTTTCTTGCCATAATGTATACCCGAAGCTATAAAATTAATTCCTTCGTTTGTAATATACTCAAACTCCTTTGACTTAAATCCAATATCTCCTCCTATGCAGAGTACTTCAATTCCTCTTTGTTTAACATCTACTAATTTTGGGTATACTTCTGAATTGAAGTTGTTTGGATTTATACAATAAAAGCAACTTCCTAAACCTGCGTTGGAGATTGATGAAATTTGAGGTTCTAAATTGGGATTATTATACATCCATATTAATTTATGGTGTAAAATTACTAAATGACTTGACTCAGTGATACTATCCAAGACATTGTTCAGTAGCAATTTTTGAGCTCCAACAATATTACTTAGGCTATCTTGAGTATCTAAAACAACAAACGTTATTCCGTTATTCGAAGTAGTATAGTAAGCTGGCCTTTGAGTAAACTCACTTACCCTATCTAAATCCGTATGATCATGATTGCCCAATGCCCATAATGTATTGGTACTTTTAATATCAAAAATTGAGTTAACATGCTGCATAGTTTGTTCATCAGCTGAAGTTAAATATGCCAAGTCTCCGCCAAGCCAAAGCATGTCAAATTGATCGTAATCGACTTGTTCAACAACACTATCCATGAGTGGATTGATGCCAGTTCTGGTGTGGGAAAGGTGAAGATAATTTTTAATGTTTTCAGGAATGGGTTTAGTATCTTTTCTACAAGAAGCTACCAAAAGTGATAATATTATTAAAAATTGATATATGTTATAATTTGTTTTCATTCACACCTAATTCTTATTAAACTAAAGTTAGCATAGGGATTCGAAATAACTTTATAATAATACAGAATAGTTAAAACTATTTTAAGTCAATTTCCTTTAAATTCTCAATCCGATTTCGTTTTAAGAATTCATCAATGGTTTCAAAGTGCTCAATCACTCGTTTGTCTTTAAATTCAAATACTTTTTCAGAAAGTCCCATTAAAAAGTCACGATCATGCGAAACCAAGATCAAAGTACCATCAAAATTAAGCAAAGCCTCCTTTAAAACACCTTTCGATTTTAGGTCTAGATGATTAGTCGGCTCATCTAAAATTAGAACATTAACCGGTTCCAGTAATAATTTAACCATGGCTAAACGTGTTTTTTCACCGCCGGACAGTTGGGCTACTTTCTTATCTAATCCATCTCCGCTAAACATAAAACGACCTAGTATGTTTTTTATTTGAGTTCTAATATCCCCCACTGCAACCTGATCTACAGTTTGAAAAACGGTTAAATCAGGGTCTAACAATGCGGCTTGGTTTTGCGCAAAATATCCCACTTTTGCATTATGCCCTAACTCACAAATACCATCAAAATCAATTTCTCCCATTATGGCTTTAATCATGGTTGATTTCCCTTCTCCGTTTCTTCCAACAAATGATACTTTTTCACCTCTAGAAATGGAAAGATTGGCATTGTTAAAAACAGTATGTTCTCCATATCTTTTACTTAAATCAGTAGCTGTAACGGGATAGTCGCCTGAGCGCGGAGAGGGAGGGAACCGCAGCTTTAAGGCAGAAGTATCAACTTCATCAATTTCAATAATTGTCATCTTCTCAAGCATTCGCTCCCTTGAATTTACTTGATTAGTTTTTGAATAAGTTCCTTTGAATCGTTCTATAAATGCCTTATTGTCTGCAATAATTTTTTGCTGTTCTTGATATTGTTTAATTTGCTGACTACGACGTTCGTCTCGCAATTGAAGGTAATGTGAATAATTGGCTTTATAATCGTAAATTTTACCCATTGTTATTTCAATGGTTCTATTTGTAATGTTGTCAATAAATGCTTTGTCGTGACTAATAACCACAACTGCCTTTGCTTTATTTAGCAAGAAGTCCTCTAGCCAAATGACTGACTCTATGTCAACGTGATTTGTTGGTTCATCTAACAATATTAAGTCAGGCTTTTGCAATAAGATTTTAACCAATTCTATTCGCATTCTCCAACCACCCGAAAATTCGCTAGTTAGTCTTTGAAAATCTTCACGTCTAAATCCCAAACCTTGAAGTGCTTTTTCCACTTCAGCGTCATAGTTAACTTCTTCAATGGCATAGAATTTTTCACCCAGTTCAGTCACTTTTTCAATAATGCCCATGTACTCTTCTGATTCGTAATCAGTCCTAGTTTCAAGCATCTTGTTGAGGCTGTCCATTTCAGATTGCATATCAAATATGTGTTGAAATGCTTTGGAGGCTTCTTCGAAAACTGTACAGGTATCATCTGTTAATAAGTGTTGAGGTAAATACGCAATTACAGTTCCATTTGGAGATCTTACAGCTCCTTTGGTTGGTTTTGAAACACCAGCCATAATTTTCATCATAGTTGATTTTCCTGCACCATTTTTACCCATTAAAGCTATTTTGTCATTTTCATTGACCACAAAAGATACATCACTAAATAATGTTGAGCCACTAAAATCTACACCTAAACCATCAACTGAAATCATAATTTGATATTTATGTGGCGCAAAATTAGGAAATCAATTACATAAAAAGGCTTTAAATGCTATTTCATCTGCTTTTTTTAAGCCTCCTTCCGACTCAAGATACTTGTTATTGTTAATTAATCAGTCTATTAAATAGAATTAGATGGAATGATTAAAAAAAGATTGTGAATAGTCTGCTTTATACTCTTGGATTTCTTACATATATATAATTTATTTTTGTTCTTAAATTCCCGTAATGAAACTGATAAGTTGTTTTTTCGTTTTATGTCTTTCAGTCACCCTTTTGGGGCAGGACTTCAGTATTGAGTATAAAACATTTTTATTACAACCTCATTTTAAGTCTCGTCATATTAAATCATTAACTATTAAAAAGTCTAGTGATAGTCTTTTTAATAAATCATCAATAAAATATAAATTACAATTTGATACTGAAGGTCGATTGACCAAATTATATGATTATTATTTTGATACGGATACCATTCCTGAGCGATTAATTGAATACACTTATGGAGACTCATCAATGTATTATTCAGGGAAAACATATTTCTATTTAGATGAAAATCGAAAAATCCTTTTAGAAAAGGGATGGAGCATGGAATTTGATAATGTGAATAATGTTATTGAAGAAAAATTCCATAATAAGTTAGATCTGTACAGAACTAATACACTCATATTTAATAAGTCTATGCAGGTACTGAGTAGAAAGGTAAGAGCATTTGCTATTAAACTTGAAACTTATTTTAAATACAACGCTGATGGTATGATTCGGCATGTTAAAATGGTTAAACATAATCCAACCGTTGAGAAAATGAAAAGACTTGAATTAAACCAATATCTTCAATACAATTTGCATCAAAAAATAATGACAACTGAACAATGGTTAGATGAGCGCGGTAAACAAATAAATGAGTACTTCTATAATTACAAAGGCCAGAATATTTCAGCTCGTGTTGGGTGGCGACTCATGAATTGGAGTAATGATGAAAAAAAGTTAATTGAGCGGACCAATTTTTTTTACGACCAATACGGGCTCTTAATTGGATCAAATTATTTTACAGAAAGACAAGTATCTAATATTCATAAATACGAAAAGTTTGAATACACGTTTTATAGTGAAGATGGAAAAGTTAATCGCACATCAGATCGTTTTACCACTATATGGTATACTGATTTATTTGCTGAAAATTTAATACACCCATAATTATACTATGAATAGATTGCATTAATCAGATCTTCATATTTAGCTTTAACTACTTTTCTTTTTGGTTTCATAGTTGGTGTTAGTTCACCTGATTCTACGGTCCATTGCTCTGGTACAAGTTCGAACTTTTTGATCTGTTCCCATCCACCAAATTGTGAATTGTAATATTCAATTTCCTTTGAAATTCTATCTATTACCTTTTGGTTTTTTATAACGTCGTTCCATGAATCAACTCCAGATATTCCTTTTCGTTTTGTCCACTCTGCAATAAACTCAAAGGCAGGCACAATAACTGCCGCTGGAAACTTTTGTGCTTCTCCAATGACCATAATTTGCTCTATAAAACGTGACTCCTTGAACTTGTTTTCCATCACCTGTGGTGCAATATACTTTCCGCCAGATGTTTTGAACATTTCTTTTTTACGGTCCGTAATTTTAATAAAGCCACCCGGTTCAATATGACCAATATCTCCAGTTCTAAACCAGCCATCATCAGTAAAAACTTCGGCAGTTTTTTCAGGGTTATTAAAGTAGCCTTGCATTACATTCGGCCCTTTGGCTAATATTTCACCATCATCAGCAATTTTTATTTCAACATTATGAAGCGGTTTACCGGTTGTACCAATCATTAAGTTACCATCTCCTAAATAATTAACGCTTAAAACCGGAGAAGTTTCTGTTAATCCGTATCCTTCCAAAATTGGAATGTCGGCTGCTAAAAATGCTTTTGCTAAACGGGGCTGCAACGCCGCACTTCCACAAGGTACTACAATTACCTCGCCTCCTAATGCTTCTTGCCATTTACTGAAAATTAATTTACGAGCTATTTTTAATTTTAATTTATATAGACCTGATTTTCCTGAAACATCATACTCATTTCCTAATGCCACTGCCCAGAAGAACAGCTTTCTTTTAGCACCAGTTAATGCTTCTCCTTTTGCTATTATTTTATCATATACTTTTTCTAATAGTCTAGGAACAGCTGTGAAAACATGAGGCTTTATCTCTTTTAAATTGTCTCCAATCGTTTCCATGTTTTCAGCAAAATACACCGAAATCCCTAAAATTTGGTATAGATACAAAAGCATGCGTTCGTAAACATGACAAACCGGTAAAAAGCTTAATGACTTATGCTGGTTTCCAACTGGTATTCTAGGAATACTACCATGAATATTAGCCATAATATTAGCATGCGTTAACATTACGCCTTTTGGGTTTCCAGTTGTACCAGAAGTATAAATCAATGTAACGAGGTCATCTCCTGAAATAGCTGCTTTCCTTTTTTCTAATTCTTTATCTAATGCATCATCCTTTTCTTCAAGTAATTCATCAAAATCAATAGCGCCGCCAATTTCTACAAAAGCATAAATAGACTCTAAGCTACTCACTTGACTTTTAATTGCATCTACTTTATCAAATAGTTCTTCATCCGAAACAATGCAAACTTTAATTTGAGCATCATTAAAAATAAAAGCATAATCTTCTTTAGAAATAGTAGGGTATACCGGCACTCCAATAGCACCCACTTGTTGGATGGCAATATCGGCAATATGCCATTCAGAGCGGTTATTAGAAATAATGGCTATTTTTTCACCAGGTTTTATTCCAGACTTAATTAGTCCTCTACTAATGGCATTAAATTTATCAATATAGTCTTGAGTATTAATGGTCTTCCAGTTCCCATTAACTTTATCTGCAAAGGCAATTTCTTGCGGGTATTTTTCTAATTGGTAATATGGTATTTCAAAAAGCCTTGTAATATTATTCATAATTTTTTGGTGATTAGTCTATTCGTATAATGTTAAATTTAGGAATAATTCTCTAAAGATTACAATAGAATATTTCAAATTGCTTATATTTATAGAAATTATTATTGCACCTGTAACTTTTATAAGGTTTCAATTGTTTTAGGTTATGTTAGGTGCTGAACACACAAAAACTTGAATAGAAAAGAGTACAATAGCGTTGTGAAAAGTTTGTCAGGCCGGTTATATGGATACTGTATTAAGTATCTACAGTCTAAAGCTGACGCAGACGATATTGTACAAGATGTATTTGAAAAATTATGGCATAACCGTAAAAAGGTTGATTTTGTAAAGTCAAAATCGTGGTTATTTACCACAGCTCATAATACCATGATGAATTTTATTAAGCGAAGAAATCGCATGTCATATGTTGATGAAGTGAGATCAAATTCAGTTGAACGGTGTAAAATTCATCAGTTTGAATTGTTGGAAATAATAGAACATTCCTTGGCAATATTGCCGCCAATTCAAAAGTCTATTATTCTTTTAAGAGACCTTGAGGGGTATGATTATAAGGAAATAGGCTCGATATTAGAGCTATCGGAGTCTCAAGTTAAAGTGTATTTGTTCAGGGCCAGAAATAAACTAAAGAAAAAATTGAAAAATTTAAACATGTTGGAAGTAAAACATGCTTAAATGACAGATTGGGTGTAATAAATGAGGATTCCTGGAAATTTTGATCGTTGGATGTTTAACTATAAAGAAGGCAATTTGTCGGCTGAGGAGGCTGCCTATTTTGAATCTTTTATGCTATCAAATCCTAATTTCGCTGAAGATGTAGAGGCTTGGGATAATTCATTTATTCGTCACGAATCAGTTGAATACCCTAACATGAATGCTTTGCTAAAAGAGAAAAGCATTTTTGCAAAATGGAAAAATTGGGCAGCTGCACTCTTATTATTACTGACAGTTGGAGGTGGTATTAGTTTATCTAATCAATTCTTGAATAAGAAAGTAAAAAACTATACACAGAGATCAGGAGATTCAATTCTACACGCTTCAATTTTCCCGTATCAGTCGAACAATGCTCATACTTTAGATGATCAGATCTCTTTAGTAGATGCTGTTGCAAACAAAAATACCCAAGATATTAGCCTTTTAAGTTTAATTGGAAATACTGAATCATCATTATCTCAAAATAGTGGTGACCAATTAAATGGAAAAAAAATATCATCCACTGACAATTTAATTGATGAGTCTAGCCAATATCCTACAGAAAACTTTACCTATAAAAATTTGAACCGCTCAAGGAATTCTCAAAGCAGTTCAAAGAAACGAAGTCGCCAAATAGCTTTATCAAAAATTAAATCGACTTCTTCAGATTATTCAGCTTCTTACGAATTTAATCCAGAATTTAATAATATTCCATTAGACCTGTCTTTTAAAAAGCGTGAATCAGGTTTGTTAGCTTTTAAATTGAAACGCTTTTTTAATAAATTAGATAAAATAACCGGTTACCCAATTGCTATTGTTAATTTGAGAGATCCTGATTTATTGATTCCGAATAAAAATGTATTGAATTTTAATCCAGGATTTGCCGGAAGTGGAGGTAATTTTAGAATAGGTGCTGATTACAGAAACCAGTGGACCAGTGAGTCCGTTAATAGCCAGGTAAGTACTTTGTATTTTGATACGTATAGTAAAGGAGCAAGAGGTGGTATTGGTGCCAGTGTAACCTATAGTGACTATAGAGGTGGAGTATATCAAAATATGTTTGCAAATCTGTATTATTCTCCTAAATTTGTCATTGGAAAACACATTGTTTTTGAACCAGCTTTAAAGGTGACTATGGGCAGATTGTCAAGCTCCAGTAAAGCAAATGAAGGTATTGAAGCAGTTGAATTTAATAGAGGAACTGTTATTACTAAAGACCAAGGTTTACCAATAAATGGTAACAATTCATGGTTTAAGGATTATGGTGTTGGATTTGTTTTGAATACGGATTGGTTTTATGCTGGAGCGTTTGTAGATAATTTATCGGGTCATGATCAAAGAATTTACACACCAAAAGCGAGTAACTATATTGAAAGCCCTAAATTAATTACAGGGGTTGTAGGTTTTGATTTTCAGTCACGAAATAAAAGAACAACATTGAGTCCATCACTGATGTATTATCAGTTTGGAGCTAAAAAGGAACTTTGGGCAGGAGCAACTGCTCAATTTAATTGGTTAACAATTGGTGCTTCATATTCATCAAATAGTGAATATGCAGCTTCAGTAGGGTTAAAGTTTAAAGTGTTTAAATTAATATATCAAGTTGATATGGTAGAATCAGAATTTTTGCTAGAAAGTTTTGTTTCTCACAATATTGGTATTAGATTTAACACGAAAAATAAGACTATTAGATAAGAAATTTATGAAAAGACTGAAAGAGAGCTTATTATTCTTATGCATTGGAGCAGCTTCTGTGGCGTTTGGGCAAGACCCAGAGTTTACGCAGTTTTATGCCAACCCAATTTATTTGAATCCTGCTATGGCAGGTTCGCACGGGTGTCCGAGACTTAATTTTAATTATAGAAATCAATGGCCTTCTATTCCAGGAGCGTTCATCACTAATACAGTATCATACGATCAATATGTAAATGCATTACATGGTGGTATATCTGTATCAATGATGAATGACATGGCCGGACAAAATACAATTAATTGGAATGCATTAAATGCAGCCTATTCTTATCATTTACAAGCTTCAAAAAAATATTCTGTATTATTTGGTGCTCAAGTAGGATGGAATCAGAAATTTTTGAATTGGAATAAATTAACTTTTGGAGATATGATTGATCCGAGAAAAGGATTTATTTATCAAACAGGAGATCGTCCAAGTGGAAATTTATTAGATAACGGTTGGGGAACAAGAGGATTTTTTGATGTGGCAGCAGGTATTGTAGGTTACTCAGAGAATTTTTATTTTGGAATCGCTGGAAAGCACTTAAACAGACCAAAAGAGTCATTGATTAACTCAACTCAAGATACTAGATTGCCAATGCGTTTTACAACTCATGTTGGTGCAAATATTGCCATTGGAAGTAGTTCTAAATACGGTAGTGAAATGAGTCTGTCACCAAATATGGTATACACTTACCAAGGTGGATTTAATCAGTTAAATGTAGGGTTGTATGCTAAGTACGGAAGTTTTACTGCTGGTGCTTGGTTAAGAGCTAGAGATGCATTTATTTTATCAATTGGGGTAGATACTGGTGCTTTTAGATTTGGCTATAGTTATGATATTACAACATCAACATTATCAAATGCGAGCGGTGGTTCGCATGAATTGTCATTAGGGCTGAACTTTAATTGTAAGAAACCGATACAAAAGTTTCGTACAATTTCATGTCCGTCCTTTTAAACCGTTAAAGGGGTGGTTCCCTTTAATGTTATTCCATTTTAATTAATGGAATTCTTTGTTTTGGTTTAGGAAGGAGATTTGTGCTTATTGAGTGCAAATCTCTTTTCTTTTTCTAATCAAATATTTCCTTTAGTAAATCGTTTGTTCTCGATACGTTTTATTTGCCGCAACCAAATAATACACTCGAACTGACACTTACTATTTTCTAATGCATCAATTCGAAAGTTATAAATACTATATTTTGGCTTGCAGAAATTCACTTCCTATTTGGTAATCATTTCTACTGTTAGTTCGAGTAGTTTGTATAAGTGAAGCTTATATAAATTGTATCGAGAACAGTTTTTCATAAATCACTCTACAGTATAAACCTGCTGACCATCTAAAAAAGTACTAAATACAAACGTATTTAATATTTCAGCATCCGGAATAGTCATAATATCTTTTGTGAGTATGACAAAGTCAGCATCTTTTCCTGCTTCTAAACTCCCTCTTGTTTTTTCTTCAAAATTTGAAAAAGCTGCCCATCTTGTAATACCTAGCAAGGCTTCTTGCCTGGTTAACTGCTCGGCTGGGTGAAATGGTTCACCATGCCCTTCTGTTTTCTTTTGTCTTGTCACAGCGGCATAATAAGTTTCTAAAACAGAAATATTTTCAATTGGAAAATCAGTACCCAAAGCAATAATACCGGCTTTATTCAATAATGTTTTATAGGCATAGGCATATGGAATTCTTTCCGATCCAATGCGATCTTCGGCCCAATCCATGTCAGATGTGCAATGTGTTGGCTGAACGGACGGGATGACTCCTAAATATTCAAAAAACTTAAAATCTTCAGGATTTAGAATTTGAGCATGTTCAATTTTCCAGCGGTGATCGGGCTTCTGACCAATCACATCCTGATAAATATTTAGTAATAATCGATTAGCAGAATCACCAATGCAATGGGTGTTGAGTTGGAAGTTGACATTGTCCGCAAATTTTGCAATGCTCTCTATTTTATCCTTTGAACGCAAAATGGTTCCAAAATGATCAGAAGAGTCGGAGTAAGGTGTTATCAGACATGCACCACGCGAACCTAAGGCACCATCAGCTATTAGTTTCAAGCTACAAATATGAAGGTGACTGCTATCGAAACTGCCATTCTCTAGCACATAACTTAAATTCCCCTCATCAGGAAACAACATGGCATAATTCTTAATAGTTAGCTCACCTTTAGTATACCAATCCATAAAATCTTGTCTTTGAATTGATGTAATTCCTGCATCATTGATAGAGGTGAGGCCCTGCTCAAATAATTTGTATTCGGCTTTTTTAAGGAACGCTAATTTTTGTTCAGTTTTCAATTCTGGAATGATATCAATAACAATGTCAACTGCATTGTCAATTAATATTCCTGTCAGTTCACCATTCTTAATCATAATCTGACCACCTTCAATCATTGTTTCAGGATTAATGTTTGCCAATTCAAGTGCCTTTTTGTTTGCTAAGGCACCATGTCCGTCAATACGTCTAATTAAAATTGGTTTATTTGGAAATAGTTTTGATAGGCTATCATTGTTCGGAAATGATTGATCTTCCCATAAATTTTGATCCCAACCTCGGCCAGTAATCCACTGTGAATTGCTCGTTTCATCAAATTCAATAATTCTTGAAATGACTTCGTTAAATGATTTGGAGCCAACCAAATTAACTGTATTAAATGTATTGGCATATCCCCAAAAATGGCAATGTGCATCATAAAATCCTGGATAAATTGGTTTCAATTCTGCATCTATAATTTGGTCACAACTATAGCCATTTAGTATTTCCCTTTCTGGTCCTACTTGAAGTATTTTTCCATCACGAATAGCCATGGCATCATAGACATTAAAATCTTTGTCACAGCTATAAATTTTGGCATTATGAATAATTAAGTCAGCTGTGTCGCCTTTGTAGCAAGAGGTGACCAGTATTGCTAGTGTCAAAAGTTGAAAAATGCAATTAATGGATTTCATTTTGTTTAGGTTTAATAATTATAAATGCCAGAATCAGTAATAATAGTTCGACAGGTATTTTATAACGGACAATGGCCCCAAAAATTGGTACTGACCATCCAATAATTAATGCAATTAGAAAGGCAGAAAATAATAATGCTGCAACCAAATAGTTTTCCGTTTTATTAAGTGATCTACGCTTTATAAATGCGATTATGATAATTAATAGTAATAAAATGTTTGCAGCAAAGTTAAGCAGTCTTTCTAATTTATAAGATGGAAAAGGCTTTAAAAACACGTTTAAAATGGCATCAAATGTGTTTTTTAAAAGCTGTTTGGACGAGTGATTAATCAGTACAGGTTTATGATAGCTTTTTGAAGGGGCATACACTAAATAGACTGAATATTTTGACCGTGATGGTTGAATGATGAAAGATTGATATTCTGATTGTCCAAATAATTTATATTCACCTTCCGTTATGGCTAAAACTTGAATACTATCATTTGCACTCAGCTCAAAATTAGTAAGCTGATAGTATGGAAAGACACAAAAAGAACTGTCAGTTACAAAGGCAATTCCTCCTTTGGCTAAATTATTTAAATCATTTTGTTTAGACGATATTTTATCAGTCAGATTAAAACGATTTGGCATTGTAAATCCAACAACTAATAACATTAGTGACAGCCCAGTCAAAATCAATAACCCTTTTTTAGACCATTTAATTAATTTTCCAATCAATAGAAAGCTAGTGAATATAATAATTATTAAGCCTGCATATGGCTTATTGGAAACAAGTATAACACCTGCAATAAACAACCATACTATGAATTTAAGGGGTTGATGAAATATCTTTTTAACGGACCAACACCAGATGCCAAAGCCTAAAATTAAAATGGACTCTTTCAGTAAACTCGAACTCCAAAATGCAAGGTTGGGTAAACAGATTAATGCAAACCAGAAGTAAACCTTTCTCGCTACAAAATCTTGAAAAGCTTTGTAGGTTAGAAATATTCCTGTAAATGAAAGAAAGCTGAAAACCAGTGCATGGACATAAATATTACCAAACGAAAAAAATCGAATAATGGCATTCATTTTTACAATCAATCTATTATCATTAAACCAATCACTTGAAGGACCAGCTGACCAGACGGTTGTGTTTTGCATCAATTCTAGTGATACATCTTGAGTAGGAGGTAAGCCCAATAAGAGTTTAAAAAAATCACTTGGACTTTCATAAAATATGGCATTAATGATATTTCCGTCATATAGAAAACGAACAGAATCACCAGATAAAATACCATCCGAAAAATAATAGCTAAAAACGAGGATAAAGGATATAGCAAAGGCCAACTTTATGCCGAATCCTAATATTAAGTAGGGTTTACTAATTGATGGTGTTTGATAATACTTTACGATTAACCAACAGCTAAGTCCTAAACAAATTATAAAACTTAACCAGCCTAACATTACGGTTTTAAAATAGTAATGGCAATTACTCCTGTATGGAACTGAGGGTATTCACTCCCTGCTTTAAATTGTAAATTTGCTTTAATGTGGTTAATGGCTTTGACCATGGTTGGAGTTGAATAGCCTGTTGATGCCATTTTATCTAATTTGCAGGACACTACTTTTCCGCTTTCGTCAACACTAATAGTAAAGGTTAGTCGGCCTGGTTTATGGCCTTCAACTTCAAAATAAAAATCTTTAACCACGGGTCTTTTAGAAATTGCTAAGTCTCCACTTAATTGCCCAAACGAAAATTGAACTACTAAAAGCAATATAAATACTAGAATCTGTTTCATTATTATAGTTTTTGTGCCATTTGTTTGACCATTTGGTTTTTCCAAAGGGTAAATGTACCAGCTTCAATTTGTGCTCGTGCTTCGCCCATTAGCCATAAATAAAAGGCTAAATTATGAATACTGGCAATTTGCTTGCCTAAGGCCTCATTAACACTAAATAAATGGCGAACATATGCCTTACTATACGTTGAATCTACATAAGAGGTTCCATCAGGGTCTAAAGGACTAAAATCATCTTTCCATTTCAGATTAGAGATATTGATAAATCCGTTTCTTGTATATATTTTACCATGCCTAGCATTTCTTGTCGGTAATACACAATCAAACATATCAATACCAAGGGCAATACATTCTAATAAGTTAATTGGTGTACCAACACCCATTAAATAGCGAGGCTTTTCAGTAGGTAAAATATCACAGACTAAATCTGTCATTTCATATAAGTCTTCATCCGGCTCACCAACCGATAGGCCACCAATAGCATTAGCCGGTAAATCAAAGTCAACAATTGCTTTGGCAGATTCTTGCCTTAAATCTTTATAAACACTCCCTTGAATGATTGGTAATAATGTTTGATTATAACCATATAGTGGCTCTGTCGACTCCATTCTATCTACACATCTTTTTAACCAACGGTGGGTCATGTGCATTGAATTTTTGGCGTAATTATATTCACAAGGATAGGGTGTGCACTCATCAAAAGCCATAATTAAGTCAGCACCAATGGTACGTTGAATGTCAACAGCATATTCTGGCGAAAATAAATGAAAACTCCCGTCAATATGACTTTGGAATTTAACACCTTCTTCCTTAATTTTTCGAGTGCCTGATAAGGAGTAGACTTGGTATCCACCAGAATCCGTTAAGATGGGCTTTTGCCAATTCATAAACTGGTGCAAACCACCTGCTTTTTGAATAGTTTCAATGCCTGGTCTGAGGTAAAGGTGATAGGTATTGCCAAGAATAATTTGAGCTTTAATATCGTTTTCTACTTCGTGTTGATGAACCCCTTTAACAGTAGCCGCAGTTCCCACAGGCATAAAAATGGGCGTTTTAATGTCACCATGGTCCGTTGTTACAGTTCCAGTTCTCGCCTTTGAGCCCGGGTCAGTTGTTTCAAGTTTAAATTTCATTCAGTAGAATAGTAATTTTGTCACAAAGATAAACGAATCAAAAAAATGGCTTGTGGTCAATCACAAATTTAACTAATCAGCACATAATTTATTAAACACGAAACAACAGCAGAAGAGAATTACCCGTACATTTATACGTATAAATGTACGGGTAATTTTGGTTTTGAAACAGGTGCTTCGTAATTTAACAGAAATTAGTACTACGCGCATAAACCTTGATAGTTATGAGAAATTCTGCGCATATGACGAAAAGTCATTTAAAAGTAGTTAAGAATCCACTAGATTCACTATATTTACCTAGCAATCAGTAAAAAACCATAAGGTGAATAAAAGCACATATGTGATTATACCCGGTTGTTAGCAATAATTTAAAAGAATGCTTAAAAACTTATTTGTACTTATTATTATATCATCTTGCTTAACAGTATATGCTCAGAGGCCAGATCTTGATGGAAACTTGAATATGGAAAATATAAAATTTCTAAAATTGAAAGGTTACGATCAAGAATGGGAGTTATTTGATCAAAATGGGGGAAAATATTCGAAAAATCTAACTGTAAAAAAAAGATTTGATTCAAATGGCAAATTGATATTGCGTTGGAATTATAATTTTGATATAGTTGAATCGATTGATTCCAATATTTTCATTTATGACACCAATAATTTACAAATCATTCAACTTCAGTACACAATTTACAATCCTAAAGGAGAAAAACTTGACCCAATCATGGATGTTGACGACCTTCCGAAAACAAAAAAGTGGACAAAACATTTTTCTGATAACGGAGTTCTTCTTTATCAGATACGCCATCCTCAATGGAAATTTGAAAATGCCGACACTACTTTTTTTACTTACTATGAAAATGGGAATTTAAAAAGTAAACATTCAGACCGTATGACTTTAGAAATCTTATATGATAACAATAATCGTGTACAAAAAGAAACGGAATTTGCCTACAGAAATAACATCAGAACATTCTTTTATTCGGAATTAGGTTTAATAGACTCAGTACTGACTATATCAGAATCTAAAAAGGGAGAAAAGACATTCATTCGTGCTCTATACAATTACAATTCTAAAGGGTTGTTAAGTTCTTTTATTAAATATAGCAATGACAAACTTCTTATGAAACAAGAATACGAATACAATGATCAAGGTCTTTTAATACTGCTACGTCGTTACGATTGTATAACGGGCTTAGTGAGGTCAATAGATAGGAGAAAATATTTGTATTATAAATAAAAAATATCGCTAACAAAATGTAAAACAGCATTAAAACGACTGTTTACACAAACCGTTGGCTTCCATAGTAATCACTATTTTCTAGAGTGAACCACAGTAAAAATAACCCATAATTCACCACAATTTCCGTCTGTAATTACTGCG
>JBGCFR010000024.1:0-12204 GCA_045107045.1 Crocinitomicaceae bacterium
TATTTTTCTCTTTTTTTTAGGACTGTCAGTTCAAGCAAAATCCATAGTTAAATTTAAAACGGCTGATGATATTGAAATGACCGCTGATTTATACTTGACTGAATCGATAGAAAACCCTTTTATTATTTTATGCCATCAAGCGGGCTGGAGTCGTGGAGAATATCTAGAAATCGCCCCTAAATTAAATACATTGGGATATAATTGTCTGGCGATAGACCAAAGATCTGGCGGAAAAATAAATGGAGTGATTAATGAAACACATCAATTGGCAAAAGCTAAAGAATTAGGTACAACCTATGCAGATGCCGAAGTAGATATTATTTCGGCCATTAAATATGTCCAAAAAAACTATTCTATTTCTAGAAAATTAATCTTGTGGGGAAGTTCTTATTCTTCATCCTTAGTATTAAAAATTACTGGCGAGAGAAGTGACATTTCAGCAGTTCTGGCATTTTCTCCAGGGGAGTATTTTAAAGCACCAGATTATATTAAAAATAGAGCAAAAAATATCAAGGTACCCACATTCGTAACATCTGGAAAAACGGAACGAAAAAACTGGTGGCCGATTTACGAAGCTATTTTTTCCAAAACTAAAACACATTTTTTACCCGAAACTGTGGGTAATCATGGTTCAAGAGCATTGTGGGAAAAGTTCTCAGAACATGAAAACTATTGGACAGCAGTCAAAAACTTTTTAAAGACCATTTAAGTGTGAAGACGAAAACATTAAAAAAAAACAAAGTCAATATTGTGACTTTAGGGTGTTCAAAAAATACTTTCGATTCAGAAGTATTAATGACCCAATTAAAAGCCAATAGATTTGATGTTGAGCACGAAGGGGTAGAAGATGACTCTGAAATTGTAGTCATTAATACATGCGGTTTTATTGATAATGCCAAGCAAGAATCGATTGATACTATTATTCGGTATGTAGATGCCAAAAAAGAAGGTGCTGTTGATAAGGTATTTGTGACTGGATGTTTATCACAACGGTATAAGGATGATCTTGAAAAAGAAATTCCAGAAGTAGATGCTTATTTTGGAACCAGAGAATTGCCAAGGTTATTAAAAACCCTAAAAGCAGATTATAAAAAGGAATTAGTAGGTGAACGATTATTAACCACACCGTCTCATTACGCTTATTTTAAAATTGCGGAGGGCTGTGACAGACCTTGTTCTTTTTGCGCTATTCCTTTAATGCGAGGTAAGCATGTGTCAACACCAATTGAAGAGTTGGTAACTGCTGCCAAAAATTTAGCAGCAAAAGGAGTTAAAGAACTCATTTTAATTGCTCAAGATTTAACCTATTACGGTTTAGATATCTACAAAAAAAGAAATTTGGCTGAATTACTAGAGAATTTAGCGCAAGTAGAAGGCATTGAATGGATCAGGTTGCATTATGCGTTTCCTTCTGGTTTTCCAATGGATGTATTTGACGTGATGAACAAATACGACAATATTTGTTTTTACATGGATATGCCTCTGCAGCATGGTTCAACAGCTATGTTGAAAGCTATGCGTAGAGGAATTACAAGAGAAAAAACAACCGCATTAATTAATGATATTAGAGCCAAAGTACCTGGTATTGCTATTCGAACGTCATTGATTGTTGGCTATCCAGGTGAAACAGAGGCCGACTTTAATGAAATGTTAGAATGGGTTGAAGAAATGCGTTTCGATCGTTTAGGTGTATTCCAATATTCGCACGAAGAAGATACGCATGCCTATAATTTTGATGATGATGTATCTGCTGAATTAAAAGTAGAACGTGCAGAAACTATTATGGACTTGCAAATGGGAATTTCTCATGAGTTAAATCAATTAAAAGTAGGTAAAACCTTCAAGGTTTTATTTGATAGAATTGAAGGTGATTATTTTATTGGTAGAACTGAATTCGATTCTCCAGATGTAGACAATGAAGTGCTAGTGCTAAAGGATGAAGATACCTATTTAAGTATTGGTGATTTTGCAAATATTCATATCACCTCTGCTGATCATTACGATTTGTATGGGGCTGTTGCGAAATGATAAAAGTATATGAAAAACCTTTAAAGTATTATTTGACAGAATTGAAGGCGATTATTTTATTGGTAGAACTGAATACTATTCTCCAGATGTAGACAATGAAGTACTGGTGTTAAAGGATGAAGTTACCTATTTAAGTATCGGAGATTTTGCAAATATTCATATCACTTCTGCTGATCACTATGATTTGTATGGCACTGTGGTGAAGTAGATATTTCACAGCTCTAATCTATTATCCTTTTCATTAGTTTTATCTTTTCAATAAATTGATATTAATAAGTAATTAAGCTGTTCATTTTGAAGGGAATCCAATTTGTTATATTTGTTATAACGAAATATGCGAACAAATATATTCGCACTATAGAATCAACATTATGAAAAAAATTTACTTATCGTGCACAGCTCTTTTTGCTGCGTTTGCAGCCTTTAGTCAAATTACAATTACTTCAGCAGCCAATACTGCACAGGTTGGAGATTCTTTTGACTATGTCATTATACCAAATTATACTTTCAATGTGAGTCAGAATGGTGCCAATCAAACATGGGACTTCTCTTCAGCTTCTGGAAATACACAATCCTATTCTTATATTAGTTTAGCAAATGCTGTAGAGCCGACTACCTATGCTACTGCCAATCTTGTTGAACAAGCATCTGGAGCAGAAAATTACTATACAGTTACAACAAATAGTTTAACCAATGTGGGGAGTTTGTTTCCAGGTGTGCTTAGAGTTGTTTATACAGATCCGAAAGAGTTTGTGAAATTCCCAATGACTTTTAATGATACGCACAATGAAACCTTTTCAGGAACAGCTGAAAATATAGCAGCGAGTTATACAACTAATAGAGGTGGAACAACAATAATAACTGCAACTGGATATGGCGAATTAATATTACCATATACAACTATTCCAAATGTATTAAAAGTAGTATCTGTAAGCACTTATACTGATGAATTTAATGGAACTGTAGTTGGTTCTTATATTGATTCTATAGTGTTTTGGTACAATCCTTTAAATAATAATTTTTTGGCAAATACTACCAGAACATATTCTAATGGTAACTTATTGCTTTCACAAGCAGTGTATATGTCGGAAACCAATTTTGTAAGCAGTGTTGAAGAAATTGAAAACGAATCCAGTAATCCATTAATGTTTCCAAACCCAGCTATTGATCAGGTAACGATTGAAAATGAAATGTCTGATATTGCTATTTATGATATTAGTGGCAAATTAGTCAAATCAATTATTGGAACTGAGAATATGCAAATTATTGATTTAAAAGATCTGAATGCAGGTATTTATATGGTAAGTTTTTCAAAAAATAATGCTAGAATTACTAAAAAATTGGTGATTGAGTAAGTATTGAAAATTGTCCTTTAAAATAAAAAAGCGCCCAAATATGGGCGCTTTTGTTGTATTTTGGCTATTGTATAAGATTTTTAAAATATAAAATAGTACAATTATCAACCTATTGCAAATAGAAAACGTTTAGCATATTATATAATAAGATATGAAATTATTACTCGGATTAGTTTGCTTATTTTCTTCTGTTTTACTTGCACAAACTACTTTAAAAGTTGCCTTTTTAGGAAATAGTTATACTTTTTATAATGATTTACCAAGCTTGGTTGATAGTATAGCGAATGCTGACGGGAATGACTTAATTCATGATCAGAATACACCAGGTGGGTATACATTAGCTTCTCATTTAACCAATGCCAATAGTTTAAATGTAATAGCAGGTGATACTTGGGATTATGTTGTACTCCAAGAGCAAAGTCAATTGCCTTCATTTCCGTATAGCCAAGTTATTGTAGATGTATATCCCAAAGCCAAAATACTTTGTGATTCTATTCGATCAGCAAATGAATGTGCTATTCCGGTATTTTTTAATACGTGGGGTCGCTTAAATGGAGACGCACAATGGGATTCAATTAATACATTTGAAAAAATGAATAACCGATTATTTTCAGCATATAACCATATGGCGAATGCCAATAGTGGTATAGTGAGTCCTGTTGGTTATGCATTTCAAATCATTTATAATGATGTTTCAGCAGTGGTGTCGCATGCTGCATTATATAATACTGATGGCTCACATCCGTCAATTTACGGATCTTATTTAGCGGCCTGCATTTTTTACAATACTTTATTTAGTGCAAATTCAATTGGGAATATCTATTTACCATCAGGTATTACTCAAAATGAAGCTGACTATCTGCAACAAATTGCCTTCAATGCAATATATATGGCTACAAGCCCAATTGTAAACTATACATATCCAATAGCCATTTTTGATTATTTGGTGTCAGGGGGACAAGTTACTTTTAATAATACGAGTCAACACGCCTATGAATACAGTTGGAGCTTTGGTGATAATTCAATGTCAACTGATGAAAATCCAGTACATAATTACGCTGCGAATGGGTCTTACAATGTTACCTTAACAGCAACCTACTGTGATAGAGTAGCAACCTATCAACAAACTGTTGCAATTGGGTCATTGGAATTGGATGATAGTAATATGTCAAATATTGAAGTTTATCCAAATCCAACCTCAAATAGTTTGATGATTAAAGCAAATGGGCTCAACCAAATTGATATTATTAATTTGGAAGGTAAACTCATTTTCTCCAAGCAATCAACCAGTAATTTGACCTTGGTTAATTTATCAAATCAGCCAGTAGGTATTTACTTTCTAAAACTGACAACTGACGCTGGAGTTAGCAGTCATAGGATAGTTAAAAAATAAGAATAAGTATTTGATTTTTAAGTATTAATTGTATATTGCACTATACTTATATAAATAATTTATACTTATGAAAAACGCTTTAGTTGCTATAATTTTTATCATTGGAGGATTCAATGGTATTTCTCAAACTGATGAATCAAATTTAGGAATTGATAATTTCCGCCACCATGAAGTGGGACTTGACGCCACAGGTTTTATTAAGTATTTTACTAATATTTTGAATTTAGATGATGCTGTGCAGCCTGTCTCCATCTATCAATTTACATATCGTTTTAAAACCAGAAAATTTGGAAATATCAGATTTGGTGCTGGTGGTAATTATAATGAGCGAGAATTTCAAAATTTTTTTCAAGGTGATTCTACAGTTAGAACAAGAATGAGTAATGGTGTCAGTGTAAGAATAGGATGGGAGTACCATACCGAAATTAGTAAACGTTGGGAGGCCTTTTATGGTATTGATTTTAGACCAACATTTAGTTATTTTAGAGATGATGCTATTGGTTATGAGTATTCACAAATTGATCCATGGAATAATACAATTGCCTATGTAGTAGGACAAGAGGTGAAATCTAAAACTATGGGTGTTGCTCCATTGCTGGGGTTTAGATTTAAAGTAACGCCAAGATTGAGTTTAACTTCTGAAGCTAGTTTTTCTGTAAATTTTCAGGAGAATTCAACAAGGACTTATTATTCAATTTTTGACAATGCGGTAGCAAAAGAAGATTTTAAAACAAATTTAAAAAACACTTTTGGAAGTTTTAATGCACCATTATCAATCATATTAACATTTGATTTGTAAGTAATTAAAGTTTTTGGAAGGGTAGTGCTCTATTATGGAAATCTTTTGTCAGTTCAACATAGGATTTGCTGTATAGTCCATTCGAGTATTTAACAATCATTCGTTCTTCAAGTATGGAAGTTATTTCCTTTTTGAAACTAACTAAATGTCTGATTGCTTCTTTTTGGTCATTTTCAATGATTAAAATTTGATACGGAAAAAGGCCGTTATCACTTGCCGACTGAAGATGACTTTCTAATAGGTTAGATGGAAAAACAATACTGAATTGCCCACTATCAGATAGTTGGTTTGCAACATTTTTATATAGGTCTTTAACACCTAAGTCAATAGTATGTCTTGCTGAATTTTTTGTAGAATCATCACTTAAAGTTGAATCTACAAAATAGGGAGGATTACAAATAATACAATCAAATAATTGATTTGAATTAAAGTCTTGTAAACTAGAATTAATGGCACTTAGCCTATTCGAAAATGAACTATTCTTAAAGTTTAAAGCTGCTTCAATACATGATTCTGGATTGGGTTCAATGCCTGTTATAATTGCTTGCGGATTCTTTTGAGCCAGCATTAACGCTAATATACCAGTTCCTGTTCCGATATCTAAAGCATTCATAAAGTTGCTGTTCACCCAAGCGCCTAATATCATAGAATCAGTCCCAACTTTATGGGCATTAACTTTTTGTTCTACTTCAAATTGCTTGAATTTAAATGACATTGTGTTTTATACTGGTTTTACCTGATCGGCCATTACATAGTACCTTGGGTCATCAATATCAGTTTCAATGATTTCTTTAAACTTTGGATTGGCTTTAATTAATATGGCATCACAATCAGGGCTTAAATGTTTTAAGCGAACTTTTTTTCCAATTTTCTCATACTTTTCAACTAAGTTAAAAATAGCTTCAATACCTGAATGATCGGATACTTTGGATTCAATAAAATCAATTTCAATATTCTCTGGATCGCCTTGAACATCAAATTTATCATTAAAGGCTTGAATGGAACCGAAGAATAAAGGTCCCCAAATGGCATACACTTTTGTACCATCTTCACGGATGCTTCGGCGTGCACGAATGCGTTTTGCATTTTCCCAACTAAACACTAAAGCAGAAACAATAACACCAGCCACCACTGCAATTGCCAGATCGAATATTACAGTCATTGCTGACACTAAGATAAGTACAAAAGCATCCGCTCGTGGAATCTTGCTAATAATTCTAAAACTCGACCAAGCAAATGTGCCAATTACAACCATAAACATCACACCAACAAGCGCAGCAATAGGTACTTGTTCAATTAATGGAGCAGCAAATAATATAAAGCAGAGAAGTGCTAATGCAGCAACAATTCCTGATAAGCGACCTTTTCCGCCAGAATTAACATTGATAATGGATTGGCCAATCATTGCGCATCCTCCCATACCACCAAAAAGGCCATTTACAAAATTGGCACTTCCTTGTGCCATGCATTCTTTGTTTGAATTGCCTCTAGTTTCTGTTAGTTCGTCAATTAAATTAAGAGTCAATAAAGATTCTATTAATCCAACTGCTGCCAGTATTAAAGCATAAGGTAAAATAAACCAAAGGGTTTTAAAATCAATAGGAATAAAGCTAAATAAGTCAAATTGAAACATTGGTAGTCCACCCTTAATACCGGCATTTGGATTTCCGCTTCCATCTACAATAAACGATTTAACAGTACTGGTGTCAATATCACCTAAAATTACTATGGCTGAAACAACAATAATAGCTGTTAACGCAGCAGGTATTTTTTTGGTTAACTTAGGTAGTAAGTACATAATAGCCATAGTTAGTAGCACAAAACCAAGCATTATGAGTAGTTCGGGATAAGGTAAAAACTGATTAATCATTTGTCCTGTGTCAGTATTTAGAACCTTTTCCTTAAACATGCCAACTTGCGACAAAAAGATGACGATTGCTAAACCATTTACAAAGCCCATCATAACTGGGTGAGGAATTAATCGGATAAATTTCCCAAGTTTTAAAACTCCAAATAGAATTTGAATCACTCCAACCAGGAGCAGTGTAATAAATAAATATTGTAAACCTAAAGTAGCTTGAGGGCTATCTAGAGCAGAACCAATTGCATTTCCTTCTTTTACTAAACTAACCATAACTACTGCCATGGCGCCAGTGGCTCCTGAAATCATGCCCGGGCGGCCACCAAATATTGAAGTGATGATTCCCATCATAAAAGCGCCATACAGACCAATTAGGGGATCAATCCCTGCGACAAAAGCAAAGGCAACAGCCTCAGGTACCAATGCTAAAGCGACGGTTAAACCTGATAATATTTCGTTCTTGGCATTTTTAGTTCCCTTTTTTACTAATTCTATCATAAGTCTAGTCAATAAGGGGGCAAAGATAGTATTTTAGGTACAGTGTCAAAAGTATCTTTTGGAAAGAATCTGATTCCATGTTTATTCATGGTGTTATTTCATAATAATGAGTTGATTTTTGAATGTTTTGTCAAATTTAGACTATATTTAAGAGTGATAAATAGTGTCTAAATGCAATTTGTTAATCTAGGTGAATAGAAAATAAAAAATAAGTACTGACATTTGAACGACAAAAATGATATAGTATGGATAAGACGTATTCAAATGGTGAAATCACCGTTAAATGGCAACCTGAAAAGTGTATACACGCTGGAGTATGTGTAAAAACATTACCTAAGGTTTATGATCCTAAAAAGAAGCCTTGGATTACTGTTGAAAATGCGACAACTCAAGAATTAAAAAGTCAAATCAATAATTGCCCTTCAGGTGCTTTGAGTTATGAAGAAAACAAATAATATTCTAAACATAGAACCATTGGGTTTTCCTTGGAAAACCCAAGATCCTTTTTTATTCTGTGCGTATCATAGAGATGAATATCCGAAAGGGAATTCAAATATGGGCGTGCATACTAATGAGTTACAAGGGAGAAACATTGGTCAAGATTTTATGATTAAGGACGGCTGGAGAATGTACCATGGTTCTAATATTCCTGGGTTTCCATATCATCCTCATAGAGGTTTTGAAACTATAACCATTAACAAAGAAGGGGTGGTAGATCATTCAGATTCTTTAGGAGCTTCGGGTCGATTTATGGCAGGAGATGTGCAATGGATGACAGCTGGAAAAGGGATTCAACATTCTGAAATGTTTCCTTTGCTGAATGAAGAGAATGATAATCCATTAGAAATTTTTCAGGTATGGTTAAATCTACCCAAAGTCTCTAAAATGGTTGACCCTCATTTTAAAATGTTGTGGCATGAAGATATTCCAGTAGTAAATCATAAGGATGAGTACAATAAAATAACAACAATTGAGGTAATTGCAGGGCATATTAATGGAGCAAATGCTTTGGCTCCAACGCCAGATTCATGGGCAGCGAATAGTAAAAATGCTGTCGGTGTATATACCGTTAAAATGGAGCCAGAGGCAAAATGGACACTACCAAAAACTAATGCCGAAGCAAGTCGTTCAGTGTTCTTTTATAAAGGAGACAGTATTTTTGTTGACGGTTTAAATATTGCTAAAGACCACATTTTGGAACTAAAAGCAGCAGAAGATATAGACATTAAAAATGGAAAAAGCCCTTCTTATTTTTTGATTTTAGAAGGTAAACCAATTAACGAACCTGTTGTGCAACATGGTCCCTTTGTAATGAACACAGCTGAAGAAATTAGAGAAGCTATGAGAGATTATGGTAAAACACAATTTGGTGGTTGGCCATGGAACGAGAGAGAAGTCGTTCATGCTAAAAATAAAGGCAGATTTGCATCACATAGTGATGGAAGAGAGGATGTAAAGTAGAGCTGTTTTTTCATTAAATGAGTGTTATTACTTCCTAATAAATTATTGAGTTGACTTCTATTTTAACAATCATTAGAAGAATATGAGGGAAATAAATATTGAATCACAAAATAGAGTACTTTCCGCAACCATATTTGGCAGTTCGGAAGCGAAAGTTGTTCTAGTTATTGCTTCAGCAACTGGCGTACGACAGTCTTTTTATAAAAAGTTTGCAGAGTTTATTTCTTCTCAAAGAATCATAGTAATTACATTTGACTATTACGGTATAGGGAGTTCTCTTAAAAAACCAATCAAAGACATTACAACCAATGTGGCTGACTGGGGAGCAAAGGACCTAGATAGTGTTATCAATTATTCTATTAACAATTTTCCTGATTGTAAAAGGACCATACTTGGACACAGCATAGGTGGGCAGCTTATTGGACTTTCCAAGTTGTCTTCCAAAATGGATAAGGTAATTCTAGTGGCTGCTCAATCTGGGTACTGGAAGTATTGGAATGGTGTTGGTAGAATAAAGATGTGGGCTAATTGGCACATTCTGTTTCCTGTTCTTATAAAACTCTTTGGCTACTTGCCTTCAAAACGAATTAGCGGAATGGAAAACCTTCCAAAAAATGTTGCTAAACAATGGAAAGATTGGTCGAAGAAAAGCAATTATTTGCTCAGTGAAATAGCATTGGAAGAAACCGTATTTGACAAACTAAAAACTGAAATAACAGCCTTTAGTATTGAAAACGACCAATTTGCACCTAAAAAGGCAGTTGAATGGATGACGGAAAGGTTCAGTCAAGCTAGAATAAAATCTGTTCATTTAATACCAATTGACTATAATACATCTAAAATTGGACATTTTGGTATTTTCAAAGACAAGTTTAGAAACAATATATGGCAAATGCTTTTGATGGAAATAAAATAAAGAACTGTCAATTCTAAATAAAAAAGTATTATATCGACTTTTTATAGAAACAAGAACAGTTATTAACCTTTCCTATTGCGAAGTAAGTATGAAATTTTTGACCTGATGAGACACATTCCATTTTTATTAATTTATAGTAGAATATTAATTGCGGTCATCATAGGTGTGTTCGCTTTTTACGAAGTAAACCACTATAATATTTGGATTGTTGTTCTAATGATTATTGGTTTGCTAACTGATGTCTTTGATGGCATTGTTGCAAGAAAATTGGGCGTTTCCAGTGAGAAATTAAGAGTCTGGGACTCTAATGTAGATTTGTTCTTTTGGTTAGCTACAATTACATCTGTATTTTATCTCAATTTCAGTTTTGTAAAAGCACATTTTGTTTGGATTGGTATTATTGTTTTATTTGAGCTATTGTCTTATTTATTAAGCTATTTAAAGTTTAAAAAAACCATTGCCACACATTCTATTCTAGCTAAGCTTTGGACACTTTCGTTATTAGTGTTTTTAATCGATCTTTGTTTAAATTCAACAAGTCATATAGCATTTGTAATTTGCATTGTTCTCGGTCTAATTTCAAGAGTCGAAATCCTTTTGATTATTCTTGGTCTAAAAAAATGGACTACTGATGTTCCTTCTATATTTGCGGTTTCTAATATTAATAAAGGGTTGCCAGTTAAAAAGAATAAGTTATTTAATAGTTAATTATGATACTTAAGTTAAGTCTGAAAGTAAAAATGATAGTGATTGTTTCTACTTTGTTCGCTTTAATACTATTTTTTATGGTGGTGTCTTATTTTCAAGATGTCAAGGCTGAAAGTTTAGCTGAAAATGGATTTATGACTGTAGCTGTTATCGAGAAAACTAAAGATGATGTTTTAGGAGGCAAGTCTCAAAAAAGAGATTTAATTTATTTCTATTTTATTAAAAATGATACTGTTTTTCATGATATGAAATCACTTAATTGGGTAGGGATTCACCACTATGTTATCAAAGTAGGTAATAGCTTTGAAATGCAAGTAGATGCATCTGACTACTCCAATTTTAACATCAACTTTTCTAAACGCATTTTAAGTGATGGAAAGAACGAAAGTAAATACACTGATCATGTTTACAATTAACAATTCCAATATTTACCTGTAGTTTAAAGACTTTGTCGCGGAAAATAAATTGAAGTACGACCGATCAAGAAATGAAAGTGTTCACTTTTGTGCATCTCCGAATCTACATTCTTCTCTAAGGTAAGATATCCACAGGACAGATGAGAGGCGGTTAATTCCCACTAATTTTATGCACATCATTATGATCCATTTCAATTTGGTCCTTAAGATGTTCTATTTTTTTAGACATTAAGGCAAAGTCGTTCTGTCCATTTTGGACTAGCCAGTCAAACGATTCTTTGTCACCATCTGCAGAAAGTGCCATGTGCATGAGTATTTGAAAATTATGTTGGGCCAACCAATTAATTGCGTCAGCGTTTCCTTCAATACCATTTATCATAGCCATCAAATGAGCATAACCATTGTGCAATAGCCAGTCCCTAGCATCATCTTTTAGATGTAAAGCGTATACAAATAAGCCTAGTGGCTTATATTCACTTTTTAATAGTATTTCTAGACATTGTTTATCTCCTTCAATCGCCTTAGACCAAACATGAATTACTTTTGCAGGGAAATCTAATGGTTGAAGTTTAATCGTGCCTTCTATTTTTTTTGGTTTTTTCTTTTTTCCAAACATGTTAAAAGTTGCCTAAATATTGAATGGTTTGAATTTTTTGCTTTGCTACCTCTAATTTAAGGCTCTTTTTAATTCCGGAGCTTGTTTCTCCCTTTAAAAATGTGAAAATGGTACCGTTCTCTTCTATATTGTGTTGAGTTAAAATAGTTACAG
>JBGCFR010000025.1:0-78695 GCA_045107045.1 Crocinitomicaceae bacterium
CGTTAGCAACCATAAATAACTACAGAATGAAAAAACTATTACTATTGATTGTATTGATAACAAGTATTTACTCATATTCGCAACTGAATTACAATATTGTTAATGGATTTTGGGCTCCCACAGGCAGCGCTGGAGACCTTACTTTTGATGGAGAAAACTTATGGGTTAGCAGTCTTACTGAAAATGGCAATATCTACAAGATTTCCCCACTAGACGGAACCGTTTTAAAAGTTATTAATGTTAACCTAACAGGAATTGGTGGATTAACATTCGGGAACGGTAATCTTTGGGCTGCGGAATCCAATTCAGCATATGGAAAAATTATACTTGAAGTAGATACAATTAGTGGTCAAACTATAACGACGATTCATCATGATTTGGGAGATTTTATTCACGGCATGGAATTTCATAATAACAACTTATATATAAACATGTTTTATTCAGGAGTAACTGACACAACAGTAATTATGGATCAAAATGGTGTTGTTTTGAACAAATACCCCCTTCCTTACACCCATTCACATGGAATTGCTTATGATGGCTGTTCATTCTGGATTACCACAAATAATGCAGGAGGTACATCTGCCTCGATCCATGAAATAGATGAAACAACATTTGGTGAATTAAATTTGGAAGGAATTCCAGGTGGTAATTATCCAAATGGTCTGGCTTGGGATGGAAATTATCTATGGATAGCTAATACTTACAGTGATTCTATATTTCAAATTGATTTGAGTATTTGTCCCATCCTTGGAAATGCGGAAATAGCCAGTGAAGAAAAGATTAATTTGCACCCAAATCCTGTTCCTAACCAGCTGTATATCAAGGATAATCAATTTGGTTTAAGTGAAGTAAAGATATTTAATAGTGCAGGTATCTTGATAAAAGAAAGTAACACTGATTTTTATCAAGTAGATATGTCAGATCTTACCCCAGGCCTTTATTTTATAGGTTTAGTTGGGGATGAAGGAACTGTTACCAAAAAAATATAAAAAAATAATACGTATTGCTAACAACATGTAAAAAAGCATTAAAACGAAACTTTACACAAGCGTTAGCTGTAATTTAGGACACTATGAAAAAGATACTCATACTTGGTGGAACTCAATTTATTGGTCGAAATCTTGTAGAGCGATTAATTGCAATAGATGAATTTGACATAACTTTATTTAACAGACAACAAACCCAAATTGATCTATTTCCAGAAATAAAAAAAATAAAAGGTGATAGAGGAACTGATGAAATAAAACAAATCAAAAAAGAAAATTGGGACTTCGTTATAGACCTTTCTTGTTACTACCCAAATTGGTTAAAAAGTACAATCATAAACCTAAATGTTAATTTAGAAAAATATATTTTTATATCTACATGCTCGGTGTATGACAATAAATTAAATCCAGCACCAATTAAAGATGAACAAACCAAAACTCAAACTTGTAGTAGTTCGCAATTAACAGATAAGAGTATTGAATCATATTCAAATAGAAAAGCCGAATGTGAGCGAATACTTAAAAATTCCAATCTGGATTACTTAATTTTCAGACCTTCGGTCGTTTATGGAAAATATGACTATACTGATCGTTTTTATTATTGGATCTACCAAGTTAAATACAAAAAGGCTTTACTCTTACCTGACAGTGGAAAGCGTCAATTTTCGCTTACTTATGTAAGTGACCTTGTTGATTCTATAGTTAAAGCTTTGTCAAAAAATATTAAAAATAACACCTATAATGTGGTTAGCAACCCAAAAACCAATATTAATGAAGTTATTGAATATGCGACTGAAATCCTTAATTCTAAAAATGAGCTGATTAATGCAAAACCAGAGTTTTTGAAGAAAAACAAAGTCAGCCAATGGTTTGATATGCCTTTTTGGTTAGATGGAGATTTCTTTACTCATAGTAATCATAAATATATTAACGATTTTGAATTAGAACCAACAGAATTGAAAAAAAGCATTGAAGAAACTATAAAGTACTATGAAAATTTAGGATGGAAAGAACCCAAATATGGAATGACAGAAAAAAGGAGAATGGAACTTCTTGAAAAAATTAATAAAAAAACTACAGCTAACAACGTGTATAATTAATTACTACGGAATTCCTTCGCAGGAATTCACTCGAATTAATTAACTTAGCTCAACGTCGGAAAATCCTAACTGATTTTCCGTAACTAACCATACAAAAACCGTTATAATGCAATAGCCCAACCACTTCTCGAAGAAAAATAACAGGTGAAATAGCGGTGAAAAAACCACAGTAACCGAAAGTTCAAGGCGGACAGCACCCAAGGCAAACCACAGTATTTTAAAATGCAAAATGTTAGCGGCATTAACTCGGCGGACTGCACCCACAGTTTGGAAAACCAATTCGGTGCGGGGCGACTGACAATTTTATTTGAATTATGTGTGGAAAGTTGCGGTTTAAGTTGGAGCTGACCATCAGGAAAAAATGTTTGAATTCAAGTAAAAACATTAGTAAGACCGGCTAGTTCCGCCAGCGATAGCCAGGAAATCCGTCGGCCGCACTTTTGTTTTGAGCAGGATGAAATCATTTGTTTGTGCGGGTCTTGAGTTTTTGGTTCGTTTTGTGTCAAGACAAAATGAACGAAAGATGAACGGGAAATTAGAGTAGAATAGGTGTAAAATTTTAAAAGTTAGTATGTTGGAAAATAAAAAGCATGTTACAACAAGCAAAATTTACAGCGAAGCTGTTCGGCATAAATGCCTATTTTTACCCAAACGTTAGCTACAATCGACTCTCTTACTTTTAAAGAAAAACCAATCTTGAAATCATTTTCAATACCGCAGTGGTAATATTTGAAAAGACTTACTTAGTTAGGAGGATGATTTTTACCAAGCCAATTTTTTGATTCTAAATATTGTGGAAATTGTCTCCCAAAATCCAATAGAATATTGATTTTCACTAGATGTACTTTACTTTTTGCTAATAGCGAATTAAGAAACATTATTTATTAATGCAACCTTTCAAAAAAAGAATGCATCAATTGAAAAAATAGAATATGAAAAACTGCGTATTATTTGTACTTGTTCTTTTAATTCACTCGAGTGCTTTGTATGCTCAAGATGGAGTACTAGATAATTCATTTGATTCTGATGGAATTGTAACAATGGACATTAGTAATTCTAATGATGTAATGAAATCTATAATTACACAGCCTGATGGGAAAATAATCGTTGCAGGTTATACATCTGACATGGTTATAGATAATTTCTGCGTGGCTCGATTTCATAGCAATGGAACAATAGATAATAGTTTTGGAGTAAATGGTATTGTCGTAACCGCATTTCCATCTACTAGCCTAGCTTCTGAGGTTGCCTTGCAGAATGATGGTAAAATTATAGCTGTCGGTCATACATGGGAAGGTTCAGTAAATAATTTTGCTTTGGCGAGATACAATTCTGATGGGAGCTTGGATGCTTCATTTGGTAATTCAGGAATAATTAGCACCTCTTTATTTGGAAATAATGCTTTTGCAAAAACATTAAAAGTTCAAAATGATGGTAAAATTATTGTTGGAGGTATGGTTTTTGATTCACCGCCAGACGGTTCTTCTTTAGCAATTGTAAGGTATAATCAAGATGGAACTTTAGATAATACATTTGGAGGTGGAGGCATTTCAACAACAGATGTAACACCGGGCTTCGGTTTAACGGCTCTTGATATTCTAAATGATCTAGCTATTCAACAAAACGGAAAAGTAGTTGTTTGTGGAATTTCAGGACCAGATGGGGTGATATTACGGTATAATTCTGATGGGAATTTAGATCTAAGTTTCGGACTAAACGGAATAAAAACCCACAATTTTTCTACAGGCGGAATGTCTGTTTTTAATGGGATTGACCTGCAACAAGATGGCAAAATAATTACTGTAGGATTTTCTTCAGGCATGAATGGCATTAGTGATCTACTGGTTATTAGGTCTAATATAAATGGAGATTTAGATAACACTTTTGGCAACATGGGGATAATATTTACCCCATTGAGTGCAGAGGCAGATGGAGCGGAGGATGTTCTTGTGCAACAAGACGGTAAAATTTTAGTGGGAGGTAATGTTTCAAATTCCATTTATAAGTTTGCATTAACTAGATACGATACAGATGGAAACCCAGATTTAACATTTGGTACTAATGGACTTGTGCAAACTGAGGTTAACTCAGAGTCTAGCTATCTTAATGCAATTACTATTCAAACTGATGGCAAAATATTAGCAACTGGTACAACGGGTTCAACAAATTCTGATATAACAATTATTAGATACTCTTCGTCAATATTGTCTTCATCAAATCCTATACCTTTATTCGAAAATGCTTCAATTTATCCTAATCCTACGTCAGATAATGTAAGTATCACTTTTATGTCAAAACAAGAAGGCGTAATATCTATAAAACTATTTGACATGAGTGGCCGATTATTACTTGAAAAAAACTACCCTTCATTAATACCTGGAATAAAAAATACAAAAACACTTCAATTAGAAGTTTACTCAGAAGGAATCTATTTTATTGGTATTAGCACATCCAATACAAGTCGAATATTTAAGGTTGTGAAAAAATAACTATTTGTAGAAAACATTGAGTTCAATTAACACTATCTAATTATTCTAGTGACTGCAATGGAATCCTTCAGTCGAAACCAATAATTATACGAATTTTGGTTCGTTTATTACTTAAGTACTTATTTTCAAAGTTAGTCATTACGTACTCGTACTGCAGAGTTTAATTAAGATAAAATGAATAAAGGCTCGAAGGGAGGAGGTGCGTCTGTAATGTGTTCAAGATTCTGAAAATAAAGCAGTAGCTAGCAACAGTTAAATTCAATTTGCATTTACAATCAAGCGTTTTAGTTCTCTGAAAGTGACACTAAAACATGGTTTAGAATAATAAAATAGCTAGTTAAGCTAAACAATGCTATGGCGGTTATCTAATTACAGTCTGCGCGAATGCAAACAGAAATTTAGTCAGGCGTAATCACTATAAATACGATAGAATAGTTTCAGGAATTACCCTTAAAAATTCAGACATTGATTATTAGTAACGGGTAGGAGCAACCACAGACCCCTCATGGCAAGGCTGAAAGATAAAAATTTATCAAGCTACCAAAACTTGCGCGAAAGCGCTCAGCTTATCTCCTAATTATTTAAGCGATCTTTTAAAAAAAGAAACAGGAAAAACAACGCTTGAACATATTCACCTTTTCTTAATTAAGAAAGCTAAAAATAATCTGCTAAATTCATCAGCAACTATTAGTGAAATAGCCTACTCCCTCGGATTTGAATATCCGCAAAGGTTTAGTAATTTGTTTAAATCAAAAACAGGTATGAGTCCAATGCAATACAGGCATTTGTTAAGGCATCCAATTAATAACACATGGCAAAGAACAAAACAAAGGAAACCGAAGTGAATGTAATTGATTTATTGATTCATATGTTGGCAATGAGCAAAAGAGAATCGATAGTTATGAGCATAGTTAATTGTTGCGGGTGATTAATTAATTGTGCTAAACATAACATCTATTGTTCTCAATATGATGAGATGTTTTCAACTATTAGTTATATTTGGTAAAAGCAAATTGTATGAATAGATTAATTGTGTTCTTACTAGTGGTAACAGTTGTAAATTGCTCTAAATCGATAGCTCAAAACCCAAACATGCCCAATTATGATGGAGATTGGGAATCTAAAATTCATCCATTATCTTTTAGTTGTAAAATTGGAATTTCGTCTAACAATGAATTTAAGGTTTCACTCAGTAATTACCAGAAAGTATTTGATGAGAAAATTACTTCAACCACTTCAGATAAAGTTTCTATAAGTTTTTTAGAGGTTTATGATTTTACAGGAAGGTTTAACAAAGACAAAAGCAAGCTTGAGGAGTTTCTTAAAATTAGAAATGATGAGAAGAAAGTATAGATTACCTTAAGTAGAATTTGAAAAAACAAAGAACAATGATAGCAAAAACACCAAAGCCACCATATTATGCAGTAATTTTTAGTTCTATCAATACAGAACATATAGCTGATTATTCTGATATGGCTGATAAAATGGTTGAATTGGCCAGTCGTCAAGAAGGTTTTCTTGGTGTCGAAAGTGCAAGAAATGAACTTGGCATTACGGTGTCATATTGGAAAGATTTGGATTCAATCAAAAAATGGCGCAACAATGCTGAACATTCCGTAGCAAGAGAAAGAGGACGAAATGAATGGTATAAGGCTTTCAAAACAAGAATTTCGCTGGTGGAAAGAGATTATGGATTTGAAGCAGAATAACAGAGACTAAATGTTCAGTTTTTACATTTATTAATTATTCCTTACATTGGTAATATCATTGTTAACCATAAACTGACAATATGAAAAAAGTGCTATTAACGGCCTTAATTTTGTTAACCATTTTAGAGGCTAAATCGCAAACTATAATAAATCCTGAATGGGTTAAAACCGAGTTTGGATCAGTTAATAATTTAGCTGAAGCATGGGGGTGTTGATGTAGATGCTAGGGGTAATGTGTATTGGGCATTTAACTCAAATAATCTTAACCAGGGGTTAGACTTAACCTGTAAAAAGTATAACACTATTGGTGTTGAACAATGGAGTACGCCGTTCTTTTACGGTGGGTCTGGTACACAACAATCGTACATTGTAAATGTAGGTGAAACTGCGCTCTATATTGGCGGTAGAGAATGCACAGGCTTGACAAATACCTGTGATATGCTGCTATTAAAAATTAATAAAAACAACGGCACTTTGATTTGGAACGAAACCATGAATTTTAGTGGAAATGGCTATGATGAATTGGATGGTTTAGCTTTAAAAGATGATGGCATCTATTGTGGCGGTTGGGCACATGAACTGGAAAGCGGCACTTTTAATGCCGATATGGGATTTTGGAAATTAGATTATAGTGGCAATACTATATGGACAAATTATTTAGGTCAAACTGGCTCAGCAGAGCACCAAGATGGTCATTTTGTAGTTGATGATAATTACATTTTTGCGGCAGGATTATGGAATGGTAGTGGCGCCTTTAATTTATATAATGGACATTCGATAGTTGGTAGATTCGATAAGTCAAATGGCGCAATGGTAGACACTACTTTATTTGGGCCTCAGTCCAATAATTTTCTTGATATTGAAAATGCACTTGGCATGACAAGTAGTGGTGACTTTTTATACATTACGGGATATACAACCCCTATTGCAGCCAACGATTGGCAGATATTTGTAGCGAAATATGATAAAAATTTAAACCAAATTTGGTACACCGATTGGGGTGGTACTGACGCCGAATCAGCTAGGGGTATAACAGTTGTAGATGATGTTATTTATGTGGCAGGTCTATCATCTTCTCCTTCAATTATTTCGGGTGGACTTAGGGACGCGGTTTTACTAAGGCTAGATACCTCAGGTAATGTATTGTCTTACGAAACTTGGGGAGATGCTAACGAAAATTCATTCCGTGATATTTATGTGGATAACAACGCAATTTATTTGTCAGGAACTTCTGAAATAGATACGACAACTGATCAGAAATCAGCATTTTTATTAAAAGTTGCCAATGGAATCGGAGGTACAGGTAAAATTGCCAATGACAATAAAATAGGTTTCAATGTTAGTCCTAATCCTTCAAATGGAGAAGTTCAAATTCTATTTAATAATAATCAACATGAAGAAGGATTAGTAAATGTCACAGATGTGAATGGTAGGGTAATCATGAGTAAAATATTTAGTGATAACGTAGAAAATATTGATTTTAGGATAACCAATAGCGGCATTTATTTTATTACTGTTGAATTTGAAAAATACCGAATCTCGAAAAAGGTGATTATTAATTAGTCGTAAAATAAATTCGTTAGTATTTGGATTTATCATGCAACAAATAGGATTTCCATTTGCTGTTCGAAATTGGATTTAAATGTGCTCAGTTATTTTTAAATTCAAATGATGAAAAAAACTAGCACAATCATTCCTGGATTTATTATTTCGATTTGCATTGGTTTAATTTCTTTTAATACTACTACAATTGGTGAAATTGGAAAATGGGAGATGCCTAAAGTTCAATTTCCAATTGATAATCCATTTTCAATCGAAAGTATAGAATTAGGTAATGCTTTATTTGGTGAACGTTTATTTTCGCAAGACACTTCTATAAGCTGCCAAGGCTGTCACATGACACATATGGCACTTACAGATCAATTAAAAGTTGGTAAAGGTGTTTTTGATAGAGAAGTAACTAGAAACACACCAACACTTAATAATATTGGTCTGCACCCTTATTTGATGCGAGATGGTAAATTCCAAACATTGGAAGAGCAAGTTTTGGCCCCATTGGAGGACCACCGTGAGTTTAATATAGAAGTTAATGAATTAATGGACCGATTGAAGTCGGTTTCTTATTTAGATGCAATGAGTCAAAAGGCCTATGGTTCAGATTTAACTATTGAGATTATTCAAAAAGCAATTGCTAACTTTCAACGCGTTTTGGTATCTAAAGACACTCCCTTTGATGCCTACATGAACGGGGATGGAACAGCTATTTCGGTTAGTGCAAAAAACGGTTATCAGCTTTTTAAAAGTGATAGACTTAACTGTATAAAATGCCACAGTGGTTTCGATTTTACCAACTATTCGTTTCAAAACAATGGCACCTACGAAATCTATAATGACAAAGGAAGGGCAATTATCACGAATAATAAAGAGGATATAGGAAAATTTAAGGTGCCAACCCTAAGAAACCTAAAGCTCACTTTTCCATATATGCACAATGGTTCATTTCAATCATTAGAAGATGTTATAAGTCATTATAAGAATGGGGGAGCGAATTCTAAAAACAAGTCACCACTAATTCGTGGATTTGAATTAACGGCTACCGAACAAAAAGACCTGATTGAATTTCTAAATTCGCTTACAGAGTATAGGTTCCTACAAATAGATGATAATTAGATTGAAATATGCGCTTTGCTAATTGCGAGTAACTGAATTTTGTTTAACAAATTTTGTTTTTAATATAAATAGTAGTATAATTGCATACCGAACGGTCGGTACTTAATCTACATTATGAAAAAAAAATCGTTATTAATGCTGTTGTTACTTGCATTATCAATTTCCAATTTATCCGTTTCTCTTCAATATAAAGGGAAGTTGGACGTAAATATTAACCATATAAAAAATAAAAAGGGGCATATAGTAGTTGCATTATTTAAAAATGCAAAGGGCTTTCCTGAAGATACAGATCAGGCCTTTAGGATAAAAAAAATTCGAGCGTCAGAAATACGACATCAAATCAGTTTTTACAATGTAGAACCAAATAATTACGCCCTTGCAGTTTTTCATGACGAAAATAGTAATGGAAAGTTAGATGTAAATTTCTTTGGAATTCCCACCGAAGGTATGGCAGTTTCAAATAATATCGACGGAAGTTGGTCAGCACCAAGTTTTGCAGAAGCCAAATTTACTTTTACAAAAAATCATTCGCTTATAATAAATATAATCAATTAAAACAGGTTCACCAATTATCAATAGCACCCTTAAAATTTTAACTTTTTTAAAATAACGTTTTAAAACTTTGACATGACACATTCTAAAATACTGTATACTTTATTAATTATTTCATCAATAAATCTCACCTTGATGGTTCCAGGTGGCCCTGTTGAAACACGCGATTTTTCACATATTAATGCTTCAATATTGAGTGCTTTTAACATTTTTCTTACCGCATTAGGAATGGTGAGTTTATTCTTACCCTATTTCATATATAAACAACAAAATTGGGCCATACGAATAGCATTTTTATGCGGAATTAGTTATTTAACTGTATTCGGAATTGATTTAATAAAGTTATTTCCAAAATCTCCAACACCAATGCCAGTTTCCTTGCTAATCATGGAAGTGTTAGGAATTATTTTATCTATTCCGCTGATATATTATTCTATTAAAAAAATGAAAGATGCTACAATTAGTCAAAAAGCCATTAGACTTTCAAAAATGAGCTATCTTCTTATAGGAGTAGTTATTATAATTGCATTATTTATTATTATTTTTGCAACAAATGCTGCAATGACAAGTAATTAATGGAGACAAAAGAAAAGATATTGTTAACTTCTTATAAAGTGTTTATTAATAATGGGTATCACAATACATCCATGCAGCAATTGGTAAATGAAACGAAATTGTCTAAAGGTGCGTTTTATCATCACTTTCGCAATAAAGATGAATTATATCGGCAAGTTATAAATGAGTATTTTTTGTCTTTTTACAAAGCAATTGATTGGGATCAATATAATCAAGTTAAACTAACGTATAAACAGATTGAATTTGAAATTCAAAAATTCTATTTAAATTTTGTACCTCAAATCTTATCAATTACTCAAAATGGAATGTCAGGATATTATATAATGTATTTTGAAGCTTATAATAAACTACCTGAATTCAAAAAAGAAGTTCAGAAATTTTATAGTAATCTTGAAGCACTCTTGATCAAGGCAAATAGTAATGAAGGTGAGTCGTTAAAAAAAGCAACACAAATTATTTCTAAATATGAAGGAATATTGTTCCTTTTGGCAATTGATCCGAGTTTGAAAATAGAAAAATTAGTTGCTCAAATATCTGAATAAAATCTATTTTGTTCTTACTGGTGAATTATAACATAAGTTGAAATGCTTGATGATAAAATTCCCAAATTTTGTACTTTTAATTGGAATTTAAAATACAAGTGCAAAGGTTTAATATATTTATACTCTAAATGACTGATGGAAGAATTAAATCGTGGGAATTACTTCCAAACTCACTAAAAGTATGCTGACATTTTATTAAACTTGCTGAAATTTATTACGCCATATAAATAATATGGTTTTTCAATTAAATTACTAAAAATATGAAAATAAAATTCTTGATAGCATTTTTTTTAGGTTTATTACTAAGTTGTTCAACAACGAAATCATCAATAATTATTGCCGATACTTATGATGAGGAAAAAGACATGACAACGCTGATAATAGCGCCGCTTGGGAACATTAATATTCCAGGTAAATGGACTAAAACGAAATATAATGAAGTGAGTCGGCAACATTTTTTTAAAAATAATAATGAAACTACAATTGCCATAGCTAAAAACTTAAAGGAGAAGTATCCATTTTATTCCAAGTCCGCTTCGAACATAATGTTTGCAAAAATTTTTTTTGAATGGGAGAAAGCACACTATGAGCAACAAGGGTTCACGGTAGGGGAATATAGTAAAGGAAGTAATTATATAATTTGGACCGCTAAAAAAGATGAAGTAAACACTATGTTTTTATATGGAGCAAAAGGTAATTTTGCTTATAATTATTCTGTATTTGCTAACAACTGGAGTGAAGAGAAGAGGGTGCAATTTTTGAAAGATCTCTTAGAAAAAAATGAATAATCTTTTTGGGTTAGTTGATGGAGTTACTTAATATCGGACAGTTTCATAGTGTCAATACAACACTTGCTAAAAATGAAAATATATAATATACCTAATGATTTAGATAATAAAGTTTTGGCAACTTTTAAAGTTTTTGATCATAGAACTTCAGAAGAATGTGTGAAGCAAATGGTAGTGTTAAAACAGAATGTATTTAGTTTTTTAATTGAGGGTAGTAAGGAAGTGTTTTTTGACAATAGATCTACTTCCATAGAAAGTTCAGACTTTTTATTAATGAAAGCAGGTAACTGTTTGATGTCCGAAAAACAATCAGCAGATACGGGTGACTATAGAAGTGTTCTGTTCTTTTTTTCTAAGGAATCAATTTTTAGATTTATACAAAAATACAGTTTAAAAGCCTCTAGAAAAGATTGTTTGAAGTCTGTTTATTCATTTCCGCATGATAATTTTATAAAGACCTTTGTTGAAGGTGTTATTAATATAATTCAACTTAATTCAAAAATTCAAGAGGAATTATTGGGTGTTAAGTTTGAAGAGATAATGTTATATTTAAAAGAGACCCAAGGTGTTGATTTTATATTTGCTTTAACAGATAGTGTTAATAAACGATCTCAACATTTTATTGATGTTATTGAAGCAAATAAATTAAATAAATTAACCATAAAGGAGCTATCATTTTTGTCAAATATGAGCGTTTCAACTTTCAAGAGAGAATTCGAAAAACGATTTAATTGCTCTCCCAGTCAATGGTTTCATGATAAAAGGCTAGAGCATTCTGCTTTTTTATTAAAAAGTAAGTCTAAACGGGCATCTGAGATTTTTGAAGAAATAGGTTATCAAAATTTGTCTAATTTCATTCATGCATTTAAAGCAAAATATGGCGTAACACCCAAACAGTATCAATTAAATTGAACTTTCAGCACAAGTTTTTGGACTAAAATGAGCACAATACTTTTTTGTGTAAGTCATAGATTTGTAGTCTAAATTATAAATGAAATGAAAAAAATCAATCTTATTTTTTTGATACAAGTGATAGTTTTTAATTCAGTGTATGCTCAAAATACATTTACATTATCAAGTAATGAATTAGGCGGGCAAGCAACCATCAATGAGGAATTTAATGGTTTTGGCTGCATGGGAGACAATTTATCACCTCAGCTATCATGGCAAAATGCACCTGAAGGAACAAACAGCTTTGCAATAACAATGTATGATCCAGATGCACCTACTGGAAGTGGATGGTGGCATTGGGTAGTATTTGATATTCCTTTAGGAACGAATGAGATTGTTAGTGGTGCTGGTAGTACAAACCTTAATTTAATGCCAAGAGGAGTTATTCAAAGTGTTTCCGATTATGGAACTAATGGTTATGGTGGACCATGCCCTCCAGAAGGTCATGGATTACATCAATATATCATTACAATTCACGCTTTAAGTATAGCTAAGCTTGGGTTAAACCCCAATACGAATCCAGCTGTAGTAGGTTACAATATATTAAGTAATACTTTGTCAAAGGCGAGTATAGTAATTTACTACGAAAGAGTTAACAAAGCCGAGGAATGAAATGAAGTCTGAAACCAAAGATGATTTAGATATACTTAAAATAGATAAAGTGGTCAACTTATTTTTTGATGCTTTTACAAACAAGAGTAAGAAACCCAATCTTGAATCACTGCATCAGCTTTGTTTGCAGAAAGCAATTATTATTAACAATACAAATGGTTTGTGTGAAACTTATGATTTAAATGAGTTTATTATTTCTAGAAAAGAAATCCTTTCCAATGGGACATTAAATAATTTCGTAGAACATGAGCAAAGTAAACAAACAGAAGTAGTTGGGCATATTGCTCATAGGATTTCTAATTACAAGAAAGTTTGGGTTTCAGAAGGACATCAATATACTGGTATAGGAGTTAAAATGTTTCAGTTTGCAAGACAAAACAATGACTGGAAAATATGTGCAATCATTTGGGATGATCATTGATAAAAACCAAACTTAATACATGAAAAAACTACTTAGGAAGAAGAATAATCATTTTCCCAAACGAATTCATAAACTTCGTGAAGAATTGATTTAGCTAAAGCAGAAGAGCAAATTTGAAAATAGTTGTATTTTGCAAACAGTGAATTAAAAATGATAAAATTTGAATAACAAACTAAACACATTCGAGACCGAAAGACTGCTTCTTAAACCAACTTCTAAGACAGATGACAAGTTTATTTTTGAATTATTTAATAGCCCTAAATGGATAGAATTTATTGGAGATAGAAATATCAAATCAGTTAAAGACGCAGAAAAATATATAATTGAAAAAATTATACCTCAGAAAGAAAACTCTGGATTAGGAACTTATACAGTGATAACTAAGAATGAAAATAAGAAAATAGGAACTTGTGGGTTGTATAATAGAGAAGGGGTAGAAGGTTTAGATTTAGGTTTTGCGTTTTTGCCAGAGTTTGAAAGAAATGGCTTTGCTTTTGAAGCATCCGAGAAGATAGTGGATGTTGCTTTCAATCATCTGAATTTAAATGAAATTAAAGCTATCACAGTCAAAGAAAATACTTCGTCGCAAAAATTATTGGAAAAATTAAAATTCGAACTAATGAATATTATATTACTTCCAAATAATAGCGAAGAACTATTACTATATTTAAAAACTAGACAAATATGAATCTTAGAATAATAATTTTCACAGTATTATTTCTTTTTTTTAGTAGCCAAATATTTGCGCAAAACTCACAAACTAAAAGTCCTATAGCTATAGGCGAAAGAGTTGAAATTAAATCTACTATTTTAAAAGAGAATAGAGTGTTGAACATCTATTTACCAGCTGGGTACTCAAATGATTCTCTTAACGGTTATCCAGTCATCTATTTATTAGATGGCTCAATGAATGAAGACTTTCTGCATATATCAGGATTGGTCCAATTTGGTTCATTTTCATGGATAAAAATGATTCCACAAAGTATTGTTGTTGGTATATCTAATATTGATAGAAAAAAAGATTTTACGTTCCCGTCAACAATAAAAAGAGACAATAAGAATTTTCCGACAACAGGAAGTTCAAGTTCATTTATTAGCTTTATTGAACAAGAATTACAACCATTTATTGACAGTAACTATAACACAAGTTCAGTTAAAACAATAATTGGTCAATCTTTAGGAGGTCTTTTGGCCACTGAAATTTTATTAACTAAGCCTCACTTATTTGATAATTTTATAATCATTAGTCCAAGTTTATGGTGGGATAAGGAATCATTATTGAAAAAAGAACCATCAAAATTTCAATCCAAAAAATCTATTTATATCGGTGTTGGTAAAGAGGGGAAGGTAATGGAGCGCACAGCAAAAGAACTCTATGATAAACTAAAAAAAAGTAAGCAAGAGAATGACGATTTGTATTTTGAATTCTTTGAAAAACAGGATCATGGAGATGTTCTGCATTTAGCAGTTTATAATGCGTTTGATAAAATTTTTAGAGCTGAGTGATTAGTAATTAAAGAATTATTTTAGCTCAAAAACGATACGCTTTTTATATATCATGTTTGATATATATGATCTTTATTTGAAATGTTACACCTGGGGTTTTAGATTAGTTAGTGTGTATTGGCAACTTTTTTTCGTAAGTTTAGATAATTAATTTCAGTGTATACACACTGTCATTTTAAAAACTTAAAAATAAAGCCTTATGAAAAATAATAGAACGATTAGTATAATTGCCATTTCTGTTAACTTGATTTCTATTTTATATAAATTAATGCAAGGTGCTCGTGCAGGCTGGGAAACCATGCTTCCGATAGTAGCAACTGGTGCAGTATTAACAATAGTAGCAGTATTAATACAAAGAAATTCAATTGCATGGACTGCAGTTATAACTGCAATACTGTCAATCCTATTTTTTTTCTTAGCATAAATCAGTTAAAAAAGACTATTAAATGATTTTGGTTAATTACGAATTTCAAAAGATAGCCAAACCATCTTAATTCTAATAGTGGACTAGAGTAAATTAGCCTTAACTCTGAAGAAATAAAATCAAAAATAAAATCAACTATGAACAATCAAGACGATCAAATTGACAGAAGAAAATTCATTAAAAAGTCATCAGTTGCCACTTTGGGGGTAGGCAGTCTATTGATTTTACCACAAGCAGGTTCAATGGTTGACAAAACAAGTATTGAAGAAATGAATATTGTTGGACCAAAAGAAGGGTTTGCACCTCAAATTGGCACTTTGGTATCTATGATGAATTGGATGAGGTCTACTATTCTTTACCCGGTAAAGGGTATGAGTGTTGATGATTTAGATTACTTGGTTGATGAAAAAGCCAATTCTATTGGTGCTATGTTATGGCACTTGGCTGCTACGGAGCGATTCTATCAAATCCATACCTTTGAGGGAAAGGATTGGGGAGATTGGGAGGAAGAGGATCAATTGGAGTGGGGTACAGCCTCTGGTTTAGGAGATGATGCCCGAGAAAAAATAAATGGAAATAACTTAGAATTTTACCTAGAAAAATTGAAAAATGTCAGGGAAAATACACTTAAAGAATTTGCAAAACGAGATGATAAGTGGTTAATGGCGGTTGATCAGAAATGGTTTTGGGGTCCGACCAATAACTATTGTAAATGGTTTCATGTCTGTGAACATGAGTCGAATCATAATGGTCAATTTAAATTTATTAAAAGTAGGTTACCGTCTAACAAGAATTAATTCTAGTAAACTTTCAAACAAATAGAATGAAGCAAAAATTACTCCTTTTGCACGGCGCTTTAGGAACTAAAGACCAATTCAAAGTATTAGAGACAAAACTCTCACCTGAATTTAATGTATTAAGTTTTGACTTTGAAGGTCACGGTGGTCAACAATCTAATAATGATTTTTCAATGTCCTTGTTCGTTGGGAATGTTGTAGATTTTTTGAAAAAGAATAAAATTGACAGTGTCCATGTATTTGGATATAGCATGGGTGGTTATGTAGCTCTGTGTTTAGCAAGTAAGCACCCCCATTTAGTGAAACGAATTATAACATTGGGAACTAAATTCGATTGGACGAGAGCGACAGCTGAAAAAGAAGTTAAAATGTTAAATCCAAATTCGATAGAAGAGAAAGTTCCACGTTTTGCTAGTCATCTTGAAACCATTCATGGGAAAAATTGGAAAAAGATGGTTGTAAAAACTGCAAATATGATGCTTGGGCTAGGTGAGGAAGCTTACTTATCAAAGAATGAACTTGGTGGTGTTTCGCATGAAATTTTGATTGGTGTCGGAAGTAATGATTCTATGGTGAGTATTGAAGAGTCTGAGGCATGTACAGATGCTTTACCAAATGGTAACTTAGAAATTATTGAAGAATTTGAACATTCTATAGAAAAAGTAGATAGTTTGGTTCTGAGTACACTAATTTCTAATTTTATAAAAGTAAATTAAGAAATTACTTTATTTCGAATGATTTAAACTACAAAACAAATATATCAGCACTGTATGAAAAAGAATACTGTTTTTATTGCAAAGAGTATGGACGGCTTTATTGCCGATAGGAATGGGGGAATGGATTGGTTGCAAATTACACCCAATCCGAGAGGCAATGACATGGGGTATCAATTTTTTTTAGATGAAATGGATGCCATTGTAATGGGAAGAAAATCCTACGAAACCATTTTAGGCTTTGACATTGACTGGCCTTATAACATCCCAGTATTTGTTTTGAGTAGCACTTTAACTGAAGTGCCTTCAGAACTCCAAGGTAAAGTACATTTTGCCAATGGGCAATTAAAAGAAATACTAGCTGGGATACATGAGCATGGTTTTCACAATTTATATATTGATGGAGGTATAACCATTCAAAATTTTCTGAAAGAGGATTTAATTAATGAGTTAATCATCACTACTATCCCCATATTATTGGGTGGTGGTATTCCACTATTTGGAGATTTATCTGTTCCCATCAGATTTCAATGTACAGGCACAAAAATATTTTTAGATGCAGTAGTACAAAATCATTTTGTAAAGTTGAAAGTGGAGTAGATTGTTAGTGTAAAATATGATTTAAGAGATGAAATTTGAAGAAATAAAAACGGATAGATTGATTTTGAGAAAACTATCTCAAGAAGTGTATGATCAAATATTTGGTTATTATTCAAAGGATGAGGTGATGTCCTATTTGGGTTTAAGTTCAGAGAAAGAATATTTAGAAGAAAAAGTAAAATATGAAAGTGGATTAACCACTCACAATAGAAAAATACTTTACTTTCAATTATTAGATAAGACTACAAGTACAATAATTGGTTGGTGTGGATACCATACTTGGTATGTTGATCATTTTAGAGCTGAAATAGGTTATGGCTTGTTTGATGAAAGTTTGAAAGGAAAAGGTTTGATGTCAGAAGCAATGTTACCAATTATTAAGTTTGGATTTGATCAAATGAGTTTAAATAGAATTGAAGCTTTTATAGCGCCTTATAATCAAGCTTCGTTGAAGTTAGTTAGTAAATTCAACTTTAAAGAGGAAGGCCTACTACGAGAACACTATTATAAAACTGAAAATGCGGAAGCTTCAGCAGTATATTCTTTATTAAAAAGTGAGTTTAAATTAAAAGATCATATCTAACGGATGTCAATAATTGGGGTGGTGATCTTTTTAGTGAATAACTTCAAACAATCATTGTGGAAAAGTATTTGAACTTAAAGAACAACTGATTAAAAAAAGTTGGATTTTTGTTTCAGTTGAATTATGCAATATTTACCATCATTTGAACTTTCCTTTTTAGGAATTATACTCATCACATTTTGTGGGGTAGTGGCTATTCAAATATTGTATCTTATTATCTTTAATTTTCGGTTATTGTTGCATAAACACAGACCAGATAAGTCCAACTTTGAACCGCCAATTAGCTTAATTATTTGTGCTAGAAACGAAGAGGATAATTTATATCAACACTTGCCTTCTATTTTAGATCAAATATACTCTAAGTTTGAGGTCATTATTGTTAATGACCAAAGTCAAGACGATTCTAATCATATTGTAAGAGCCTATCAAAAAGATTATCCTAATTTGAGGTTAATTGAATTAGAAAAGAATAAACATAGAAAATTTGGAAAAAAAATCCCATTAACTGTTGGTATTAAGGGTGCTAAGTATGGAATGATTATGCTTACAGATGCGGATTGTAAGCCCAACTCTAAGTATTGGTTAAAAGAAATGGCAGCAACCTATACGTCAAAAAAACAAATTGTAGTTGGTTATGGTCCATTTTATAAGCGTAAAGGGTTTCTTAATAAGTTAATCAGGTTTGACATGGTATCAATTGCTATTTCTTATCTTTCTGCTGCTAAAACAAATTTGCCTTATATGGGAGTAGGCCGGAATATGGGGTATTCTAAAGATTTATTTTTAGAAAATGATGGTTTCAAGAAACATTATCATATAGCATCTGGTGATGATGATTTACTATTGAGAGATGTAGCAACTAGAAAAAATGTCGGCATCAATATTAATCCAAATACTTTTGTATACTCCGAAGCCAAATCAACATTTAGTGCATGGTTAAATCAGAAAAAACGGCATTTTACTACTGCGCCTGAATACAAACTTATTAACAAGTTGTTTTTAGGAATATTCCCCTCTACCTTGTATTTAGCATGGTTTAGTTTCTTTATTTTACTGTTTAATACTAATTGGACTCTATTTATTGTGAGTGTTTTGGTATTAAGATACGCATTGTATTGGCTTATAAATGGCTTGTTGTTAAGACGGTTAAAAATGAGAGACCTAATTTGGTTTTATCCTTTTTATGAATTACTTCACGTTATAGTTATGCCATTTATATATTATGCAAACCCAAAAAGAGATAAAAAGGCATGGTAAAAGGAACAAATCTTTCGGAAAAAGGTCAAAGAGATTTAGCATTGGTTGAAAAAGCACTAAATGGTAGTCAGCCAGCCTATGCAGAATTAATGGAAAAATACCGTGAATCAATTTATTTTATGATGCTCAAAATGGTGTCTAAAGATGAAGATGCTGAGGATTTAACCATTGAAGCATTTGGAAAAGCGTTTAACCGCTTGCATCAATACTCGCCAAGTTTTGCTTTTAGTACATGGTTGTTTAAAATCGCCTCAAACAACGCCATTGATTTTATTAGAAAGAAGAGAATTCAAGTAACGTCAATGGACACCGGCTATACAAATAGTGATGGTGAAAGTATTAGTATTGATGTAGAGAGCACTGAAAAAGATCCTGAGGAAGTGACCATCCATTTGGAGAAGGTAAAGCACATGCGGAATATTGTACAAACCTTAAAGCCACGATATAGAGATTTAATCGAAAAAAGATACTTTCAAGAATTGTCTTACGAGGAAATTGCAGTGGATATGAAATTGCCACTAGGAACAGTAAAAGCTCAGCTGTTTAGAGCACGGGCATTTCTAGCAGATATCATGGAGAAAACTAAAGATTCTATCTAAATAAAAGTAGCTGGCTTATTATCGTAAAATACAGCACCTTCTTTGAGTGAATAAGGTGACACAATAAACTCTTTAACGCCCATTTTAGATATAATCCACTTTGTTTTAACCGCGGCAATATTGATCATCTTTTTTCTGATTGGAATAATAAAATTGTTCGCTTGCCGCTCAGCCTTAGTAGATAAGGTAATTTGGTCTAGGTTGGTCAATAAATCGAACATTTCAAGTTTGACATATTCATTCCTAGGGTATTGAAGATTAGAATGAAGCTCATAAAATGTTTTGAATGAACCAGAGGAACCAATCAAAACATCAGCTGACTTATTGTCAAAAAAATATTTGGTATTTTTTTCTAAATGACGTTCAATTTTTGAAACCATTTCAATATCTAATTGGTCCGGTTTATCTAAGTATTGATAAATCCTCGAAACACCAATTTCAAAACTTGCTTTATCCTGTATGCCTTTATGATTTGCGAAAATAAACTCCGTACTGCCACCTCCAATATCCATAATTAAACTTGGACGATCAAACTGATGATTAATTTTGACTCCATGATAGATGTGATTAGCCTCTTCATTACCGCAAATAACTTGAATACAAATGCCAGTTTGTTGTTTAACAGTGTCAATAAAATCTTGTCTATTATCTGCATTCCTTAGCGCCGAGGTGCCTATCGCTTTAATTGTTCCAACATTCAATTCCAAGCATTTGTTTTTGTACTGGTTTAAAGTCTCAACGCCCCGCTTAAAAGCCTTTTTGGCAATGATAGAATGATTGATGCCTTTATTACCTAAACCAACGCCAATACGTTCTTTATAAATCGTTTCGAACTGATCTTTCAGTCGGTCAACCACCAATAAATTGAACGTATTTGTCCCTATGTCGATAATGGCAATTCGGTTTTTCATAAATTAGGTTCCTTCTAAAACTATGAAAAATAAACGATATTTCAAAACAAAATCTAATAACTACTAATAGGTTATTGTTTTATACCCTTATTCAATGGACCACTAAAATGTTTGCACTATTTATATCTAATCCACTTAAATACTTCCTTCCAACTAGCCTTTTTGCCGTACATTAAAATACCAGTGCGATAAATTTTTGCGGCCATCCAAGTAGTAAGTAAGAATGTAGCAATTAATAAAGTGACAGACAGTATAAGAATGAGAGGGCTAACTGAGCCAACAGCTACTTTTACTACCATCACAATAGGAGAGGTGAGCGGAATAATCGAAAACCAAGTACCAATTGCACTCTCGGGATTGGTTAACATCATAGACGCTACCATATAAGCTAAGATAAGTGGAAGGGTAACAGGTAATACCAATTGTTGTGTATCTGTTTCAGAGTCGACCATAGAGCCAATCATTGCAAAAATACCTGAATAGATTAAGAACCCACCAATAAAGTAAATTAAAAAGAACCCAATCATTACGGGCCAGTTAACATCAAAGTAAATAAAGTTGATGACGCTGTTCGATCCTTGAAGTCCTTCAGTTACAATTTGTCCATTATCAAGTGCAGCTGTATCCCAACTGCTTGGGTCAACCATATCTGGGAATACAAAAATCCTCAGCAGCATTAAACCTATACCGGACATGAGTACCCAAATTAAAAACTGTGTTAGTCCGACTAATCCAATGCCAATTATTTTACCAAGCATTAATTGAAACGGCTTTACTGACGAGATAATAATTTCTACCACGCGGTTTGTTTTTTCCTCAATTACACCCCGCATGACTTGGTTTGAGTAAAAGAAGATGAAAAAGTAGATCAAAATGGCAAACCCGAATCCAACAATTGATTTCATATCTGAATTATCTTTTCCCTCAGGGTCTTTGGCATCTAAAAATTTAAAATCAAAAGGTAATTGGATTAAGTTGTACTCCGTTTTTGTTAAGTTAGTTTTCTTCAATGCAAAATACTCTCTTATTCTAGCTTCAATTCTATTTTCAATATATGATTTTGTTCCAAAGCTTGGTGTTTTCCTGTAATAAGAAATAACCCTCCTATTTTCAGGTACTTTTTCGTTTAAACTCAGTAATATGTCATATTCAGCAAATTTAGGATCGTTTAAAAATTGACTTGCACTATCAATATAACTTTCGTAAAAAAAGAACTGAGCTGGCCTATCAATGGCGTCTTCTTCGAAAATTTTGGTACCACACCACCCACCTGGGTCAGCAACCAGAACTTTAACTTGTTCGTTCTCTTCCACAGCCAAATACATGGCACCAAACATAAAACCTAAAAATAGAATAGGGATCAAAATAGTGGTGACTAAAAAGGATCTCTTTTTTACTCTAGTATTGTATTCACGGCCAATTATTAGTTTCAAATTACTCATTTTCGCCTCCCTTCACTTGTTGTACTGCATTTATAAAAATATCATTCATTGATGGTAACACCTCTTGAACAGAAATGATATCAACCACTGGCATAACTGCTTTTAATAAATCATTGACAGTGTTGTCATTCTTTAACTGAACATGTGCTATGGCAATATTATCATCTACCTGCTCTTTATCAATTAAATTAAAATTGCTCCAAAGTGCATTGGCAAAAGCCATCATTACACCATTAAATTTAACGGCATAGGTATGGGTATTAAATTGTTCTTTTACATCTTTCAACTTTCCATTTAAAACCATTTTACTTTTATTAATTAAAGCAATGGAGTCACAAATCTCCTCCACACTATTCATATTGTGCGTGGATAGCATAATGGAGGTTCCTTTAGCCTTAAGAGCCATTATTTCTGTTTTTATCAACTCTGTGTTAATCGGGTCAAATCCACTAAAAGGTTCATCAAGAATTAGGAGTGGTGGTTCATGTAAAATAGTTGAAATAAATTGTACTTTCTGAGCCATACCCTTCGACAACTCTTCAATCTTTTTGTCATACCAAGCACCAATATCAAATTTATCAAACCATTCTTTGAGCTTATATTTAGCTTCATTTTTAGACATGCCTTTTAAGCGAGCAAAGTATAATGCTTGTTCACCAACTTTCATTTTTTTGTAGAGCCCACGTTCTTCAGGTAAATAACCAATTTTTGAAATATCTTCCCTTTTAATCGGTTTACCCTCAATAAATACTTGGCCGGAATCAGGTGCAGTAATTTGATTGATGATTCGAATTAAACTTGTTTTACCAGCGCCATTTGGTCCTAGTAATCCAAAAATTTCTCCTTTCTGAGTGGATATTGAAATATCATCAAGTGCTCTGTGATTGGCATATTGTTTGACAATGTTTTCAATGCGAAGCATTTCCATAAATGAATTGATTTAAAAGCTTAAATATAGCCGATTTTTCTTTGGCTTTGAAGATGAATTAGAAAATCTTAAGAATTATTAAATATTTGAAAACGCATTTAATTTTGCTTACAATAACTCAATTGACTCTTCAACTGCTAAAATAAACGATTTAGGATCATCAATAAATAAAGCTAATGTTGTAGCTTCCTTTTTGAAACCATAAAAACCAGTGTACTGAAAAGGTGCTTCAAATTCAATGATAACATTATGCCCTTCTAAATCACCTAATGGCGAGAATGATTTAATACTTTCTTTATCAGCTATCTCTCCTTTAAAACCACTAATTGATTTAATGTCTTGAATTAAGGCCTCACCTTCTGCAATAATGCCATAACGTAAAACAATTTTATCATTTTTTATCATAACTGGACGCTGACTAAGCGATTTTAAAATGCCTAATATTTGAAAGCCTGAATAAATACTTAAACCAGTCAAAACCCACGCAAAAATGGTTGACCATGATTCAAGAAGCAAGTGAAATACGAAAGTTTCTATTCCAATCAAAAAAAGTAAGACTATCAATATGGCTCTTGTGCCACTTTCACGGTGATAAGTATATTCATTCTTAGCTAAATTTAGTGATTTCCATTTAATAAATGAATAATAGAAAGCGCTGACTTCCATAGCAACAAAGCTGATTGCTTTTTGAGGCATAATATCAGCTAAGGCGATTTTTATATTGGAATGAAAGTCGTAATTTTCAGTTTCTTGTTTTTTAAATGCTTTTACAGATTTACGGATGGTAAAAATGAGATATAGCATCACAAAAAGTTCCACAAATGGAAGTATCCAAAATTTGACAGAATCCAGTAGACTCTGATGTTGGATTGGAATAATAATACTTGCCGTAATTATGCCAATAATGAATACAGGGACAATAGTGGTTTTTGGAATGGATTTTTTTCTAATGATAAAGAAATAAATGAGGGGTAAAGTAAAAATTAGATCTAGAATTATAGCTGGCGCCAATTTACTGGCGTTAGGCTCGAACAATGTAGATTTTGAAATAAGAACCATTGAACCAATAATAGTAATTGGTAATGTGTACCATAGTAATTGTAAAATTCTATTCTGACTTATTTGGTTCATAATCTATCATTAAATAATAATACACTCTTTACATAGTCCGTTTTCACTTGTTTTTTACATAAATCAATTTAAATCTTGAATTGTCTTGACTACGTTCTTCAATTTCAAATTGATTAATAGAATTAAACATTGGAGTTAATTTATCAAACCCAAAATTCCTTGCATCAAAATTAGCCTGTTTTTTTAGAATCAATGATCCAACATCTCCTAAAAAAGCCCAGCCGTCCTCATCTGCTGCATCTGCTACTGTAGCACGAAGGAGCTTGATGACTTGAGGCGTAATTTTATCGTGCTGACGTTTTGTTTTGCTTTTTTTACCAGTTTTAGAATCTTCAATCTCTTCATCACTATGCAATATTTCAAGGTAAATGAATTTATCACAAGCCACTATAAATGGGTTAGGTGTTTTCTTTTCGCCAATGCCATATACACGCATGCCTGCTTCACGTAATCGAGTAGCTAATTTAGTAAAATCACTATCGGATGAAGCCAAACAAAAACCATCTACTTTACCTGAATATAGGACATCCATAGCATCTATGATCATGGCTGAATCCGTTGCGTTTTTTCCAGTAGTATAACTGTACTGTTGAATAGGTGTTATGGCATTTTCTAAGAGAACTGATTTCCATTTATTGACATGAGGACTTGTCCAATCGCCATAAATTCTTTTAATTGTAGGGGTGCCATATTTGGCAATTTCTTCCATCATTTCCTTAATGTACTTTGATGGTATATTATCACCGTCAATTAAGACGGCTAATTTTGTATCTTTTATCATATTGTACTGTAAATATAAGCATTTATCAGAGGATAGCTGTTGTATTCAGGCTTATATAATATTGTTCTGAGGGTAGCAGTATGCTCCAATACAATAACTGTAAAGAAAAGTGTATTACTAAATTCTGATAATCCAAAACAAAAAAAGGCTCCAAATATGGAGCCTTTTTTAATACAAACAATTTTGATATCTATGCTTTGACGAACAAGCGACGTCCTACACCGTTAATAGTTCTTACCTCAATATTGTAAAGACCGGAACTAAGTCCTTCAATATTAATGTTCTCTAAATTAGAAATCGTTTTGTTTTCGTAAACTAATTTTCCGCTTAAATCAACAATACGAATTGATTGAATTACGTCTTCCGATTCAATGTTAAGGCTAGACTTTGCAGGATTAGGGAATACTGTAAATGTTAAATTACTATTCTCAGAAATACCTAATCCAACCGTATTAATATTTAATGTTGTATTTGTAATGATTGGCGCATTTTGATCAAAGTAAATATAAGCCGTGTTTTCAATAATGTCACCTTCACTTAAGGTAGGTAATTCTTTAATTCTGTAAACTACATGTCCATGGCTAGCTGGCTCATTAGTTGTGCTGTCCGGTAACCATATTTGTGGAAAGTCAAACTTTTTAATGCCATTACCCATGTCTATTAATTGAATAGGATGAGTAGCTTCAAGCAGTTCAAACGTTGTCCAATCTAGGTTTGTGCTTAAGCTATCTAAAATATAAACATCTTGTGCTGGTGCAGTTCCCGTATTTTGAAACCTAATGACATAAGTGTATTCATCTTGTACAGCGGGATTAACGATAGTTGGCTGATTAACTGATTTATCATTCGGATCATAACTAACGCCAACTAACATACCTAAAGTACTATAGTTATTTGATGAGTCACAATCTGCAGTTGCTGACGAGATAGCAGAACTAAACACGTGGAAAGTGCTGTCTGGAATACCAGCTGGTGTATTAAAGTAAATCACATCAGTATTGTACATATATGTACTGTTTGAATTTAGAGTCCATGTAATTGTATTTCCTGATATTGTGTAATTAGGATTGTTAATTGAACTCAAAACTGGTGTCACTCCAGATGGATAGTCTAAACTTACAGTGTAATTCCCTGGTGCACCAGAACCATAATTACCATACTTAAACCATACTGAGTTGGTTGTGTTTTGATAATAACCAATCCAAGGGGTAACGCTTGACCATAAATCCGCACATGTGCTTGCTGAATTGCAATTTAAAGCTAAATCAGCTTGGTTATTGTTTGCACAATTTAAATTTGAAATTACAGCACCATTTCCTAAGACATATGCAGAATTATTTACTTGCCAAGATTGATCAAGACTGACTAAAACGGTACCTCCACTTAATTGCCATCCTGTGTAAGAATAATAGCCAGTTGAGTCAGTATATACTGTTATTTGGCCACCAAGACCATTTAATGTAACCGGTGCATTATAGAATGGCACTTCTGATGAGTCCAATATTCCGTTTCCGTTGTCATCACAATATACATAGCCATTTACACAACCCACACTTAGTGCGTTTGTATCGCAAATAATCGGAATGTTTAATATAGGGTTGTTAGTACAAGAAAGGTCCGAAATAGTATCAATAAAATTACCTGAATTATAGTAGCCATTAGAACTCATCCAAGTTTGATCTACACTAACAAACCCTCCTGATGCAAGGCCAGTATAACTAAATGAATATAGACCATTAGGATCTGCAGTTGTTGAATGAGATGATCCATTTGGCAAATATAGCACTAGTGGTGCACCACCAACAGGTATTTCGGTTGAATCTAAAATTCCATTATTATTATTATCACAAAAAATAGTTCCGTTTAAACAGTTACTAGTTAGTTGAGTAGAATCACAATTTAAAATGATTTGAGATGTTATATTATTGTTCCCAGATATAGTTGTGGTAATGGTATTTGGTGTAATAGCCTGTACAACCCAATTATTTGCTGCTAACCAATTTGGGTCAACAACTATAGTATAAGTATCAGGTAAAACGCCATAAAAATTATTATTAAATATTGACCATGCACTGTAAGTATTACCATTAGAACCGATTAATAACATTTGAGGGACAATGTTAGTTGAGTCAATAACTCCGTCGCCATCACAATCTAAGTTGGCACTAGCGTACATACCTACGTAACAACCACCCATAATAACATCCTGGGTATAATTAATAGTATCTGAAGAAATAGGGTCATAAAGGTCAATATTAAACGTATATATTCCAGCTGTTGAATAAGTATGAGTAATTGCTGGGCTCCAAGCAATAGCAGTACCAGATGTAATTGCTGTGCCTGTATGTGTTGATGTACTTCCATCACCCCATTGGACTTCAGCAGTTAAATTAGAGTTAAGGATATTCGAACCATCAACAATTAGGTTTGCATCACCATATGAAGTGTAGTTATTTGTTATAGGAGAGATTTCCACTGTATAGTCCAATTGACAAACAGTAACTTGACTTGTGTCATCCAGAAAAGAAGTAAAGGTAACACCTTGCGCTATTCCAACAACAGATGATAACAGTAAGCTGATTAGAAGTGTAAAAATATTGGTTTTCATAAGACTAGAATTTCTATATAAACAGATTTATTTTTGAAAGGTTGTCTAAAATGAAAAATAAAATTATTCACTCACTAGTATTAAATGTTTGTTTTCACTTCTGGATAGAAAAAAATTAGAAAAAAAAAGAAAGGCTACAATAATTGTAGCCTATTCCTTTAATTTAACGATTAAAAGTTATTCTCTGACAAAGAATTCTTTATCAGTATGACTATATTATTTAGCATGAGGTTGCTTTTATTGTGATGTTTTTTCGAAAATCATAACTTTTTTTTATTTCCGTAAAGAAAAATCACTGCTTAAGTAAGTAATTTCTTTATGTCTTCCTCAATAGATTCCGGTTTAGTTAGGGAAGCATACCTTTTTACTACAGTGCCATTTTTATCAACTAAAAACTTTGTGAAATTCCATTTTATTTTTCGACTCAGAAAGCCTCCCTTAGCTTGTTTTAAGTATTTAAATATTGGAGATTCATTTTTGCCGTTGACATCAATTTTTGAAAACATTTGAAAACTGACGCCATAGTTTATTAAACAGCCTTCTTGAATTTCTTTTTCATTGCCAGGCTCTTGACCACCAAATTGGTTGCAAGGAAAACCTAATATTTGCAAACCTGCTGTTTTATGTGTTTGGTATAGTTTTTCCAAGCCTTCATATTGTGGAGTGAATCCACAATTACTCGCTGTGTTCACAATCAGTAGTACCTGATTTTTATATTCAGAAAGTGATTTGTTTTGCCCCGAAATAGTTTTAGCGGAAAGGTCATAGAAGTTTTGATTTGATTTCATATTTTCATAATTTATTCACCCTAAAGTTAATTTATATTTGAATAATATCACTTAATAAATTTAAGAGCTTTAGCTTTTATCTTAAAGTTGAGTTCCTCTTTTAATAATGCCTTTAAATCAACTTCTTCTGACAGTTTATTCGATAATTCCCTAAATCGTTTATCAGCTTTTAATGCTAAACGGTCTATGTCCAAAGCAGTGTTGTTAAACCCAATTAGTTTTAAGTTATCAATATCTCTTAAACGAGATAATGCAACATAACCTTGGCCTTTTTCAAATGTTTTACTTAAATCTAGCTCAGCCTTATCTAATGTCATTCCTTGAGATTTATGAATAGTAATGGCCCAAGCTAAACGCAAAGGGATTTGAACGAATGATGCTATCGAATTTCCTTTATCATCATCTATCGACCATTCTTCGGTTGTTGCAGTAATTTCTTCGCCACCTGTAATTTTGACTATGGGGAATCCTAAACTTGAATACTCAATAATTTTCCCAAGTGTTCCATTAATATAACCTTTGTCAGTATTATTTTTGACAAACATAACCTTAGCACCTATTTTTAGACTCAATTGTTCATTGACAATAACTGATTTTTTTAGTGTGGTGACAAGTTCTTTTTTTCCTTTAGTTGTTGCCCAGAAATTTTTTGCTTTTCCATTTATTTTGTCTAACTCAATATTGTTTATTCTATCAACATCAGCATTATGAGTATACAGTCTAATGGGACTAATAAGTGATATATTGTTTTTAATAGTTTTGTTTAGTAATTCAGTAACCGATTTCGTTATAGTACCATTTCTTATAGCGTCTAAAACATCTGTTAACGAATTTTCTGTCTGTCTGTATTGCTTAGTTAAATAGCAAATGTTAAATTCTGATTGAACCCAAGTATGTCCCATAAATGCAAATTTATCTCTACTTTGTTCATATGTGTTACCAATAGGGGGTAATTGGAAAAAATCTCCACATACTACAATTTGTTTTCCTCCAAAAGGCAATAGGTTATCATTTGCATACTGAAGAATCTGGTCAACTAAATTTAATTGCTTCTGATGAAGCATAGATATCTCATCAATAATTAAAACTTTCGTTTTCTCCAATTTTTTTTTGAGCGCTTTATTGAGCATTAAAAAATGAAGGTCTTTATTACTCATTTGGTCTTTAATGCCCATTCCAACCCAACTATGAATAGTTTGTCCATTAATATGGGTAGCGGCAATACCTGTAGAAGCAGTAATTCCTGAAGAAATTTTATACTTATTTAAATATTTAATAAATGACTTAAGAACATGCGTCTTACCAGTACCTGCAGACCCTGTTAAAAATACGTTTTTACCTGATTTCAATATGGCAAGAGCCACGTCTTGTGTCATGTCACAAAAATAAACAGGAAATCAATTAGATTTAAAAATGATTAAGGAAGTAATTAACAACTTAAGGATGAATTACGATTTTATTTTTCTTAATATCATTAGTCCGTCTCTTACGGGTAATAGAACATTTTCAACTCGGTCGTCGCTTTGAACCATGCTATTGAATTCCACAATAGCTTTTGTTGTTTCCTTCATATCTGATGGATTTTTTAAAACATTTCCGCTCCAAAGTACATTGTCCGCAATAATGAATCCTCCAATAGGAATTTTATTAAATACTAAATCATAGTAGTGACTGTAGTTTTCTTTATCAGCATCAATAAATACCAAATCATATGATCTGCTTAGTTGAGGTATTATATTTAGAGCATTTCCAATCAAAAAATTGAGATTCGCTGTATGGTTAGATTTTGCCCAATACTTATCTATAATGGGTTTCAATTCTTCATTTATATCAATGGTATCAATTTGTCCTCCTTCAGCAATTCCTTCCGCTAAGCATAAAGCAGAATATCCTGTATATGTGCCTATTTCAAGAATATTTTTCGGTTTAATCATATGACTGATCATACTTAATGCTCTTCCTTGAAGATGCCCAGATAGCATTCTAGGTACTAATATTTTTAGATGAGTCTCTCGGTTCAATTCTGAAAGTAATTCTTCTTCTTTTGAAGTATGCGCTTCGGCATATAAAGAGATTTTGTCGGGTATAAAGTCCATAATTACTATAGTTAGCTGGACAAAGATAACTGATTTACAATAATTGTCCAGATACAATTCTGTCTTTTCCTTGAAGGTCTTTAATAATTTCTACATTAATGAATTTTGCATTTTCCAAGTTTTCTTTAACTTTTGAGGCTAATTTTTCATGGACTTCAAAATAAAGGTATCCACCAGCATTCAATTGTTTTTTTGCTAAATCGATAATTTTATGATAGAATATTAGTGGGCTACTGTCATTTACAAAAAGAGCAAGATCTGGTTCATGATTCAATACTTGCTCGGTCATTTCTGCTTTATCAGAAAGTAAAACATATGGTGGGTTAGATACTATGATGTTGAACATACCTAGGTTCGAAATGTCTTCGTCTAAGATGTTAGATTGATGCCAATTGATGTTTTGATTTAGGCTTTTCGCATTAAAATCAGCAGTTTCTAGCGCTTCGGATGAAATATCGAGTCCTGTGATTTCCCAATTATTTTTGACAGATTTTATTGAAATTGGTATACAGCCTGAGCCAGTGCCAATATCTAACAGTTTAATTGTGTCATTTTGATGATTTCTAACTATTAAATCAACAAGTTCCTCAGTTTCTGGCCTTGGAATTAATACAGATGGATTGACTTGGAATATGAGGTCATAAAATTCGGCTTTTCCAAGTATATATTGAATTGGCTCTTTGTTTTGTAGCCTTTTGACAATTTTTCGTTGTGCTAGTAAATCTGATTCAGAAAGCAAAAATTGCTTTGTACGTACCTCGATTTTTTCTAGCCCAAATTCAAAAAAAGCCATGAGAAAGAAAATTTGTTCTATCTCATTGACTTCATATAGTTCAGTTAGTTTACTGCGATAGTATGGTATTAAATCTTTAAGCTGATTTGTTTTAACAAACATTATTCCTTTTGATTAATACAAAAGTAATTCATTCTTAAAACCTATAGCCAAAAGACAGTATAAATTGCTTTCTATCGTTCTGAATTAAAGAATTGCTGCCTTCTAATTCTGGAGAGTAAGCATAATGTTCTGATCCTACTTTTGAAAACATGGTGGCAAAGTCTAAATAAACACTTCCAAAGTTATATCCAATTCCGGCTGTATAGTTTTGCACTGGTTTATCAAAAACACCTTTTTCTGGTTTGTAAGCTGAGCCAAAAATAGCGTAGCCTCCTCTTAAGTATAATTGCTTATTGATTCTTGCCTCAGCACCAAATTTTAAGTTAAAGGTAGATTGATATAAATTGTCAATCTGCTTGTTTTCGTCGTTATAGGAATAGAAACCAGTTCCTATATTGCTAGGTGATTTCATAAATGTTTTACTATAATCAACTAACTCTAATTCCGCACCAATACTTCCAATTTTTTTACTAACAAGCCCTAATGAAAAATTTGCTCGCATAGGTGTTCTGATAATATAATCATTGGCTCCGGTCGGCGGACCGTTTTCTGGGCTTATTGTACCATTAATTGTTGTGTTAGTCATATCATTTCCAAATTGTTCATTAATGCTAATACGAGTAGGTGTTTCAATAGATGCTCCAACTCTAATAAACTCTGCAGGAATATATATTAAACCAACTCTTGCATTTATTCCAGAGCCTTTGGCTTGAAGGTAACCGGAATAATCAAGTTGGGTAATCCAGGTAGCAGAATCTTTAAATTGTTCTTGATGCGAAAAACGTGAGTCATAATTTAAAGTCACAACATTGAAGCTTCCCCCAATCAATAATTTATTCTTGTAGTTTCCACTGATGGAAAAATTGATTTCTCCCATTCCACCTTCTGTTGTGACAGTTCGTGAATGATTCGATTTTCCAACGGCTCCTGAACTATAATAATAATCTGTGCTATCATTAGTAGTAGAATATGGATCTATTACATAACTTTCGTATGCTAACCCAGATGAAAATGGATTTAAACTACTCGAATTAGTTGGTGGTGTATTATCAGCTTCAGCAATAAAATAGTCTACGATAGATCCATTCGATTCTCCACCATACGAAAAGCTATTATTAAAACTCTGTTTTCTATTATAACCCATTCCAAGTTGAATTCCTGCCCAGCCATTGTACTTTTTTGGATCAAGACTGTAAGCTTTTAAATAAGATATATTTCCAAGTTTTAGCTTATTCGACGATTTTGCAAAGCTTCTTTCTTGAAATTCGGCGGTGGTGTTGTTGTTTTCTAAAAAAGTGGTAAACGAAAAATTGTTTTTCGAAAACCTGCCTGATGCCGCAGGGTTTTTAAGAGTAGAAGAGTAATCTCCACCCAATGCTGTCATTGCACCTGCCATACTTATGTTTCTTGCTGTGCCGCCTAAAGATTCTTGAGAATATCTTAAGGCGTCTTCCTCGTTTTGGGCATTAAGAAACCCAGTTGTGCCAATTAAAAGGCCAAATATTATCCATTTCATAATTAAATACTTTAAAAATTATCTTCTTCCTCCTCTGCTCGAACTTGAATTAGAACTTCTTGAACTTGACCTGCTGCTTGATCCAGAAGAACTTGACCTGGTAGGAGTAGACCTTGAAGGTGATGTTCTAGTCGGCGTCGACCTTGTTGGTGTTGTTCTAGTCGGTGTTGATCTAGTTGGTGTCGATCTAGTTGGTGTCGATCTAGTTGGTGTCGACCTTGTTGGTGTCGATCTAGTTGGTGTCGACCTTGTTGGTGTTGTTCTAGTCGGTGCTGACCTTGTTGGTGTCGATCTTGTTGGTGCTGATCTAGTTGGTGCAGTTCTAGTCGGCGCAGTTCTGGTTGGTTCAGTCCTAGTTGGTGCAGACTCTGTTGAATTTCTTGTAGGACTTGTATTCCTAGGGGCAGTTCTACTTGGTGCTGATTCAGTGTTAGTTCGTGTTGGTCTAGTATTAGAGTTAGTTGTTCTATTCGTTTTAATAGGTTTAGCTTCCCATCTATTAGTAGCTGGTTTTAAATCCCTAGGTTTACTAATTGGTGTTCTTGTATTTGAGCTTTCTGCCGAATTGTTGGTTGATTTAGTCGGCGGTGTTATTCTTCTATCCAAATTATTCGAATTTTCTTTAGGAGAAATCCTATTAGATTCAACTCCTCTCGTGTTTCTAGATGGCAATTTTGCAGCTGCATAATTGTCTACTACTCTCTGATCTTGACGATTTGGTGTGTCAAAACTTGGCTTTTTTGCGGCCACCGGAGTTCTTTGTTTGCTATTTGAAGCAACAGTATTTGTTGAAGTTGCACTTGCACTTCTTACTGTAGTAGGGTAGGCTGTATTGTTATTTGATCTTGAGCCTGTGCTCATACCTCTTCTATGGCCATAGTGATGATTATTGTTTCCATTGGCAAAATCATTCGAATTGTTCCAATTATTATTTGCATTATTCCAACCATTGTTCCAACCATTGTTCCAACCATTATTCCAGCCATTGTTCCATCCGCCAGCATAGTAAGGATTGTTCCAACTATTATAGTATGGTGAGTTCCATCCGTTATAGTATGGTGAATTCCATCCGAAGTTACCATAGTAGGGATTGTTCCATCTGTTATAATATGGGTTGTTCCAACCATTGTAAGGATTACCCCATCCACCATAATATGCGGTGTTCCATCCCCAGCTAGGTCCATTTAAGTAAAAACTATTATACCCCCATGAGTTACCCCAATATGCAAAATTTGCACGTGGTCTATAATAATTAAAGTGGTTAAAGCGGCAATTGTTTCGGTAGTGAATCTCGCAAAAGACATTCGTATTGGTGTTAACTGCATTGCCATTATTGCTATAGTAATTGTTTACGGTGATGTTGTCATTGTTCGAAAAAGACTGATTAGGATTTTGCTCTTCTGACCTGTCTTCTACAATAATTTGGTTATTTTCGTTTTCCGCATCCTTAATAAATGCATCATATCCTGATTCATCTTTAGTCTCAGTATACACAAGTTGGGGTGCGTCATAAACATCATCATGTAAGATTTTGGTAGTTTGACAAGAATTAATGGTTAAAACTCCGATCATTGTTGCTAAAAAATAAAATGTCTTTTTCATAATGTTTGATTTGTAAAGGAAAAACTTATTTTTACCTTTGTTCCACATCTACCAAGATACAAAAATTATACCAAAATGTCAAACAAAATAACTCCACGCGAAAAAGATTATTCGCAGTGGTATAATGATATTATTAAAATAGCTGATTTAGCTGAGCATTCAGAAGTAAGAGGCTGTATGGTGATTAAACCATATGGTTTTGCTATTTGGGAAAATATGAAGGCTATTTTAGATCAAAAATTTAAAGAAACGGGTCATTCAAATGCTTATTTTCCAATTTTTATCCCAAAAAGCTTGTTTGAGGCTGAAGAGAAAAACGCAGAAGGATTTGCTAAAGAATGTGCTGTTGTTACTCATTATAGATTAAAAAACGATCCTGATAATAAAGGAAAGCTAATTGTTGACCCAGAAGCTAAACTTACTGAAGAGTTAGTTGTAAGACCAACAAGTGAAGCTATTATTTGGAGCACCTATAAAAAGTGGATTCAATCTTATAGAGACCTTCCATTACTGATAAATCAGTGGGCAAATGTGGTACGGTGGGAGCTCAGAACACGATTGTTTTTACGTACAGCAGAATTTTTATGGCAGGAAGGCCATACGGCTCATGCAACAAAAAGTGAAGCAGTCACCGAAGCAGAACAAATGAATAATGTTTATGCTGATTTTGCTGAAACATATATGGCCATGCCAGTAATTAAAGGACTAAAAACAGAAAGTGAGCGTTTTGCAGGAGCTGACGAAACTTACTGCATTGAAGCTATGATGCAAGATGGTAAAGCGCTTCAAGCTGGAACCTCACATTTTTTAGGACAAAATTTTTCGAAAGCATTTGATGTGAAGTTTGCTAACAAGGAAGGTAAAGAAGATTTTGTGTGGGCAACTTCATGGGGTGTTTCCACTCGTTTGATGGGAGCCTTAATTATGACACATTCTGATGACCTAGGTTTGGTATTACCTCCAAAATTAGCTCCGATTCATGTTGCTATTGTACCTATTTATAAGAGTGAGGAACAGCTTAATGCTATTTATGATAAACTTCAACCTTTAATGCAAGATCTTAAATCTAAAGGTTTTGTTGTGAAATTTGATGATGATGACCAACGCAGACCAGGATGGAAGTTTGCTGAGTATGAAGCCAAAGGTGTTCCAATAAGAATTGCAATCGGTCCAAGAGATTTAGAAAATAATCAAGCTGAAGTTGCAAGACGGGATACTCAAGAAAAAACAACAGTTAGTTTTAATGGAATTTCAGATTATATAATTAATCTATTAGATGATATTCAAGTGAATTTATTTGCAAAAGCAAAAGAGTATAGAGATACACAATGCAGACCAATTGATTCATATGAAGAGTTTAAGGAAAAAATTGAAACTGAAGGAGGTTTCTTTTTAGTACATTGGGATGGTACTGCTGAAACAGAAGAAAAAATAAAAAAAGACACGAAGGCAACTATTCGCTGTATTCCATTTTACTTGCCTGAGGAAGAAGGTAAATGCATGGTGACAGGACAGCCAAGCAGTAAAAGAGTTGTTTTAGCAAAAGCCTATTAAATTAATAAACAATGGAAAAAGAAAGAAATCATATTGTTAATTTGCTAAAAAGCAAATCGGTAATGAAGCAAAATGTGTTTTCAAACACTAAGGAATGGTTTAGAATATTAAAGCAAGAATTGTCTGAATGTATAAGTTTAATTCAGGAGGAGCTGAAAGATACTCCTAAAATAAGGTTAAAATATGTTGATGCTGGTCCATACGAGGCGCAGTTATTTATTGGTTCAGATGTTTTGATTTTTTACATGCATACGAATGTATTTAGGTTTTCTAAATCAAATTTTGTTCACCAAAGCTCTTATTTAAAGAAAGATCCAACTGCTGCTTATTGTGGAATTATTAATATTTATAATTTTTTAGCTGACTCCTATGAGTTAAAACGATCTAATGATGCAGGTTACTTAATTTCAAGAATTTTTGTAAATAAAGATAATCATTTTATGATTGAAGGTAAAGGTTATTTAGAATTCGCTTACAGAGATTTTTTAAACCAAGTAATGCATAAAGATGTGATGTTAGACGTTATTTTAAAGGTTGCAGCATACGCTATTGAATTTGATCTATTAACACCTCCATATAACTCAGTTGGTGTTGTTTCAGTTGATCAAATGCAAACACTTAGCAATAATTCAAAATTGAAAACAGGAAAACGCCTCGGATTCAAGTTCCAAGGAGACAATAAAATTATTGGCTAAATTTCACCTAAAAATTTGTCAGGAAAAAAAATAGAATTATATTTGCACTCCTTTTGCGAAAGGAATTGATATTTTGGCCCATTCGTCTAGTGGTTAGGACGCCAGGTTTTCATCCTGGAAACAGGAGTTCGATTCTCCTATGGGCTACAAGTTTGAAGTAATTATTTTTGGCCCATTCGTCTAGTGGTTAGGACGCCAGGTTTTCATCCTGGAAACAGGAGTTCGATTCTCCTATGGGCTACTTGTAATGCTTCAATTTAAATTAAAAGAAAAAACAATAGAATTATGGCAAATCATAAATCGGCATTAAAAAGAATTAGATCAAACAATGCTAAACGTTTGAGAAATAAGTATGTGCATAAAACAACTAGAAATGCAGTACGAGTTTTAAGAGCGTCAACCGATAAGAAAGAAGCGACAGCTATGCTTCCAAAGGTTATAGCAATGCTTGATAAATTAGCGAAAAGAAATATTATTCACAAGAAGAAGGCAAGTAACTTAAAGTCGAAATTAACCAAGCAGGTTAACGGACTTTAATTCATTAGCAATCATTTTTAAGAAGCTTTTCCGTCATGGAAAGGCTTTTTTTGTTTGTAATTGTATGTGTTTAATAATTAGATAATTACAATTTTAATTGTTTTCTTGATGTAACTTTGGAACGATATATGCAAAGGCTAAGATAGAAATAGAAATAACCGTTCAATTTCTCAAGATATAATTCGGCAAAGAAATGATAAGGTTGATTTTGAAAAAAGAATTGAAATTCTTTTGAAAATTGAGGACTTATTGTAATTTTGGGAGAAATTGACATAATCAGTTTAATATATGAAAATGAAGAAATTTGTACTACTAACTAGCTTAAGTTTAGGACTAGTGTTTAATGTGTCAGCTCAATCAGCAACGGATTTAGTTGAGAATGGTAGTTTTGAAGATATTATAGGTAAAATTAAAAGAGCTGGATCCATTGATTTGTCATCAGGTTGGGTTTCTCCAACAAAAACTGCGGCTGATATATACTCAAGTATTATTAGGGATGATTTTGGAAGCCCCGAAAATGTGAATGGGAAGGAAGATCCTCAAGATGGATCGGCATATGCCGGATTTACATCATTTAGCTATGGTGATAAATTACCGCGTTCATATGTGTCAACTAAACTAAAGTTACCAATGCATAAAGGGCAAACGTATTGTGTTAAGTTCTACGTTTCTTTGGCTGAAGGCTCAAAATATGGCTCAAATAATATTGCAGCCAATTTTTCTAAGAAACAATACAATATTAATGAAGACAAAAGTATAATGGGCAAATCATCTGTTATGCATGTTGAAAATCCAATTTTTTCTGGACAATTTGGTTGGGAAGAGGTTTGTGGAACTTACATTGCAGAAGGAGGCGAAAAGTTTTTAACGATTGGTAATTTTAGTAGCAATGGTGAAACCGTTAGTGAAAGAATGAAAAAACCTACTGATTTCAGAGGGCAGCAAGCCATAAGAGCTTACTATTATCTGGATAATGTTTCAGTTGAATTAGTGGATGATGAAGGTGAGTGTAAGTGTATGACAGATGTAAAGGAAGAGGAGTCTTTTGTTTATGCCGTGAGTCCAGTCAATCCTGAAGGAATGACCATTCAACAAATTGTTAAGTATACCAAGGTTTATTTTGGATATAATTCAGATGAGGTTACCCTAAATAGTGAAGAACATTTAGACAACATAATTAATGTACTTAAGGAGAATCCAACGGTAAAAGTTAAAATGACGGTGCATGCTGACGAAGATGAAGCACTTGATAAGAAGGCAGCTGGGATTGAAAATAAACGTTCCGAGGCTGTTTTAAAATATTTAACTGAAAACGGAGTTGATGCAGAAAGAGTTTCAGTTGAAAATGTTGGTGATTCGAATTTGGCTAATAAATCTGGTTCTGAAATTGGAAAAGCAAAAAATAGAAGAGTCACATTTATACTAATGTAATATAAACAAATTGATATGTAAAAAGTCCTGCAATTTTGCAGGACTTTTTTTATTTACAACCATATTATTTTCCCAAAGAGGCCAGCTGCAGAATAGTAAACTTGAACTCATGATAGGGGTGAAGGCTGAAATGATTGTCATATAGATATAAAAACGATATGAATCATTTTAAGAGCCAATTATTGTACTTTACTTTAGTTAATTTGATACTGATCTTTGTAACAATTTACTTGATCAGTTCTCTATGAATTCATGTCTTGCTGTGGTTTAAAAATCTTAGCATCCGCCCAAAAAGTAGCAAATGGTATCAATGAGGCAAATCCAGAAATTAATACTGTTTTAAACGACCATTTATATTTTATTCCAACTATCAATACAAATAAACAATACGCAATGAATAAAAACCCATGAGCATAGCCCATTATTTTATTTGGCCAAAATATGTCAAACATATATTTTAAAGGCATAGTTACAGCAAATGCGATATAACTAATTCCTTCAATAAGTGATAGTAGCCTGAGGGTACCCAGTTTTGATGATAAATTCATTGCTATTATTTTTTTGCCTACAAATATACACTTAGCATTTAGACTTTTCTGTATGCAGAGACATTTGTGTTTATTTTTACATCATATAATAATGCTAATAAGATTCCATCAATAAGGAGTTTGTAATTTTTTTGAAAAACTATAGTGAAACTAATGGATTCACAATGAAATGTAATTCATCTTTCGGCCTTTTTAGTAATTCATTTATTATAATGCCAATCTTATGGTTTATTCTGATGCATCATTAAAAAAAAAATGTAAATTTACCCTTTGGTTTTATGGTAGCATTTGATAACGAAATTGAAAAATTAGAGACATTTAGTCCAATTTCATTGGCAGAAATGGATGAGGTAAAACTGATGAATAGAACAGACACTAAATTTGTTTTTAAAAGGTCGGATTTATCATCAGTGCTAGAGAAATTGTCTTCTGACTACAGTGTTTTAAAAATTAATGATAATTTAATTAGTAGTTATAAAACATTGTATTTCGATACGCTTGAATTTGGATACTATTTAGATCACCATAATGGAAGAGGAAATAGGTTTAAAGTAAGAATTAGAAATTATACTGAATCTAATCTTTTTTTCCTTGAGATTAAGAATAAATACAAAGGGAGAACAGATAAGAAGAGAATTAAGCTTAATGATTTTGAGACTAGTTTTTCTGCAGACTCAAGATTATTTGTTGATTCAGTTATTGATTCGGCTCCTAATTTGGAAGCGAAACTTTGGAATAATTTCTCTAGAATTACTTTGGTGAACCATGCCGAAAAGGAGAGATTAACACTTGATTTAAACTTATCATTTGACTGGAATGGAAGGGTGGAAGAGTTTGATCATATAGTGATTGCTGAGCTTAAACAAGAAAATGTAAATCGCAATAGCAAGTTCTATCAAATGATGAAATCCTTTAATATATCATCAAATAGTATTAGTAAATATTGCATTGGAGCAGTTAGCTTAAACCCAGGTCTAAAGTACAATAGCTTTAAATCTAAAACACTTTTAATTAATAAATTATTAACCTTATGATTTCAGAATTATTTTTATCTTTTGGTATTGAATTACCCCTATTTAATGTGCTTGCTGCTGCAAATAGATCGAACGACTTTTTAGGTATGTCTTGGATGAGTGACGATTTTTACAAATTAGTTTTTAGATTCTTTCTAAACCTTATTTATATTACCGCTATTATTCGATTCATATATTATGCAAAAACCCCCCGCAAAAATTATTTATTCACATTCTTTTTAATCTCTATTATTACCTTCTTTATCTGTTTTGCTTTAAAAAAACTAGATATTGATACAGGTATGGGACTTGGTTTGTTTGCTATTTTTGGTATTATCCGATATCGAACAAATACAATGAAAATTAGAGAGATGACTTATCTTTTTATTGCCATTGGTTTATCAGTAATTAATGCTTTAGCAGGTAAGCAGGTATCTTATGCAGAATTATTATTCATCAATTCAATTGTACTATTAATTGTTTACTTGATGGAAAACTGGTGGTTTGTAAGCACAGAAGGTTCAAAAACAATTGTCTATGAAAAAATTGACAATATTAAACCAGAAAACGAAGACATTTTAAAAGCTGATATCGAAAAGCGTACAGGTTTGGCTGTTACTAGGATAGAAGTTGGTAAAGTTGACTTTTTAAGAGATATTGCAGAAGTTAAAATTTTCTATAATTATGAAAATAATGCGGACCTTTCCAATAGTGACGACTAGTCTTAGGATCTGGATAGTATTAATTTATTTTTCATGTGCCTGGTCTCAAGATTATAATTTTACTGGTCTTTGGACAAATGTTGGACCGAATGACAATCCTGAGGCTAGAAGTCAATCAGCTGCAGGATTAGGCCCTGTAGAATTTATAAGGATATCTAAGAATAACCCGGAACTCATGTTAGGCGGCTCATTAAAGGGGGGGTTGTTTGTTTCAGAAAATGGCGGAAATAATTGGCAAAATGCAGGGTCAGATAGCTGGCAGTCATCCAAATGTGGGTGGGCAGAATTTCATCCTGAAAATGATAATATATGGTTTGCCATTGCCATGCAGTCTACCTATAATGGTTCTCCTTCAAGTATTGGAAAAATTGGAGGTGTTTTTCGAACAAAAAACAAAGGTGATACTTGGGAATCTGTTGCTAACTATAGTGATTTCAAGAATGATTTAAGAACAACTATTTTTGGGATAAGATTCCATCCAACTAACAAGAATAAAATGTATCTTTTAACAACGAAAGGTATATATTTTACTGAAAACTGCATGGCTGATTACTTGGAATGGACAAAAGTAAAATATGTCTCTGGAAAAATTTATGATTTAGAAGTAAATGAAGAATATTTGTGCTTTTCACAAGAAAAAAAAGGAATCTGGAATGTTATGATTTCTGAAGGACAAAAACTAGTTCCGATTCCAGAAATTACCAAGGAGTCTAGCCCTATTAGTAATATTACAATTGAAAAGTACCAAAAAGAATTTTATATTTTAATTGACTTTAAAGATAAAAAGGATGAAGTGAGATTGTACAAACCTAAAACGAAAACTTTAACAACAGTATTTAATGCTGGAAAAGCCGTTTTTGGAGCTGGATATACTTTTGGGATCAATCCACACAATGGAAATGAACTATGGATTGGCAATGGCTTACGCATTCGAAAATGGTTAATTGATGAGCAAAGGTATGGTTCTTTTGGTAACAAGTATCATGTAGATGTTGAATGCGTTGAGTTTCATCCTACATTGGCTAATGTAGTTTATATTGGAACCCATGGGGGAGTGTTTAAAACAGTAGACAATGGAGAAGCATGGGAATTTAAATCAAAAGGATTTGGCAATGCAGAAGTTTATGGATTGTCGGTTTCATCTCAAGACCACCAAATGATTGCAGTTGGTTTAAATCATGGGGGATCCTTAGTTAGGGCAGATTGGAAAGATAACGGAACATACTATTGGAAGCAAGTTAATGGAGGAGATGCTCTATTACCTATTATAAATCCAAGTGCAGACAGCATTATTTATACAAGTAATCAATATACAGGAGGTGGTTTGTACTATTCTACGGATTCCGCTAAACGCAATAAATTAATTCATTCTAGACGTCAATTTTTGACATCAGGCTGGAGCATGGCCGTAAAATTGCATCCTGTTAAGGATAGCATTTTGTTTTTTAACTTCAAAAGAAATTCAGGAATAAACAAAGGATGCATTGATGTTGTAAGAAGTAAAAGACCGCATGAAAGAGACTCGATTGAAGTAATTTCCAATTTTCATCAAACACATCAACTGTCTAAATATGAGGTGTACGGCTTGTATGTTTCTGAATTTCATCCAGATGCATTATTTGCTTATGTTATTTCTGATGAGAAAATTGAAACTAAAACTAAAAAGATTCATAGACTTTATATGATCCAAAATTCATTGGTAAGTGCCGACTCAATTATTAACCAATGGCAAGAGTTAGAATTGCCTAGAAGCAGCTGGATTGGTGATTTGGAAGTACATCCTAAACGCTTGAACAAGTTGTATGTTTCTTATGCTGCGGGATTAAAAGTGAAGTCTTCTGCACCTGATGATAAAGGTATGGTATTTCATTTGAAGTATAAGAAGTCTAATTACTCTTTAGTAAGAAACTGGGATATTTCTGCAAGTATTCCAAGTGCAACAGGAGGAAAAAATAATATGATTGTAACCAAAGAGAAGGGAATGTTTATAGGTACAAGCACTGGTGTATATTATGGAAGTAAATCTACTTTAAGAGGAGGTAAATCCTGGGAAAAAATTGGTGTCAATAGCCCTCATTGTAAAGTAATGGGATTGGATTATAAGCCAAATGGCATTCTGACTGTTGCATATGATGGTAGAGGTGTTTGGCAATTAAATGTTACACCAGAAGTGAAATAATAAGTTGTAAATTATGGTATACTTAGAATTAATCGTTGAGCTATTAAAATATGCAATTCCTTCTTTAGCATTGTTTTATGCCGTATATTATTTTACCAATCGTTGGTATAACGTGCAGGAAATAAAGTTAACCAAAGAGCAGGTTAAAGAAGTGGAGTCTTTTAACGCAGTTGATTCCGAGAATTCAAAAACCTTTTTTCCTTTACAGATTGATGCAGTACAAAGGTTAGTGTTATTCTTAGAAAGAATAACACCTAATAATATGGTAATGCGTCTTTTAAATCCAGGGTTACCAGCAAGAAATTTTCAACAAAAACTTTTGGATTCTATTCGTTCAGAGTTTGAACACAATTTGGCACAACAAGTATATATATCTTCAGAGTCATGGGAGATAGTGCAGCAAAGCAAGGAAGAGGTTATTAAAATTGTTAATATGGCGGCAACTAAATTAGAAGATACATCTTTAGCGGGTGATTTAGCGAAAGGAATTTTCGAAATATCGGCACAGCTTAAAAATCAACCAACTGATATTGCCATTGAAATGTTAAAGAATGAATTAAGATCAGTGATAAAGTAAGATCACTTACCTTTAGCCTTAAGTATAATAGCAAAAGTATAGAACATAATTTTAAGGTCCAGTGCTAAAGACATGTTCCGAATATATAATAAATCATATTTCATACGTTGCACCATTTCTTCAACATTTTCAGCATACCCATATTTTACTTGCCCCCAAGAAGTAATTCCTGGTCTTACCTTGTGAAGATACTGGTATTGTGCATCCTTTTGCTTGATCTGATCTATATAAAACTGTCGTTCAGGTCTTGGCCCAACAATTGACATCTCGCCCTTTAAAACATTAATAAACTGTGGAAATTCATCAATCCTTGTTTTTCTTAAAAATCTACCAATCTTTGTAATTCTTTGATCATTAGTGCTTGATAGTTGGGGCCCATCCTTTTCAGAATTAATAACCATTGTTCTGTATTTAATTATTCTAAAAGGTTTTGAGTTAATTCCAATCCTTTCTTGAGTGAAAAAGATAGGTCCTTCTGAGCTTATTTTTACTAAAAGAGCTATAAATGCGAATAATGGAGATAAAAATATGAGAGCAAAAATTGATATAATTATATCAATGAATCTTTTTGTAGCGTATTGCCAATTGGGCATGTGCAGTAGGTTGACTTCAAGTAGCAGGGCACCATATATGCTATTCATTTTTACTTGTCCAGCTAAAATGTCGTAAGTATCTGGAATAATATTGATTTTTAAATCAAAATTAGCAAGTTGAATTAGGATATTCTGAAGTTTCTGATGGTCACTACTTTCTAATGCAATAATTACTTCTTTAATATTATGTTCTTTTATTATTTGTGTTATATCATCAATATGACCTAAAAATGGAATATGTTCTGATAGTTTAAAATCATTTCCATTTATATTAGCGAATCCTTTTAATAAGTGACCCGAGCTTTGTTTAAGTTTACTTAATTCATCAATAATCTCAATAGCTTTTTCGCTTCCCCCAATAATTAGTGTATTGAAACCAACACGCCCACTATGGATCTTTTTTACAAGATTTGAAGTAATGATATATCTTGGGATAACAGTAATTAGAAAGTGCAATCCGAAAAGTACAAATAGTAAATTATAGTACTGTTTATAGGAATAGACCTGGTCATCTAACAACAATACAAAAAAGACGACTATTGTTCCTATGAGTGAAGCCATTACTGTCTCTTTAATAATTCTAATCCTATATTGACGAATAGTATGACGATATGTGCCTTGCATAGCATAAAGTACAAGCCAAAATGAGGGCACAATGATTAACCCTAAAATGAACTGACTGTCAAATACAACCATGTCAGATTCAATATACTTATCACGGTAAACGAAGAAAAGACCCCATATTAATAGTGCCGAGAGGAGGTCGAAAATAATATAAAGTCTAGCTTGCTTTTGATTCGACATTAAATGTAAACTATTTTAATATTATCAATATAAATATGTCCTTCAGTTTGATCTTGATCTAAAACTGAACTGAAATAAAATTCGAAGTAATCCGCAAATGGGTTCAGGTTAATTTGGGTAGACAATGGGAAATATAGCCTTTTCCACTTGTATTTTTCAGCTTTTGTTCTATTGACTCCAGCAAAAAGACCTTGATCTGCCTGAACACCAGCTGAAGTCTCGTTAATAATTCCAATGGCAAATGAATTAGTGCATAAATAGTCTAATTCTAGATACATTTTTTTTTGATATATATCTAGATTTAAATTTGTGAGTATTTTGGCAATTGTGTCAGCGCTAGATAATTTAAGTAAGCCGCAATTATTTCCGTATTTAACAATTTCAGGGTAATCCGTTTTAGAGATGATTTGAAATTTGGTGCTATCTTCCTCAAGATTAGGATTCATGATAATTCCTGTATCTTCAAAATCTTCTTTTGCGACGAAATTACATACAGTTTTATATTTAAAGCTGGGTTTTATCGTTGTAGTTTCCTTCTTTGTTAAATTAACTGTAGTCGAATAGGGCTCATAGAAAGTATTGGCAGCTCTAGTTGAAGTGATACCATTTAATTTTATGCCCGGAACAATTAAAATTTGATGGCTTCCTTCTCCCAATACAGGCATTCTAAATGGAATCTCCCAGACACCAGCCTCTTGGTTATTGATATAGACCCATGCGTCAACAATGTCATGCGAATTTGCACCTTCTATGGTTTCATTGGTTGTAAAAGTAAACTCATCAATTGCCAGCCATGAAGGCGTTAAATCTTCTTGACAACTGCTTAAAATAAAAAGGAAAGGAATGAGAATGATAAGTTTTAACTGCTTCATGCAATACTTTTGATTTATATACGTAGAAATAGATTAATTATTTTCTCGAATGAGATTTAAATTTTTGCTGACATCATCCATAATTAAATGAGCAATTTTAAGTGCAAGATAACCATCTGTAATTGTAACTATTGGAGTGCTTGAATTAGTTATTGCGTCGGCAAAAGTTGATAATTCAGATTTTATAGCATTAACCGAATCAATTTTGGGCGTAAAAATTTCAATTTTCTTCTTAGCCTTATTTTCTCCCAGGTCTAAAACAATATCATATGGATCAGGCTCAGTATTTAGAGTTGTTAATTTCACAATCTCAGTCTTTTTTTCTAAAAAATCAACGCTGATATAAGCGTCCTTTTGGAAGAAACGAGACTTACGCATATTCTTCATTGAAATTCTTGAGGCAGTTAAGTTGGCTACACATCCATTTTCGAATTCGAGTCTTGCATTTGTAATATCAGGAGTTTCGCTAACAACAGCCACTCCTGAAGCACTTATTCTTTTTACTGGTGATTTAACAACACTTAAAACGATATCAATATCATGTATCATTAAATCTAATACTACAGGAACATCAGTGCCTCTTGGGTTATACTGTGCCAATCTATGTGATTCAATAAACCGTGGTTGATTAAAATATGGAATTGCGTTTGAAAAAGCTGGATTAAAACGTTCTACATGTCCTACCTGAACAGTAACAGTATTCTGATCAGCAAGTTCAGTCAATTCTTTTGCTTCTGATACGGTATGAGTAATCGGCTTTTCTACAAAAACATGCACACCTTTAAGAATTGCCTCTCTAGCAATTTCGAAGTGAGATAGAGTGGGAGTCACAATATCAATACAATCTACTTCATTGATTAAGGTTGAAATGGAATCATACCGAGTTAAACCAAATTCTTTTTCCGCATTCAAGGCATTTTCCTCATTGGGATCAAAAAAGCCTACAAAATTATAAGTTGAAGACAATTCTAGAATAAGGCGTGAATGAATTTTACCTAAATGTCCAACTCCAAAAAGACCTATTTTGAGCATGTATTGTATTTTTTACAAATGTAACTGACAGCTACAGTAATCGCAACAATCCTTTAAATTATTTTAAGATTGGTTTTAAAAAGTTCATAATTGTATTGTAAAAAAGTTCAGGTGCCTCAGCATGAACCCAATGCCCAGCATTTGGAATAGATATGATTTTTGATTGAGGGAATTTTAGATTAATTTCAGTAAAATCGGATTCAGTAATATAATTTGATTCAGTACCTCTTATGAAAAGAGTTTTGGTATCAATTGTTCGAAAGTAAACTTCCTCAATTATTTTGTCAATGTCATGACTTAATACTGGTAAGTTCATTCTCCAGTCTAGCCGACCTTTTTCAATCCAAAATAAATTTTTTAATAAAAACTGCCGAATTGCTTCATTTTCTATTGTTTCAGCTAATTTTATGTTGGCGGATCCTCGCGACGAAATTTTAGATAAATCAATTGAATTAAGTCCTTTAATAATGTCATCATGATGCCTAGGGTATTGCTTGTGTGAAATGTCCACTACAATTAAGTTATCTATATGTTCTTCATATTCAGCTGCAAATCCAATTGCTGTTTTTCCACCCATTGAATGCCCCAAAAGGTTTATTTTTGAAATCCCTAAGTCTGAGATCAATTCGAACAAATCTTCAACCATAACATCATAATTAAAGTCTATTGAATGAGGTGACCGACCATGATTTCTTTGGTCAACTAAATACACTTGAAAAAAATCAGATAGCCTTTTTGCATGAGTTTGCCAATTGTCTGAATATCCAAATAATCCGTGAAGAATAAAAAGTGGGGGTCCAACCTCTCCAAGTTTACGGTAGTGTAATTTCATAATACAAAAGTAGTAGATGATTATTTCACTTTGAAAAAAAAAAAATGTTTTTTTGAAACTTTATTTTAAAACCTTTAGTAGAAGTAAGTGAACTAATTAAAACAATGAAATCATGAAAACAAAGTTTTTATCAATTTTCGCAATAGCTTCACTCGCAATGTTGAGCTGTAAGAAAACAGAAAGTGCTATTCCAGCAGAACCAGGGACAGCTACTATTGAAGGTGTAATAATGGCACCAATAGATCTAGGTAATGATACCAATTCAGCAGGTGTATTTATTAATGGTTTTGATAACGAATTTGCAAAATCAGGAACTCAAATAACTGCAATTGTTGATACTGAAGACTTACAAAAAAATCCACAGAACGGTTTTACTTATGAAAAACTGAAGTTTACAACTACCGTTGGAACAAATGGATCGTTTTCGTTTTCGAATATTCCATGTTATTCAACTTCAATACCTGTTGAATTGAGATTCAATGATTTTAAAGAAACACAAACTCAGTATGACCCATCAAATAATCCAGCACAAGAAAAAGTGTTCACTTTAAGTAACAAAACCGTTCAGGTTTATGATGGTGCCGTAGTAATTAAGGAATACGATTATTCTGCTAACTAAAAACTAAACTGATTTAATTATGAAAAAGATAGTAGGAATATCTATTGCTATGCTATCTTGTTCACTGTCATTTTCGCAAGGAAATCCGCAGGTACAGAACAAGAACGGAGTAGATATAATGCCCATTAAGGGCGAATTTGCGATTGGTATAAATGCCACCCCTTTTTTAACATACTTTGGTAATATTTTTGGATATACTAATTCTAATACAATTTTGAATTCCAATAAATTTATCAGTAACTCATTCGGAGGCAACACTATTTATGGCAAATATATGCTGACAAATAATAATGCTTTAAGAGCAAGTTTTAGAATTGCTGATTCAGATAGGTTATTTAAGTATGATGTGTTTGATGATGGAAAAAATAGTCCAGATTCAACAGTTGTTGATACAAGAAATATTGATCAGAATACTATTAATTTAGGTTTTGGTTATGAATTCAGAAGAGGGACTACGCGCTTAAGAGGTTTGTATGGTGGAGATGTAATGTTGTTTAGAACGCACTCCAATAATGAATATAGCTACGGAAACGGTTTTTCCTTAGGAAATCAGACGCCAACCTCATCATTTAACGCAAATGGTTCGTATCAAGGTACAAATGGCCGTAATGTAGCAGAGAGACTTTTAATGAGTAAGTCTGGTACAACTTTAGGTGCTGGTTTAAGAGCATTTGCTGGTGTTGAGTACTTTTTTGCACCAAAAATGTGCATTGGAACTGAATTTGGATGGACAATGACAGTTTCAAGAACTGGGCAATCAGTTAGAAAAACTGAGCAGTTCGATCCAAATGCAACTGCAGAAGACGGCACTGTTGGCGGAATTGTAATCAAAGAAGATTTTACAAGTGGTGCAAGAACATTTAATCTTGATACAGATAATTTTAATGCTGCATTATATTTAATGTTCTACTTTTAGAAATTAAAATAAATTAAATGAAAAAGAGGCTAATTGATTAGCCTCTTTTTTTGTGCCATAATTTGTAAGCATTTTGAGCAAATCGCCTATCTTTGCCCTCAAAATAAGTCTTATTCACTTAAAATTTAAGTAGGCAATGAAATATTATAATTCGATATTAGAAACTATTGGTAATACACCTTTGGTAAAATTAAATAGAGTAGTAAAAGGAATTAAAGCAACTGTACTTGCTAAAGTGGAGACTACAAATCCAGGGAATTCAGTAAAAGATAGAATGGCTTTGAAAATGGTGCTGGATGCTGAAAAACAAGGTTTGATTAAATCTGGTGGAACAGTTATTGAAGGTACTTCAGGAAATACTGGCATGGGGCTAGCTTTAGCTTGTATAGAAAAAGGATATAAATTAATTTGTGTTTTAAGTGATAAGCAATCCAAGGAAAAAATGGATATTTTAAGAGCAGTAGGCGCCGAAGTTGTGGTTTGTCCAACAGCAGTTGAGCCAGAGGATCCTCGATCTTATTATTCAGTGTCAAAAAGATTAGCTAAGGAGATTCCAAATTCATGGTATGTTAATCAATATGATAACCCGTCAAATACTTTAGCACACTATGAACAAACTGGGCCTGAGATATGGGAACAAACAGAAGGTGAAATTACTCACTTTCTTGTTGGAGTAGGTACTGGAGGAACTATTTCTGGAACAGGTAAATTTTTAAAAGAACAAAATCCTGAAATAAAAAATATTGGAATTGATACTTATGGTTCTGTATTCAAGAAATATCATGAAACAGGTATTTTTGATGAAAATGAAATTTACCCCTACATTACTGAGGGAATTGGTGAGGATATTTTACCAAAGAATGTTGATTTTTCAGTAATCGATCATTTTGAAAAAGTAACTGATAAAGATGCGGCCGTGATGACGAGGAGGATAGCGAGAGAAGAAGGTATTTTTGTTGGGAATTCAGCAGGTTCCGCAATTGCTGGTTTGATGCAAATTAAGGATCAATTTACTGAAAGTGATGTGATTGTTGTTTTATTTCATGATCATGGAAGTCGTTATGTTGGAAAAATGTTTAATGATGATTGGATGAGAGAGCGTGGATTTTTAGAGGAGTCACACCAAACTGCACTTGATTTAATACAGCACCATATTGATAAAAAATTAGTAGTATGTGCTAGCGAAGAATTGGTTTCGCATGCTATTGCCAAAATGAAAGATTATAACATCTCACAAATACCGGTTACAAAGGATGGTGGTTTTGTTGGCTATGTTGATGATAGAAAATTATTACAAAGTCTGATTGAAAATCCTGACCTTATGGATCTTCCTTTAGGTAATATCATGTTGCCAGCCTTACCTATTGTTAATTTTTCTTCAAAAATAGCTGATGTTTCGAAGCTTGTGAACTCTATAACACCCGCTGTTCTTGTAGAACTTGAAGATGGTAAATATCATATTATAACTAGATATGACTTAATTAATGCTATCTAAGTAATATGATATTGGTTGATCAAACAAATCATCCAGTTAACTTTGGTCAAAAACCGTTACGGATTATTTCTCTAGTTCCTTCACAAACTGAGTTGCTTTATTATTTAGGCCTCGAAAAAATGGTTGTTGGAATTACCAAGTTTTGTGTTCACCCGACAAGTTGGTTCAAACTTAAGACTAGAGTAGGAGGCACTAAAAATGTCAATATTGAAAAAATTAAAGCATTGGCTCCTACTCATATAATAGCTAATAAAGAGGAGAATACTAAAGCTCAAATTGAACTGCTAAGACAAAGTTTTGAGGTGTATACCAGTGATATTAATAGTTTAGATGATAGTTATCAAATGATGAGAGATGTTGGACTACTGACTTCAACTAAAAACAAAGTAGAAACACTTATTGAGTCATTGAGTTCAAGTTTTAAAAAATTACCTAAGTTAAATGGTACAGTTTTATATTTGATTTGGAATGACCCATATATGTCGGCAGGTTGTAATACATTTATTAATAGTATGTTAATTTTGATAGGATTGCAAAATGCGGACGTTTCTAATTTAAGATACAATGAAATCAGTAAAGAGAAAATTATCGAAATAGCTCCAGATTATATTTTTCTAAGCTCGGAACCATTTCCTTTTAAGAACAAGCATATTCAAATAGTTGAAAAATTTTCTGACGCTAAAACCATCCTAGTAGATGGCGAGATGTTCTCTTGGTATGGCAGTCGATTGTTGAGTTTTAAATCCTATATAGAAAACGATTTATTGCTAAAATTAGATTAATTTATTCTTTAATAATTGCAGCTATATTTGGTCTAAAGTATTGATCTGATTTTAATACTTTTCCGTCTGATCTGTATATTGGTTGACCATTAGCATCTAATTTGCTCATATTCGATTTTTGAATCTCCTCAAAAACCTCGGTAATCTTATGCTGTAAACCATGTTTAAGTATTGTACCACAAAGAATATACAATTGATCGCCTAAGGCATCTGCAACCTCAATTAGATCACCAGCCTTAACTGCCTCCAAGTATTCGTCATTTTCTTCTTTCATTAAGTTGTATCTCAATTCGTAATCACTTTTACTCAGATCAACAGTAGGTTTATAATTATTTTTAATTTTAAATGCATCATGAAACTCTTCAACATGTTTAATAATCTCTATAAAGGCTTTTTCTTTCTTCATTTTTATTATTTTTGATAAAGATATTAATGTACCCAAAACTATAATTATAAAATGAGAGGCCTTTTATTAACAATTTTTGTTCTTTTTTCAATTTTGACAGTTTTTGGCCAGGATTATTATCCACCAATTGAGAATTATTCTACAAATACTTACGGAAAATTTAGAAACCCAGAAAATTATGCCATTGTTCAGGATAATAGAGGGGTAATGTACTTTGGTAACTCCAATGGAGTCTTAGAATATGATGGAAAAAATTGGCGATTTGTTCAGGTTAAATTAGGTGCATACGTGTACAGTTTAGCAATTGATAGTTCAGGAACAATATATGCTGGTTCTCAAGATGAGTTTGGATACTTTATTGTTAATCAAAGAGGTGGCTTAGAGTATTATTCATTAAGTGATAAACTAAGTGAACTTGATCAAATTCAAATTACTGAAATAAGGTATACTTATACTTCAAAGGAAAAAGTTTTTTTTCAAAGCAAGAATAATGTTTTCGTATATAATATAAAGTCCCAAGAACTAGAAAATATAAAAAGTAATAATAGTTTTCACACAAGTTTTATGGTGAACAATACCTTTTATGTGAGAGAGAGAAACGTGGGATTAAAATATTATGACAACGGTAGACTAAATTTAGTAAAAGGGACTCAGTATTTTAAAACAGAAGCTTGTTTTGGAATGACACAGTCACCTTTTCATAAAAACGGACTTCTAGTTTTTACACAAGTTGATGGAATATTTGAATGGAGAAATGATTCTATTGTATCTATTAAAGGTTCTAAATCAAACTTAAAAGATATAAGGACATTCGGAGTTAAACTTCTGTCAGATGGTAATTATGCATTGCAAACTTTTGAAAGTGGAGTATTTATTGTTAATAATAAAGGTGAGGTTATTAACGAAATAAATAGGAGTACTGGCTTGCGATCAGATGATGTGAAATCTATGTATGAGGATAGGGATCAGAATTTATGGCTAGGCTTGGGTAATGGTATTTCAAAGGTGAATTATTATTCGCCACTGTCTTTTTTTAATGAAAAATCCGGAATTGACGGAAATATACAGGGTTTAATAAGGTTTAAAGGAATTCTTTATGTAGCATCATCCTATGGATTATTTATGCAGGATACAGATAAGGAAAGTCTAAATAAATTTAAGCAGGATTATAGTCTGAAACTTCAAGTGTGGGATTTTGCCGAACACAATGATTATTTGTATATAGGCACTTCGGAGGGCGTTTTTAAACGGATAGATGAAGGTGTCCATGAACAAGTAACGTCTCTTAACACTAATGCTATTTATTTTGATGAAGATAAAAATTGCTTTATTACCTGCGGTAATTCGGGAGTTTATGTTTGGGACAAAGATTTTAATCTACTTTGGAAAGAGGAGTTAGGACTGAATACATGCACAGGAATAATTAAGAGCCCAAAAAATGGAAATTTTTGGTTGGGGACAAGTGGTTCGGGTGTCCTAAGATTAATTCTTAATAATTCAGGAAATATCTTGGATCGGTATACGTATGAGGGAGATGGGTTGTGTGAGGGACAAGTCACTGCACCATTAATTTTAAACAATCAAGTCATCTTTGGTTGTAAGTCTGGACCTATGGAATTTCTTGATGAAGACTATATGAGGGAATTGTTAAAGGATGAACTGTCTGAAGATGAGTTAAATGATCCTATGTATATAAGGGGGATGTTTGAGTCATTTCCATTGTACGATTCGGTTTTTAGTGAGGAAATACTTCTAATAGAAGATGATATTGATAAGACATGGTACGTTGCAGAGCATAAACTAGGATATTATTTAAAACATGAAAAAAAGTTTGTCAATAAACCATTTTGGGGAATAAACTATGGTAGAATAAATAAACTTCTTTTAGAGGATAATGGTGTGTTATGGATAGGTTGTGCAGATGGATTGATTCGTTTTAAGAATAATGATAGAAAGAACTATAAGTCTGAATTTACAAGTCTCATAAGAAGAATAACAGCTGGTGGAGATACTACATTTAACGGTACTTTTACGAAAAAAACCGAAAATGAAGTATTTAAATTTGAATACGCACAAAACGATTTTGTATTCCATTATGCGTGCCCCTATTTTGAGGATGAGCATAAACCACTTTTTTCAACAATACTAGTTGGTGATGATAAAGCTTGGACAGTTTATGATTCGAAAACTGAGAGAACTTTCACTAATCTCCCTGAAGGTAAATACACATTTAAGGTAAAAGCGAAGAATATTTATGATCAAATTAGTACAATATCTGAATACTCTTTTGTGATAAGTCCACCATGGTATAGAACTACATGGGCCTATATTTTATATGTTATCTGTTTTATACTTTTAATTTTTTTGGCCAGTACAATCACGTCTGCGAGATTAAAGAAGCAAAATGATCAGCTGGAGAAGGTAGTTGAAGAACGAACTCAAGAAATTTCTCAAAAGAATAATGTTTTAGAACATCAGAACACTGAAATTCTTGAACAAAAAAGGGAAATAGAAGATAGTATTAATTATGCCAAAAGAATTCAGGACGCCATTCTACCATTGGCCTCAGAAATGAAGGAGTCCTTGCCGAATTCCTTTATTATTTATAAGCCTAAAGATATTGTTTCAGGTGATTTCTATTGGTTTACCAAAATAAATAATCAATTAATTGTTGTATGTGCAGATTGTACTGGTCATGGTGTGCCAGGAGCCTTTATGAGTATGATTGGCTCGGATAGACTAAACATTATTGTTAATGAAAGAAAGGTGCTGTCACCAGGTGCAATACTCGGGGAGTTAAACCGAGCAATTAAAAACTCTCTGAAGCAGAAAGCTAATGAGGATACTACAAGAGATGGTATGGATGCAGCAGTTTGTGCGATTGATTTAGCAACAAATAAATTAACCTATTCAGGCGCACATAGAGGTTTATGGATTGTTCATAATAATGAGTTGAGTGAAATAAAACCAACTAAAATGGCGGTTGCTGGATTTACACCTGAAAATCAAATTTACGAAGATCATCAATTTCCGATTGAAAAGGGGATGAAGTTTTATTTAACAACTGATGGATATGCGGATCAGTTTGGAGGTACTAGAGGGAAAAAATTTATGGTCAAAAAAATGAAAAATCTGATTTTAAAAGTTTCTTCTAAATCTTATGAAGAACAACAAAAACTCCTTGAAAAAGAATTGTTTGACTGGATGAGTAAACATAATCAAGTTTACGATCAGATAGATGACATCTGTGTAATTGGGTTTGAATTATAGAAAACTAAAAAAATATGCCTCCGTATTTTATTTTAATCATTTTTTATTCGTAATATTGCACCCCCAATTGAGGGTTTTAAATGTTTTAGAGATGGATATTATTAAGCAAATACAATCAGAATTAGTTGAAAAAAAGGAGCTTCCAGCATTTGGTGCAGGTTCAACAGTCACAATTCACTATAAAATTAAAGAGGGCGATAAAGAAAGAATTCAGCAATATCAAGGTGTTGTTATCCAAAGAAAAGGTAGTGGTGCCACTGAAACTTTCACAGTTCGTAAAATGTCAGGTAATATTGGCGTTGAAAGAATTATTCCTGTACAATCGCCTTTTATTGATAAGATTGAAGTGAATAAAGTAGGTAAGGTTCGTAGAGCAAGAATTTACTACTTCAGAGGAAGAAAAGGTAAAGCTGCAAGAATTCAAGAAAAAAGAAGACAAGTTTCAGCAAAATAATTTTTGCCACTTAAGTTATATTGAAACACTTTCTAAATATAGAAGGTGTTTTTTTTGTACCATATAAATTTTCAAACGAAATTACAGTAGCCAGTTATCCATAAGATTTAGAGGTTTTAGATAAAATCTAGTATTGATTCATTTCATTCTTAATCAGTCTTGTTATATTTGAGAAAGAACATATTCTATTAAAAGGATATAAACAGTGTTTAAAAGAAATAAGAAATATGATAATTTTTGGAACAAGAGGTGTAAAATCAACAATTAAATCAGGAGATTTTAATTGTCCACAATGTGAAAAATCAGTGCCATATAGACATAGAAAGGTGACGAAATTTTTCACACTCTATTTTATACCATTAATTCCATTGGGCAGTGCCGGAGAGTATGTGGAATGTGGAACATGCAAAGGGACGTTTATTCCACGTGTTTTGGAAGCTGGTCCTTCAAACCAAGATGATTTTATGGCAGTTTACGAACAGGCAATAAGGCATTCAATGGTTTTAATAATGCTGGCTGATGGAGTAATTGATAATGAAGAAAAAACATTGGTTAGAACAATTATTAATAAGTTTGGTAAAAATGATTTATCTATTTACGAACTTGAAAAGTATATTGAGCAAGTTCAAAATGAAAAAGAAGATGTAACGACCTATTTAAGTAAGGTAGGTCCCTCATTAAATGAACATGGAAAAGAAACAATAATAAAGTGCGCTTTATCAGTTGCTGCCGCAGATGGACATATAGATGAATCCGAAATTGCCTTAATAGGCAAAATGGGGGGTGCAATGGAAATGTCTTCCTCTCATTTAAAAGGCATCATTGCCGAAATGAATGAACAGCCTGAAAATGCTTAATGCTTAGGTTAATCGTATTTTTTTATTTCATCAATTCATTGATGATCGCTTCTAAAGAATATCCTTCCGCTTCAGCCTTATAATTTCTTACAATTCTATGTCTGAGAATTGGATAGGCCACTGCTTTTACATCTTCAATGTCTGGAGAATACTTGCCATTAATTGCAGCATGACATTTTGCACCAATAACCAAATATTGAGAAGCTCTAGGTCCAGCACCCCATTCTAAATATTTTTCAGTTAATGGATGACAATAAGGTGATCCTTTTCTTGTTTTGGCAACTAGCCTAACTGCATAATCATATACATTTTCAGGAACGGGCAATCGTCTAACAAGATTTTGAAAATATATAATTTCCTCACCATTAAGAATTGGTTTTAGATTGACTTCTATATCTGATGTTGTGCTTTTAACTATATTGATTTCTTCCTCAAGTGTAGGGTAATCGACCCAAATGTTAAACATAAAACGATCTAGTTGAGCTTCAGGCAAAGGGTATGTTCCCTCTTGTTCAATTGGGTTTTGAGTCGCTAAAACAAAAAATGGTTTATCAAGCACATACCTGTGACCCGCAGCTGTGACTGTTTTTTCTTGCATTGCCTCTAACAACGCTGCCTGGGTCTTTGGTGGAGTTCGATTTATTTCATCTGCTAAAATTATGTTAGAAAATATAGGACCTTTTATAAATTTAAATTGTCTATTTTCATCTAGAATCTCAGATCCAATAATATCAGAGGGCATTAAGTCCGGGGTAAATTGTATCCTCTTGAAACCTAACCCTAGTGAGTCCGATATGGTTTGTATTAATAACGTTTTCGCTAGACCAGGCACACCGACCAATAAGCTATGTCCATTACTGAAAATGGACATTAAAACTTGTTTTACAACTTCGTTTTGTCCAACAATGACTTTGTGAATTTCGTCACTAATAGCTTTGTATTTTTGTACTAGGAGATCAACACCTTCTTTGTCTGTAAGTTTTTGCATAGTTTTTCTTCAATTCCCTCAAAAATAGTAAAAATGAATGACTACTAATTCATTTTAATCCTTTTAAAACATCCCGACTATAATTGTTTTTTTCAACTTTACCTTTTGATTTTAACTTAAATCCAAAAAACGCACCTATACAACCTCCTATAATATGAGCAAATTGAGATACGTTATCGTCATTGAATAAATAAACTATTTCTTTTCCAATAAAAATTGTTGCAACAAGAATAAATGTTAAAGGAATCTCATTGTTCTTAAAACTGACAAGACTAACAAGAATAATAAAACTGAACACTATTCCACTTGCGCCTATTAACCCATTTGAAAAGAATAAAATGTGGAATACGGCAGTAATGAAAGCTGTACTAACTATCATTAATAATGTGTTTTTTTGCCCGTATTTCTCCTCTATTATTGGTCCAAGTAATAAAATATATGATAGGTTCATAATGATATGGTCAGGACCAGCATGTGCTAAAATATACGTAAATAGTCTAGGGTAGTATGACCAGTCTGTAAAAATAAAGTTTGGATTGAGTTTGAACAATTCCATTCCTACGTTCATATACTCAGTTAGAACAAATACTACTACACTTAAAAATGAAAAGCCAAGTATAATAGGAGAATTAAAGGTGATTTTCATACATTTGTTTATAATCGCACTAAAGATAATAATAATGAGGGATAAGGTTTTTTGTATTTTTTTACTGTTTTTTTGCCTAAACTTTAGCTTTTCGCAAATCGATACTTTGAGCATTGGTTTTGAGAACGATAATAATTCAAATGATTCGCTAAATAGAACAAATATTTATATTAGTGGCCAGTTTTTTAATGCATACCGTTCGTTTGAAGATTTATCGGCATCAAATTCTTATTCTAACAGGATTAGCGAGGAATCAATAAGTACTGGAGGGGTTGAACTTGGTTCGTATATTAAGTTGAATGATAAATTTGATTTAGGAATTGGGGTTAGTTTTTTTGGAGGTGGTGAGCAATGGAGTTATTTTGATTCAATTTCTGATTCAAGTTTCATGTACGTTAATAAATATCGCCAAATAGCAGTTCCATTTAGGCTTCATTTTCATTTAGGTGATGAATTGAGATGGGTAACCTTTTTAGGAGTAATCCCTTCAAGTATTTTGGGGAGAAGGTATGAAAGTAGTTACACTAATGATGAAGGAATTTTAACAGAAAATGAAATAGAGACTTTTCAAGATAATCTAAACTCGTTTCAGTTAGCAGCGACTGTTGGAACTGGTGTTTCTTATCAATTAGGTAATGCTTCTGTTTTTTTACTAGGAGAGTATAGGTATCACTTTACCAATACCTATACAGGTCTATTCCTAAATCATCAACAAAAATTGATTGGTGGATCATTGGGGATGACATTCAGTTTTTAAGTATTTCACTTTTTTTTGTAACCCAATTGGTGACATTTCGTAATATTTTTGAAGACAACCAAATTTGCTATTATGAAATTTTTAGTATTGACCTTTGTATTAAGTATGTCAACTTTAGCTTTAACCGAGACTAAATTGACTACTGTACAATATATTGATTTATGGAAAAATACGGCTGTAGAACAAATGCATGCTCACAAGATTCCGGCAAGCATTACTTTGGCGCAAGGTATTTTGGAATCAGGGAGTGGTAATAGTAGATTAGCAAAGGAAGCTAAGAATCATTTCGGAATTAAATGCCATAAAACATGGTCAGGTGATACTTTTATACAAGATGACGATACAAGAGATGAATGCTTTAGATCTTACTATTCTGCAGCAGAATCTTATACTGATCATTCATTATTCTTATCTAGACGTGGACGGTATTCAAATTTATTTCTCTTAGATTTAGATAATTATAAAGGCTGGGCAACAGGTCTTAAATCTGCCGGGTATGCTACTAACCCAAAATATGCCTATCTATTAATTGATTTGATTGAGCGTTATCATTTAAATCAATACGATAAGGTTACTAGCGATAAAATCTCTGTTTTGAAGAAGCAAAGTAAGTCTGCTGAATATAAGGCAGTTGTTAAAAAAAGCTCTAATTCCGACCCTCAAGTTGGTTCCAAAACGAAAGAATATTCTAAAACTAAAATGGCACCGGTTGCCAGTTCAAATTACAATAACAATGTAAGTGTAGTTGAAATAAAACATAATGCACACGAAGTGACAACTAGCCTTAATAAGGTTAAGTACATCTTGGTTCATGAGGGTGATACTTTTTATAGATTAGCTAAAGAGTTTGATATTACAATTACACAGCTTTATAGATACAATGAATTTAAGAATAAAGATGTTCTAGAAATTGGAGACCGAATTTATGTGAGTCCAAAAAAATCTAAAGGCCCTAGAGGTAAAAGCAATTACGTATGCAAAAAAACTATATCATTGAGAGAAATCGCACACGAGCAAGGCATAAAATTAAATAGTATTATGAAATTGAACCTGTCAGAAAACCCTGATGAAGTATTAAGAAAAGGTTCTAAAGTCACCCTCCGGTAGTTTTTGAGTAAATCGGGTTGGTTACCTGAAAAAAAGAAAACTAATTTACAAATAATATTCCTTGTGTTTAATTATGTAAAATCGTGAATCGACAGGAGGTTTTTTGGTTTGTTGTTGAAAGGAGGCTTTTTTAGTCTCCTTTCTTTATTGTAACTCTAAAATTAAATTATCAAAATATATATCCAATAGTGTTCGGAATAGTGCAAATTATTAACCTTTGTTATCTATTGATTAAATAACTATTAATTTAATTTATAAGTTTAGATATTTTCAATTATTTGTTTTAATTTAGTTCAATAAATTATTGAAATCCTAAATCAAAATGAAGCCTTCAGTAGAACTTTTTAATTTAATAGAATCACTCACAAAATCAGAGAAAAGATTTTTCAAACTAAATTCAACACTTCAGTCAGGTGAAAAGAATTATATTAAAATTTTTGATTTTGTTGAGAAACAGAAAAAGTATGACGAAGAAGAATTAAAGGCACATTTTAAGGGGGAAATATTTGTGGATCACCTGCCATCAGAAAAGAATCATCTTTACAAATTGATTTTAAAAAGCTTAAGGTCGTTTTATTCAGAGCAGAATGTTAGTGCGCAACTAAAGCAGGAGATTAAAAATGTGGAAATTTTGCATAAAAAAGCACTTTATAAGGAATGCGCAAAATTTGTAAAACGAGCTAAGAGAATCGCTAAACAATATGAAAAATTTTATTATTGGTACGAATTAATTGGATGGGAGAGAAAACTTCTTGAGGAGGCCTATGAAGAAGGAGTATTTACTCAAGATATAAATCAGCTAATTGAAGAAGAAACGGGAGTAATTGAAAAATTAAGAAATTTAGGTGAGTATCAAATACTGTATTCTAAGATCAATTTGATTTTTAAAAGCGGAGGATTTTCCAGAAATGATGAAGAACGAAAAATTGTTTCAGAAATTGCAGACTACCATTTAATAACAGGAAAAAACACAGCCGTTTCTGTCAGAGCTACATCTATTTGTTACTATATTAAAGGATTATGTGCTGCGAGTGTTAGAGATTACGATCTTGCCATAGTCAATTTTAGAAAAACGAAAATGGTGATGGATAAATATCCAGACATTAAACAAGATTTACAAAGTAGATACATATCGACACTAACTTTCTTATTGAGTTGCTATATTGATCAGAATGATTTTGAAAATGCCGAAAAATTTTTAAATGAGATTAAAGATTTGCCAAATCAAAAGGGGTATGACAGCATAGACTCTAAGGTGAAAATATATTCATCAATTGGTGTAGGAGAAATACAATTGTATAACAGAAAAGGTGATTTTGAAAAAGCTAGAGAGTTATGCGAATCGGTTGATGGTAGACTTGAAGCGTATAAGAATAAATTAACGAAAGAAAAAAACCTTCTGTTGGATTACAGCAAAGCCTATACTTTATTTGGGATAGGTGATTTCAAAGCTTCATTGAAAATAGTAAATAAAATGCTGAATGATAATGAAAAAAGATTAAGGCAAGATATTTACAGTTTTTCTAGAATTTTCAACCTTGTCATACATTATGAATTAGGGAATTTTGACTTTGTAGAATATGAAGTTAAATCAACCTCACGTTTTCTGGGTAAAAAAGAGAAGGATTACTTTATTGAAAAGGTATTTATTAAATACATTAAAAAATTATCAAAAGAAGAAGCAAATTTTGGTAAGAGGGAGATATTCGAAAATTTTTATGCCGAAATAGACAAATTATTAATGTTACCTAACGAACAAGTTATATTGGAATACTTTAATATCAAGGCTTGGGTTTATAGTAAAATAAAGCGAATTCCATTTACAGAAGCAATCCAATCGATTTAATTCAACCTCTTACTGGTCATCATTGCAGCAGTAACTATTGGAAATTATTTTCGTATAAATTTCTGTCTATATTAAAAAAGGGCATTACCTATTATGTCGCAAAAATTAAAATCGCCAATTCATATTATTGTTTTGCTAATCTTGGCGGGAGAAGCAATTTTCGTTTTGCCTTTTGTTATTGCAAGAGTTTTTAGACCGACCTTTTTAGCGGCATACGATTTAACTAATTATGAATTAGGTATATGTTTTTCCATTTACGGAGTAGTTGCTTTGTTTTCTTACATTTTGGGAGGACGCTTAGCAGATAAATATCCACCGCATAGTTTGATGGCAGTTGCTTTACTACTGACTGCATTGGGTGGTTTTGTGATGGCTATTTTCCCTAATTATAGTGTAATGAAATATTTGTTTGGTTATTATGGATTCACGACTATTTACTTGTTTTGGGGTGCTATGATTAAAGCAGCTAGAATTTGGGGTGGTGATTCTAAACAAGGCAGAGCATTTGGTTTTTTAGATGGCGGACGAGGTTTAGTTGCAGCAAGTTTTGCATTATTGGGTCTTGCCATTTTCTCTTTTTTTTTAGCAAAAGATATTGCTGTCGATATTGACACACTTAGTTTGTCAGAACGTAAGTCGGCTTTTAGGAATGTCATTTTGGTATCTTCTTTATTCGTAGCCATTACTGGAATACTTGTTTTATTTTTTATGAGACAAAATTCGGAATTAAAACAATCTGAAAAGCCCACGATCTTTAGTATTGCGAATTTTTTGGAAGTTGCTAAATTGAAATCGGTTTGGTGGTTAATGATTATTATTTTGTGTGCTTATGTCGGTTACAAAATTACAGATGATTTTTCATTATATGCCAGTGAGGTAATGAACTATAACGAAGTAGAATCAGCAAAAATTGGAACATTAATGCTATTTATCCGGCCAATTATAGGGGTTAGTATTGGCCTTCTTGCCGATAGAACAAAGCCAGTATTAATCTTAATGATTGGATTTATTCTAACCACGCTTGGGTCAATATTGTTATCTTTAGGTATTATGGGACCATCAATGTTAGTGTTTTTTATAGTTAGTATTGTGATAGTTGCAGTTGGCGTCTATTCTGCTAGAACCTTATATTTTGCAGTTTTAGGCCAAGCAAAAGTGCCAGTTTATTTAACTGGAACTGCCGTTGGCATGATTTCTTTTGTCGGATATATGCCTGATATTTTTATGGGACCAACAATGGGACACTTGCTTGATAACTACGAAGGTGAATTAGGTCATCAATATGTATTTTTAATGAATGCAGGGTTTGCCTTCTTGGGCTTAATTGCTGCATTTTTTTTTAGGAGATCAATGCAGAAGGTATAAGCGATTTAAATATCTTTCAAAAGATCCTTAATAATATCTTCTGCTCTATTTTTTAGAGTATTTATAGCTTTTCTATCATCAGATTCTATTTGCTCAAAGGCTGGGCCAAATTTAACAGTAACTTTTCCTTTTGTTATGCTTAATAGTTTACCACCAGACCAAATTTTGTTTCCACCTGATATAGCTACAGGAATAATAGGCATTTTGGCCTTAACCGCAATGTGAAACGTCCCTTTCTTAAATGGTAGAAGCTTACCTTTGTCATCAAAAGTTCCTTCAGGAAAAACAAGTACATTTTTCCCACTCTTAAGTTTGATAGCTGCAATTTTCATGCTTCTAATGGACCGTTTTGGATTTGTACGGTCAATGAATATCATACCTAACAGCCACATCATCCATCCAAAAAATGGAATTCTTAGTAATTCTCTTTTAGCTACAAAGTAAATGTTCTTCGGATAGGCACATAGTAGAATAGGCACATCAAGATAGGATGTGTGATTTGACATAATAATATAATTTTTGTCTGAATCAATGAACTCCTGTCCTTCTACTTTCAAGTCAATTTGCGTAATAAACAAAATAAAAGGAGCCCAAACCTTTCTTACAATTACTAATACCCATGGCGGATTAAAGGTTAGTAAAAGTGTAATCATTGTAATTACTATTATTAGGATAGTCCAAATAACTAGAATTAGTAACTGTATGGCGGATTTTATTGCTTTCACTATTGTGGGTCAACATCAATTACAACTCTTACCGATCTATAATCATGTTGCGATAAAAATACATCAATTTTTTCTTTAATTAAATCTTTTACTTTAGCTGGACTAGCTGAACGTTCATATTTAATAACGATATTTTTTAAATAGTAATTTCTTACTCTACCTACTAACGGAGCTTCCGGCCCTTGCAATCTGTCCTTAAACACGTTTCTTAAAGCATTGGCTAAATCATGAGAAGCCACCTCAAGTAAATTCGAATCTTTATGTCTGAGTTGAAGAAATATTACTCTATAAAAAGGAGGGTAGTTAAAATTTCGTCTTTCAATTAATTCCTGTTTATACATGCCCATATAATCATGAGACATTACTTTTTGAATAATCCAGTGGTTTGGTTCAAAACTTTGTATAATTACTTTACCTCTTTTAGCTTTTCTTCCAGCTCTTCCTGCAACTTGACTCATTAACTGGTATGAACGCTCAAAAGCTCTAAAATCAGGAAATTTAAGCATTTGGTCTGCACTTAAAACACCTACCAGTCCAACATTATCAAAGTCAAGTCCTTTAGTTACCATTTGTGTACCAATGAGAACATCAATTTCTCTAGCTTCAAATTCAGATATAATTGAGTGATAGGCATTTTTTGCTCTAGTGGAATCAAGATCCAATCGTTTGATTGTTATATTAGGAAAAAAGATTGCTAATTCATCTTCTATTTTTTCGGTTCCAAAACCAATCATTTTTAATTTACGACTTCCACATGCGCCACAAGACGAGGGAGGGGTTAAGAAATAACCACAATAATGACATTTTAAGACATTAAGAGCCTTATGGTATGTTAATGACACATCACAGTTTTTACATTGTGGAGTCCAATTGCATTGTTCACATGTCCATAATGGAGAATAGCCCCTTCTATTTTGAAAGAGTATTATCTGCTCCTTTCTTTCTAATGCTTCCTCCATTTCTGTCATTAAAAATGAAGAGAAATGGGACTTCATGGACTTCTGTCGTGTTTCCTTTTCAAGGTCAGCGCATTGTATTTCGGGTAATTGTACTCCCCCAAAACGCTCAGAAATTGTCACCAGTCCATAACGACCTTCTGTTGCGTTATAATAAGACTCTAATGCTGGTGTGGCTGATCCAAGTAAAACTTTAGCATGATGCTGCTTGGCTAAAACAATACTAACATCACGCGCATTATACCTAGGGGATGGGTCAAATTGCTTGAATGAGTTTTCATGTTCTTCATCTACAATGATAAGTCCTAATTTTTGAAATGGCAGAAATATAGAAGATCTTGCTCCTAAAATAATTCTGTATTGTGACTGACTATTATTTAATATTTGTTGCCAAATTTCAATCCGCTCATTTTGATTAAAGCGACTATGATAAACGCCTACTAAGTCTCCAAAATAAGCCTTTAGTCGTGTTATTAATTGAGTGGTTAAAGCAATTTCAGGCAACAGAAAAAGAACTTGTTTTCCATTTCTTAATGCCTCTTCAATTAATTTGACATAGATTTCCGTTTTTCCTGATGATGTAACACCATGAAGCAGAGTAATGTCCTTTGTCGTGAAATGTGTTTTAATTTCTGAAAGTGCGTTTTCTTGGGCTGGAGATAGGTCTTTAATTGCTTTTAATTCATTGTCATTAGTCTCTAATCGAGAAATTTCAGCACTGAAAATGTCAATAATTCCTTTTTTCGCTAATGTCATGACTGATGACTCAGAAACGTCATCATTTAGCAATACCTTTTTTAAAATAGGGTTTTGTTGATTGTTTTGCCAATTAGTAAGTTGTATGATTTTTAGCAGTGCTGCAACTTGGCCTTGATTTCTTTTGCTGTTTTCTAAGTTGTTTAATACTTCAGTTAATTGCTCTTCGTTTAAAAAAGAAGTATTGATTTTGACGAAGCTAACAAATTTTGGTCTGTACTTTGATTTTAATTCCTCACTAACAATTGCAGCTTTTTTTTCAATCAAACTTTTAATAATTGGTTGAATCGTTTTTATCTGGATAATTTCTGCAATTTCTTTAAGACTTAATTCTTCTTGAACCTGCAAGGCTTCAATAATCAAATACTCTCTGTCGGATAAATTTTCGTAACTTCTATTAAATTCTGGATGAATGCTTATGATAGTTTCACTGGCCAATTTAAAATTACTTGGCAATGCAGCATTCATGACATCACCTATGTCAGCCATATAGTAATTTGAAATCCATTCCCATAAATTCAACTGATTATGAGTAACAATTGGAGAGTCGTCCAAAATTGTTTCTATATATTTTACTTGGTAGTTCTGAGGGACAATTTCATGCAGTTTTTTAACAATTCCTGTATAGAACTTACTTCTTCCTAAAGGAACAATTACACGTTTACCCTCTGCAATATCATTATTTAATTCAAATGGGACTCTATAAGTATAAGTGTTAGGAATACTTAACGGTAAGATGACATCTACAAAATAGGTAATTCTATTGCTCAACTTCTAGAAAATTTATTTAAAACGGCCATTGACCATAGCCCCCAATTAAATTATAAACTTCTGTAAACCCATTTTCTTTCAATGTTTTCATGGCCCTGCCACTTCTTCCACCAGCTTGACAAAATACATAAACGGGTTTGGACCTATCTAATAGATCTATATTATTAACAAATTGACTGTCAAGAAAGTCAATGTTTTGCGCATTGCCAATAGAGCCATTTTTAAACTCTTCAGGTGTTCTAACATCAATCAAGGTGCCGATATTGGTTTCAAGAAGATCTTTAAATACTTCTGCAGTTACATCTTTTGCAATAGGCTGAAGTGGCAATTCTGCTTCGTGCTTTTTTGAACTATTTTCAGAATTATTAGTCTGACATGAAATAAAAATAACGAAAATGAATGAAATAAGTAGATGATGTTTCATTATAGAATTGTCTTTTAAATTTCAACAAAAGTACAAAAATGAAATTAAGAATTTTGTCCAGTTGACCAAGAATTTAAGTAGAGCATTCCTTATTTTATGATTGTAACGGTTCCTGATATTGTTACAACCTGACTGTTACTCTTTTCTTGGTATCTTATCTGCCAAACATAGGCAGCCATTGGCACAACCTGACCAGAATAGGTGCCATCCCAGCCATTTTCATAATCAAGACTTTCAAATAGTACTTCGCCCCAACGGTTAAAGATTAATAATTGGTATGTATCTTCAATAAAACCTGATGTAAAAATAGGTTTAAACGTATTATTTAGACTACCTTGATTAAATGGTGTAAAAGCGTTGGGAACATAGAATATGGTGTTCTCATGCAGTTCAATATATTTAGAAATAGAATCAGTACATCCAAAATCTGTTACAACAGTTAAGGAAATATGACTATATCCTTCCGCATATTGTTCATATATGTGACTTGTATTCTGATCATTTGAAATGATTTCGCCATCAACTGTCCAGGTCCAAAAAGTAGCTTCAGTGTTATTACTATTTAGTAAGTACTGAGATTCAATTGCATTGGGGTCAACCAATTCAGTAGTGAATTGTGCATTAGGTTTTTTATAAATTGTAACAAAATTCTTTTTCCTCAAAGTACTTTCGCAACCATTATAAGAACTAATTGTCAATGATACGTCGTAAATTCCTTCAAGTGGGTATTGATATGTAGGGGATTCAGCCTCTGAATCATCATCATTTCCAAAATTCCAATAATAACTTTGTATACTATCGTTACTAGAAATCATGCTAAGATTAGCGAAATCAGTAGGAGCTTGTTCACAAAATGATTGACTACTCATAAATGATGGGGTTAACTCAATGAAATCAATATTTATAGTATCAGAAATTTGACAATGTGCAGCAGTAACATTTACCCAGTAATCTCCAGAGGTAGAAACGTAGATACTAGATGTATTACTATTGTTCTGCCAATGGTAATTGGCATTAATTTGCTGATAAGCATTTAATTGAGCCGAATCACCATCACATAACAATAAATCACTTCCTAGGTCTAAGTACAAATAGGTTTCCGAAACTTGAATTGTGTCAAATGCTTTGCATGTATTACTGTCAATCATCTCCACATAATAAAGCCCACCTGATGATGCTGTAAAATCAGCATTTGTTGAATTGTCAGACCACAAATATGAAGCATTTTGTTGATAAATATTCCAAGTAATGTTTTCATTAACACATAGTATAGTATCATTTCCTAAATTAATAATGGGGCTGTTGAAATAATTTATATCAACAGTATCATAAGTGAGGCAGCCATCATTGTTTAATTCTACCCAAACCAAACCGCTATTTTTCACAGCCAAACTAGAGTCTTGGCTAGCGTTTGACCATAAAATTGTTCCATAGTTATTAGGCACTAAAAGGATAATGGAATCTTGTGGACATAATGTGGTATCATTTCCTAGATTCGGTTTAAAAGTAGAAGTGTAATTAACAACAATTGTATCATAATAATTACAAGTGTATTGAGTGAGAATTAATGAAACTGTATCTGCCCCTGAAATGGTAATGTCAGAATTTGTTGATGCATCATTCCATTGATATGCACTGGCTGGAGTGAGAGCATCAATATACAATGAAGCCCCTTGACATAAGGTGGTATCATTACCTAGGTCAAAATTAGGTATGGCAATATAATCAACCTGAATAGAATCTGAGTACTTACAGCCATTAACAGTAATGTCTACATAATACTGACCCGAATTAAGTGCCATTAATGCAGTGTCAACAGATAGATCATTCCAAAGGTACGTTGCATTAGGGGTAGTGGCGTCAAGAAGAATTGAATCACTTGAACAAATAGTGGTATCATTACCTAGGGCAAAACTAATAACTGGATAATTTGTAATAATTGCTGAATCCATGTAATTACAGCCGTTTTGAGAAATCATTAACCAAACTGTATCTGCAACATAAAAAGTAGTGGCTGAATCAATACTGCCATTACTCCACAAATAAGATGGGCTAGAAATGTTGGGTCCGATTGTAATAGAATCTCCAGTACAAAAAATAGTATCATTTCCTAAAAACTGAGTGACTGGTGCATAATAATCAACGACAATTGTATCATAATAATGGCAGGTGTTTTGAGTTAGAATTAGCGAAATTGTGTCCGCTTCTGTAATGGTAATGTTAGAATTTATTGATGCATCATTCCATAGATATGTACTTGCTGGGGTAAGAGCATCAATATACAATGAGGCCCCTTCGCACAATGTAGTATCATTGCCCAAGTCAAAATGAGGTGAGGTAATGTGGCTAATTTGTATAGAGTCGGAATAAAGGCAACCATTTATGTTCACATCTACATAGTACTGTCCTGCAGTAAAAGCTAGTAACGTTGTGTCAACAGATAGGTCATTCCAAAGGTATGTCGCATTAGGGGTAGTAGCGTCAAGAAGAATTGAATCACTTGAACAAATAGTGGTATCGTTACCTAAGGCAAAACTAATAACTGGATAATTTGTAATAATTGCTGAATCCTTGTAATTACAGCCGTTTTGAGAAATCACCAACCAAACTGTGTCCGCTAAATAAAAAGTAGTGGCAGAGTCAATACTGCCATTACTCCACAAATAAGATGGGCTTGAAATGTTGGGTCCGATTGTAATAGAATCTCCAGTACAAAAAATAGTATCATTTCCTAAAAACTGAGTGACTGGCGCATAATAATCAACAACAATTGTATCATAATAATGGCAAGTGTTTTGAGTTAAAATTATAGAAACTGTATCAGCCTCTAAAATAGTAATGTCAGAATTTATTGATGCATCATTCCAAAGGTAGGTGCTGGCTGGAGTAAGTGCATCAATATACAATGAAGCTCCTTCACATAATGTGGTGTCATTTCCTAGATTTAAGCTAGGTACAGTAAAATAATCAATCTGAATAGAGTCTGTGTACTGGCATCCATTAACCGTAATATCGGCATAATACTGACCAGAACTGAATGCAATTAAAGCTGTGTCAATGGACAGGTCATTCCAGAGATATGTTGCATTGGGGGTGGTGGCATCAATCAAAATTGAATCACCTGGACAAATAGTGGTATCATTACCTAAAACAAAATTAATTGAGGGGTAATTCGTGATAATCACCGAATCAGTATAATTGCAGCCGTTTTGCGAAACCGTTAACCAAACTGTGTCCGCAACATAAAAAGTGGTTGCAGAATCAATGCTGCCGTTGCTCCACAAATAAGACGGATTAGAAATATTAGGTCCGATTGTAATAGAATCTCCAGTACAAAAAATAGTATCATTTCCTGCGAAATGAGTTAAGGCAACATGATAGTCAATTACAATTGTATCGTAATAATGGCAAGTGTTTTGCGTGAGAATTAATGAAACTGTATCTGCCTGTGATACGGTATTGTCAGAGTTTGTTGATGCATCATACCATAGATATGTGCTAGCTGGAGTAAGAGCGTCAACAAGCAGTGAAGCTCCCTCGCATAATGTGGTGTCATTTCCTAAATCAAAATTTGGTGCGACATGATAGTCAATCTGAATTGAATCCGAATACTGGCAGCCATTAGCAGTAATGTTTACGTAGTACTGACCAGAACTAAATGCCAATAATGTAGAGTCAGCAGATAGGTTGTTCCAAAGATATGTTGCATTAGGGGTAGTGGCGTCAAGAAGAATTGAATCACTAGAACAGATAATGGTGTCGTTGCCTAATATTGATATAGCAGGGTTTGTGATTATAATTGTATCCTTATATGAACATACCGAACTGTCAATTTGCACAGAATATACGCCCGCTCCATATAGGGTAGTTAAAGAATCTGTATCACCGTTACTCCAAAGATAGTTGAAGTCTGGAAAGTTGTCTATAGAAAGTGTGAGTGAATCTCCGAGACATAATAATGTGTCATTTCCAATATGTAGTGTTTCATTGCAATCTATTAGTGGAATGATGTAAACACTATCGATTCCCATTCTTAAACTACCAGCAAGATTAGTAGAAGAAAGTTGCCAATCTGCATCATCATCAACAGGTAAAAACTTAAATGTGTGGGTTGTTGCTGTTGGAATGAAGGTAAATGTATCTAGTTCCCAAACTAAATTATTACTATTAAAAGGAAGATGGCTAGTGCTAATAGTAGATGTAGTAAGTAATACATTATCCATGTATACTGCCCAACGTCCACTAGTGTCTAAACAATTATCTTGTTTAACTACTGTTTGGTAAAAACCTAATTGATATGAAACTAAAGTGTTTAATCCAGTCACTGTTTGTTGTATACCTTCATGATAAATAGAAGCTGGAGATAATTGTGCCAAAAGACCACTGACGAAACTATTGCCAGAATGTGGATTTCCAATCACTCCCGCCGAAACACCTGGTCCCGTTAAACCAACAACGTCGGGAAAAGTCTGCAGTGCACCTGATGCATGTGAAGCGCCATCTGTAAATGGAACTGCCGACCAACTAGGTGGGGTAGATGAAATTGTTATTGGACTGTCCAACCCCGGATTTACTAAAACTTGCCCAAACCCTAAACCAGAGCTAATACAAAAAAAAGCAGATATAAACCACAAAAATAACTGTTCAAGCTTAAGCATGAATTACGGTATAGATTACAAATTAGGGCATGATAAAGATAAATAAAAAAAACGATTCAATAAATTGCTGTTAAATAGGTTTTTGTAGTTTGAAAAGCCTTGTTAAATCACCCCTGAAGCAGCCGATTGATCAATTTAAATTCAATAATTGGAATATTCGCACTGATATATTTAGTTCAAAAATTTCATTTAATTAAAATAAATCGTAAATAAAAAAGTGCTATATATAGCTAATTACACTTTTTTTTAAAAATAATAAATACATTTGTGTATAATCTTAAACAACCAAATATGAAAAAATTAATGATGATCTTTTTCGCATCAGCCTTATTATCAAGTTGCGGAAATGGAGAAGCTGAAAAAAAAGCTGCTGAGGAAGAAGCTGCAAAAATTGAAATGATGACTAATGAAGTTAATCAATTGGATTCTATTTCAGAGGTGTTAGAACAAGCAACATCAGATATTGAGGCTGCAAGTAATGAATTGAATAACTTATTAAACGAATTATAATATGAAACTAATAAAACTAACCGTTGTTACTGTTCTTTTATCAGTAAACACTTTTGTTCAGGCGCAAGCTGAAGGGGTTGAAACTGAGGCAAAAGCGAAAATAGAAGACGCAAAAAAGCAATTAAAGAAAAACCCTAATGCTGAGTCTGTTCATAATGAGGTGATTGAAGCTGCAAAAGCGAAAAGTGATGGTAATGCTGAAGGAGTTGAAACAGAAAATAAATTAAATAAAGCTGCTAAATCAGTAAAGGATAAAATAAAAAATAAGGTTTCTGACATGAAATCAGATGGAGAGGAAGTTGTTGATGGTGGAGAAGAAGTAATTGAAAATACTCCTGATGTTATTGATGAAACCGCTGTTAAAGTTAAATCTGTAGCGGATTATAGGACAGAAATGGCTAATAAAACGATTACTGAAAAAGCAGATGCTGCAAAAGCTTATAAAGCGACAAAGGTAGCTGCTTTGAATTCGGCCGTTACCAAAGGTGATGCTGATGTAATTGCTGCAAAAGGAAAAATAGAAGCTGCAAAATTAGCTTTAGAAGAAGGAAAGAAAAAAATGAATGAAGCTGAGTATACTGCAAAAATGGAAAAAATCCAAAAAGCAGAAGCACTTACTAATGCTTTAGCTGAAAAAGTAGCTGCTGCAAAAGCAATGGCAATGTAATTTTCAATTAGTAAATATTTATTTTAAAGGGAGAACTTAGTTTTCCCTTTTTTTTTGTGCATATTTGATACAGTAAATCATTATTATGGAAAAAGGAAATAAAAGAGTAGTGAATGCTTGGGCTTTTTACGATTGGGCCAATTCAGTCTATCCATTAGTTGTATCCACTTCAATATTTCCAATTTTTTACGAAACTGTGACCGGTGCCTCACCATTGGGAATAGGAAAGGGGCCTAATCAAGACTTAGTGAGTTTTTTAGGATTTGAGCTAGCCAATACAGCACTATATTCTTTTGTAGTAGCAGCTTCCTTTATAGTGGTGTCATTTGTCTCTCCTATTTTGTCAGGAGTGGCAGATTATTCTGGAAGTAAAAAGGGATTTTTAAAATTCTTTTGCTACTTAGGTGCCATTTCTACCGCAACGCTATATTTTTTTGATGCAAACCATTTAGAATGGAGTATGTTATCTATTTTTTTTGCCAGTATTGGTTTCTGGAATAGTTTAGTATTTTATAATGCTTATTTACCAGAGATTGCTGAACCAAAAGACCATGACCGGATTAGTGCGAAAGGATTTTCAATGGGATATTTTGGAGCCTCACTTTTATTAATTATTTGTTTGCTATTAATGGGGAATTTAGTTCCAGACTTATTGCCATTTAAAATGCCTGCTAAAGCTTCATTTTTATTAGTTGCATTATGGTGGGTAGGGTTTAGCCAAATTACGTATAGGCGTTTACCGGCACCAAAACATTTCAATAAAGTAACAAAGGAAATTTTAGGAAATGGCTTTAAGGAATTAAAAAAGGTATGGGATTTTATTAAAGGGACCAAACAATTAAAACGGTATTTATTTTCTTTTTTCGTTTTCAGTATGGGGGTGCAAACTATTATGTTAATGGCGGTTCTTTTTGCTAAAAAAGTTGTGTTTACTGATGGTGATAGCAGTGGTTTAATTATCGCTGTTTTAATTATACAATTTATCGCCATTCCAGGTGCTTATCTATTTAGTTTCTTATCAAAAAAGATAGGTAATATCAATACACTAATTATTGCATTAGTAGTTTGGGTTGGCGTTTGCGTTTTTGCATATGCAATTGTTGAAAGCCAAATGTCATTTTACATGCTTGCTGGCGTGGTTGGCTTTGTAATGGGAGGAACACAATCATTAAGTCGTTCAACTTATTCAAAATTTTTGCCAGAAACTGAAGATACTGCATCATTTTTCAGCTTTTTTGATATTACTGAAAAAATTGGAATCGTAATAGGTATGGTTGCATTCGGTGTGATGGAAAGTCTTTTTGGTGACATCAGAGCTTCAGTTTTAGCACTAATTGTATTTTTTATTGTCGGTGTTCTATTGCTCTTTAGAGTGCCTAAACTAGGTGACAGTTTAGAGGGATAATAAAACAATGATCAAACAAAAAATGACAGATACTACAACAAGACCTTTTACAAATTCGTATAGTTGCCAACGAAAGTTTGTAAAGTAGAATAGTATCATATTCGGAAGAATGCTAAAAATCAATATGTCCATTCTGTCAGAATTTCCATTTGTCAAATAACGTAAGTATTTGGAAAATGAAACTGTAGGATACCCTTTTACAAAGTATGACAGTACGAAACCGATAACTAATAGCACAAAAGCCACAATTATTCCAACCCAAACATTATCGTATTTTCTTACTTTATCCACAAAACTCATAGTACAAAAATAATAATCTCTTTTAATGATTATGGGGGAATTTGTTAATAAGTTACTATTTTATTTTCTATGTTAATCGCACTTGTTATATATCGAATTCGTTTAAACTACTAATTAAATGATGTGCGGTCATATCAAATTGAATAGGTACAATTGAGACATAATTATGATCTAATGCCCACATATCCGTATCTTCTCCTTTATCTGAAACGGTGAATTGGCCTGACATCCAATAATAGTCACCCCCAAAAGGAGATTTTCGTTTTTCGAATTGATCATCCCAGTAGGCTCTACCTTGTCTACAAATTTTTGCTCCTTTAATTTCTTTAAGCGGCCCCTTTGGAATATTAACATTTAGACAATTGCTGCCAGGTAATCCATTTTTTAGTACTTGTTCTGCTATAATACGAGCATAGTGCATAGAAGCATCAAAGTCCGCATTCTTATCAAAGTCGAGCAGAGAAAAACCTATGGAAGGAATATTTTCAATGGCCCCTTCAACAGCCGCAGACATAGTGCCAGAGTATAAAATATTTGTTGCTGCATTAGAACCATGATTAATACCTGAAACAAGTAAAGTTGGCCTTTTTTTAAGCACCTCGTAAATAGCTATCTTAACACAGTCAACTGGTGTGCCAGAGCAAGTATATGCTTCAACTCCTTCAAAGACTGATGATTTTTCAAGTCTTAGCGGATCATGAATTGTAATGGCATGCCCCATTCCGCTTTGCGGCTTATCGGGTGCAACAACAACAATTTCTCCGAGTGGTTTCATTGCTTCCACTAAAAATCGGATACCTTTAGCAGTTATTCCGTCGTCGTTTGTAATTAAAATTAGAGGTTTGCTTTCTGTCATTTCGATTCAATTCAATTAATTCGTTTACCAACCACTAGAGGATCCGCCACCGCTGGAGAAACCACCTCCCCAAGATGATCCACCACCGCCACTCCAAGAACTTCCACCGCCCCAAGATGACCCTCCTCGAGAATAGTTCGACTTGGATTTTCTGAGTTTTGGAATAGTATAGTTTTTTATCTTTTCGTGCTTACAGTTTTCACAATAGTATTTGGTTTGCCCTTTCCCTGAACTAGAATAAGTTGCTGCCCTAATAGTTTTATCATATTCTTTAAAATATGTCTTGTGGGTGCATTTAGGGCATCTTTTATACTTATTAATCCAATCTTTATAACCTAATATTAATATTTCGCTATGTGTTATTGTAACCCATACATCATAGTCAATAGATTTAATTCGTTCCTCTGTTATTTGACCCTCTGACAAATATTCATCTTCTTCCTCTTCCTCTAATTTGTGCATTATCTCTCCTTGTAATTCCCCAAATCGAACAGTATTTCGCCAACGATTCATCAAAAATTTATTAAAAAAGAACAATACAGCAAATGGTAATGGAAAAAGAATTGGGAATACCAATAAGTTGAAAAACTTAATAATGTGGTAGCGTTTATGTAAATCTTTCACAAAAATAATGGCTATTACTAAAACAATAATGTAAATAGCTAATAGAGCAGCTGAAAAGATTAAATAATATAGTAGTGCTGGATAGCGCTCGTACCAAGGGTAATTACTATAATCAGTGTACGATTCGTAATTAGAATTATTTACTACAGGTACATCATTTCCTTCAAATATTACTTCAATTCTATCTAAGCCCTTTAAAATACCTTGACCGTATTCTCCATTTCTAAAGCTTGGTTTCATATAGTCTTGACCTACTGAATAAGTCGCTGCATCTGAAAGCACCAATTCAGTGCCAGAGCCAGTAATAAAAGTCAATGCACGTGGGTTAAGAACTACTTTTATAAGTAATCCATTGTTCTTGTCTTTTTTTCCAATCCCCCAAGCGTTAAATAACCTTAATCCAAAATCATATGCATCTTGATTATTGATAGAATTTAAGAAGACAACTGCAATTTCATATCCAGTATTGATTTCAATTTCTTTTAACTTTTTATCAATTTGATTAGCTTCTGATTCTGTAATAATTTGATGAGGATTCGATACCCAAATATCATTGATACTACGTTGATTGGGAACATCAGAAACATCTCTAATCAAGCCTGATTTATATTCATATTCAATTTGCGAATAGTCAATAGTGATTTTGGGCGCTTTATTTTCTTCTTGTTCTGAATTGAGTTCAGAACCGTAGGCTATACCGTCATCAATCTGAGAATTTAATGAAGAACCTTGATTAACTTTTTGATTCTGTTTAGAATAGTATTGAACTGTTTCAAATTTTTTGCTAGCAATTATTACTTTATTTGGGTAAGAAGGGTACACTAGATTTTTGGTGACTTCTAGATCATAATAAAAAGAGACTTTATCCACCAAATAATTTCCTAATTTTTGAAAAACAACATATTGGTAGGTGCCTTCATGTCCATTCTTCATTACAGGTTCATACTCTGCCCTCAAGTCATTAAGAAAATCACTTTTGTAAATATCCGACAATTGACTTCCCAAGTAAAAATCAAGTTTTGATTGATCAGATACAAATAGTTGAATAATATACCTCCCATTTGTCAGAGGTTCTAAACGATTTTTGGCGGCATATTCTTTTAAAAATCGCTCTGTGGTTCCTTCAATACTTTTAACCGTAATGATAATTGGCTCTATTAGTCGCTTAAAAAAGTAAGTCTCCTTTAACATTGAAAATTTAGACTCCTTTTTTAAATCAACCATACCATCAGGATTAATGATATAATGATTTGTTTTGAAATCTGGTGCCTTTAAATCAGAGGCATTGTAAGATTCAGCATATAAAGTTGAAAGCTGAAATAGGATTAAGAAAAATAATAAAACTAACCTCATTTATAATAAGGTTTAATATCAAAGCCGGGCAACTCCCCTTCATTTTGCTTTGCTAACGTATTAAATTGTCTAACCGCTTCATTATAGGCATTTCTTGCAAAGTTAATTCTGTTTTCGGCACCTTCAATACTAATAATTAGACTACTTTTATCAGAACCTGAAGTAGCCAATCCTTTAGCTTGATTAATTTTTTTCTCTAATTCTAATTCCAATTCAATTCGCTCACTATCATTAGAAGTTTCAATATCGGACTGCAAGTTTTCAATGTCTCTCAACAGGCTATTATTACCATTGTTATTAACAGCTTTTAGTAGTTCTGGTACTAGATTATTGCGTCTATCTGTGGCCGAATTTACTAATTCAAGTTTTGCATTTACATTTTCTTCTAATTCAATAAGCTGATTTTTTAAAATATCATTACTGTCAGCTTTTGATGGGCTGAAAGAACAATAACCTAATACGAAAATGAAAATTAATGCACCAATTCCATATAATACATACTTTTTCAGTTTACCATCATCATTACTAATTCTTTTTTTATTCTGAACGGTACTTAAAACATTCAAAGCTTCTTTGTCATTCGGATCAACCTTTAATTCTTTTCGAGCAAAAAACTCAGCTTTTTGAAGCTTAACAGCATCATTATCATCAATCCACTGCATTAAGTAGGCTTGAGCTAAAACTGAGTTTCCATCTTTTAAATAGGGGTTGATTGCTGTTGCTTTATCTGCTGCTACTACCGCATCAACATAATTTCTGGCATCTAGATGATTTTTGGCCAAGGCTAAATTTTGATCTGCGTCATTTAAAAGTCTTTTCCAATCAGAATCAGACAAGCCCATTGAATTGGCTAGCTCTTGAAGTTCTGACAGAGTTAATGGTCTATCTCCATCTACCTCACCAGCGGCAACTATTTCCTTTAAATGTGCTTGAAATTTTTCTTCGTTAAAATCCATTCTTGGATTTGGGTTTTGATTCGTGTAAAAATAGAAAAAAGTCAGCATTTTAGCTGACTTTTCAATAATATTTTAACAGTTTTTTTAAAGCTTCCTACTAGTCAAGAACTCCCCATTCTTATCAATGAGTTTAACAATGTAAACTTGCTTAACTGTTGGAAGGTTTATAACTGATGATTCTTCTGATAATAATCTCCTTAATATTAGCTTGCCACTTATGTCATATAGCTCCAGAGTAGAATTAATAGGGGAGTTATTGAT
>JBGCFR010000026.1:0-28693 GCA_045107045.1 Crocinitomicaceae bacterium
AAAATGAATAATGTGGAAAGTAAAAACACAGTAAAATAGGAGTAGAATGTTAAAAGTTAGTATATTGAAAAATAAAAAAAGTGTACAACACAATGTATATTGCATAACTGCCCTGCGGGCTAGTAACGACAACATACACAAACGTTATAATGCAATAGCTCACCCACTTTCGGGAGAAAAATAGCACGTGAATTTGCTGTAAAAAAACCACAGTAACCCAAAGTTCAGGTCGGACTTTTCCCAAGGCAAACCACAGTATTTTAAAATGCAAAATGTTAGCTGTTTCGTACCTTACAGCAACGTAAATTTGCACAAGCCGTTATCAACTATTTAAAATCGAAAAAATGAAGGTTACAACTGAAAAAAATGAGAAATTGGCCAATATGGTTTTTGGAAGTATTTACCCATTATATTGGAATAGATTAGAAAAGCATGGTAGAACAAGAGAAGAGTTTCATCAGGTAATAGAATGGTTTACTGGTTTTGATGAGAATAAATTGCTAGCGCTTATCGAAGAGAAAGTAACGTATAAAACGTTTTTTGAGCAAGCAAAAATACATCCCAATGCCTATTTGATTAAAGGAGTTGTTTGTGGTTATCGAATTGAAGAAATTGAAAATGAATTTGAACTGTATAAACAATGCAGACAGATGGAAAAGCTGATTGATGAATTAGCGAAAGGCCGTAAAATGGAGAAAATTTTACGTGAAGAGAAGAAATGAAAACTAAAAGCAGACTTCAATGCTTTTTTTAAGCTTAAGCACCAATGGCAGTGTGTAATATGAGAACTGGAAAATTAATTTTAGTTTGCATTTTGATTTTAAGTAAAACAGCCTTTGCTCAAGTTGATCCTTTATGCGAAATTTCCCCGTTTGATGTCAAATTTAGTTTTGGAATTGGAAATAAAAGTCATTTTGGAAATTTCGGTGCCTCGGCAGATTTGTTTTTCACGAAGAATATCAGTTTGAAGCTATCAGCAGGGGCTGGAAATTTAAATTATGGTGGTTTTGTGGGTTCAATTGGCCTTAATCTTCCATTTATTTATTTTAAAAAGACTTCCTTGTCATTAGGAGGAGTTTGGACATATATAGGTGAAGGATTTGATGTACTTGGTGATGATGAGTCTAATGATTGGATAAATTATAGATCGTCTAATATGAAGAATCTCAAATTTTATATTGGATATTCACTAATTGTCGATAATCAGACGTTATTAACTCTTGAAGCGGGTTATAGTCATGCATTGATTCCATACAATTATAATTTTAGTGGTCCGGGAATACCCACTCAAAAACAGAACTTCAATATTCAACGGGGTTTAAGTTCAGGATGGATGGCATCCATTCATATAGGTTTTTTAAGAACAAGAAAGAATTAATTTCACTACTAACACAATTCTATATAAATGTCTATATTTAGTAAACTTTGAAAAGAAAGAGTGCAATTTTAGCAATGTAAATGGTGAAAAAGTCAAATTAGTAATGAGTAAAGTAATTAAAACATCTGATATTGATTGGTTAGAAATGGCCTTAAAGCAATATGCATCAAAGAATAAATTTACATTTATAGATGATGCAAAGTTAGGGCTAACAGAAAACGATTTAAAATCTGCGGTTAGTTTAATTAGGGCGTCAAAATCGAAAGCTGGTAAAACTGTAAAACAGATCACAGCAGTTTTGGTAGGGATTGGTTTGAGTGCCGCAGGTATTTGGATAATTCTTTTGGCAATTGTTGATCCTGAACCCACAACAAAACTTGGTTTATTAATTGCTGGCGGATTTGTTTTAGCAATAACTGGCGGATATGGTACATTGCGTGCATTAGGAGTTAGCTTTAGTGTAATTGCTAAAAAAGGTAATATGTCCTTCGAAATAAAACCTCAATAGATTAACGACTTTAAAAAGTTAGTAGAATAGTAATGGTACTTTAACTGAAAAAAGAGACCTCTAAAATAAAGTAGTAGACAAAAAGCCAAAAATTGAAAGAAAAGGAAAAACAACACCCTACACATCAGTAAATGGACATATGTTCTCATTCCTGTCAAAAGAAGGGGAGGTGGGGTTGCGACTTTCAGAAGATGAAAGGAATGCGTTTATTCAAAATTTCAATAGTCAATTAATGATGCAGCACGGACGAGTGATGAAAGAATATGTTTTAATTCCAGATGGTGTATTACAGGATACTGAAAAATTGTTTGAATACCTTGATAAGAGCTTCAATTATGTTTCAAAACTGAATCCAAAGCCATCTAAAAAGAAAAAATAGTATCATGAAATATACTAGTAAAGTAGATGTAGATTTACCAATTGCTAAAACGGCCGAACTCTGGAATAATCCTACATATTTCAAAGATTGGCAGGATGGATTTGAAAGTATTGAACACATAAGCGGTACTCCAAATTCGAAAGGCGCAAAATCTAAAATTGTGTTTAATGGAAAAAGAAGAATAGAACTAATCGAAACAATAATTTCCTCAAATTTGCCAGATGAGAAAGTAGCGCTTTATGAGCATATTCATATGACAAATACGCAAACTACTCGTTTTATTAAAATGGGAGAAAACAAAACCCAATACGTGTCAGAAGTGGAGTATACTAAATTTAATGGATTTATAATTAAATTAATGGCTAAGCTATTTCCAGGTAAATTTAAGGCGCAAAGTCAAAAATGGATGGATCAGTTCAAGATGTTTGCTGAAAAATTAGAATCGTAATCTGTTGTTTAAATGAAATTAACCATTGATGTCCTCAGAGAAAAATAAGTTGATAAAATCAAAATTGCACCCTCGCAATAAAAACAGGAATCAATATGACTTTGATGCCTTAATAATTGCGAGCCCTGAATTAAAAAAATATGTACTGCAAAGTAAACGTGGAGTATTATCAATTGATTTTTCGAAAGCGACATCTGTCAAAGCCCTAAATAAGGCCATTCTTAACTATTACTACGACATCAAATTCTGGGATTTTCCTGATGAAAACTTATGCCCTCCAATACCCGGAAGAGCAGATTATATTCATCATATAGCTGACCTATTGGCTGAAAGTAATTTTGGTTCAATTCCAATAGGAGATAAAATTAATTGTCTAGATGTTGGAACCGGCGCCAGCTGTATTTATCCAATTATTGGGACAGTAGAATATGGTTGGGATTTTATTGGATCTGATATTAATGAAAAGTCCATTGCTTCCGCGAGAAGTATAACAAATAGAAACTCTAGACTTGTTGATAAGATAGAAATTAGGCTCCAGAGAAACTCAAACAATATTTTTAAAGGTATTCTTAAAAGAACCGATAAAATTGATGCTGTAATCTGTAATCCACCATTTCATTCATCAATAGAAGACGCCCAAAAGGGCAGTAGGAGAAAAGTGAAGAATTTGTCAGGTAAAGAAGCAGAATGGCCTAAACTTAATTTTTCAGGCAGTAGCAACGAATTAGTTTATGTTGGCGGAGAATATCAATTTATTCACACCATGATTATGGAGAGTGCAAAGGTTTCTAATAAATGCCTCTGGTTTTCAACCTTGGTATCAAAGCAGTCTAACCTTAAAGGCATTTATAAAACATTAGAAAAAATCAATGTTAAGCATGTTAAGACCATCCCAATGGGCACTGGCAATAAAATCACTAGGATTGTGGCCTGGACATTTTTATCAGTTGAAGAACAGTTAGCATGGAGAAAAATGAAATAGTGGACTCTGTGTTTTATTATTTTTCATCTGCATTCTTTGTTTTGTAGAGATAATTTTTATAAAGTACTATCTTTGAGTATGAAGAGTTAATAAAGACCTCATGAAAGCGTATTCCAAATTATCAGGTAAACTAATTCTTATTTTTACCTTTTGTTTGCTTAATCTAACTGGTTATACACAATGTACATCTGGTGATACCTATAGTAGTATTTCGGTTGCTAGCTGTAGTGTTTATACTTCACCAAGTGGAGTTCAATACACTGTAAGGGGCACTTATAATGACACCATTCCAAATGCCGCAAGCTGTGATAGCATCATTACTATTACTTTAGATGTGTTTTATGATGTTAGTATTACCGTTTCTGCCTTTACTTGTGGTGAACCTTATATATCTGGATCCGGTATTAGTTATCCATCTTCAGGCACGTACCTTGAAAATCTTTCAACAATTAATGGTTGTGATAGCATTGTTTATATTGATGTAGAAATTGTCATTTTTGGTGATACTTGGATCACGATAAATGCATGTGATCAATGGACTTCAGATGCAGGTGTAGTGTATACAACTTCAGGCACTTACCATGAGTCTTTTGTGGCCAATAATGGCTGTGACAGTGTAATTATGTACACAGTAATAATTGATTCTGTTGACAACACTGCCAACTGGATTGCAGCTATGACGATAGAAGCTCAAGAAACTGGTGCTACATATCAATGGGTAGATTGTAATAATAACAATGCTATCATACCAGGAGCAATTCATCAAACATATACAGCTCCCGTAAACGGAGATTTTGCATGTATAGTCAGTAAAGGCAGTTGTGTTAAAATGACAAATTGTGTCAGAGTTGAATCACTCGGTTTTAATGAGGGTAACATTACTTTTGGAATTTATCCTAACCCTTCAAAAGGTCAATTTTTGATAGAGCTAAACACGTTAAATTCAAATACTGAACTAGAAATTACAAGCTCTACAGGACAAATAGTTTACGAAGCAAATCTAATAGATATTAAAACAAATATTAATTTAGAAAACCTTGAAGTAGGAGTATACTTTGTTTCGATTTCGAATGGAGTACTTATCACTAGAAAGGCAATAGTCATTGAATAGAGTTTTCTATTATAAGCCTCTTAGCAATGTTGCGGCTTGTTCGGCATAATAGCCATTAAACATAATAATTTCAGCCAATAAAGTTTTCGTCTCTTTTGTTCGTTTAAGTTTTAATAAGGTTTTGGCTTCATACCATTTTGACTCCTCTACAAAAGGCCCTTCTTTAAGTTGAAGTACTTTTTTGAAAGATTCAAGTGCTTTATCAAATTTACCTAAATTATAGTAGCACAAACCACCGTAAAACAATGCGTTCAAATCATTTTTGTATTGTAATGAAATCGTATTTAATCTTTTTAAAGCGTTTTTGTACTTGTCTTTTGAGAAATAGTAAATAGTTTCTTCTAAGTATTCGAGATAACTGACTTGAACGGTCTGCTCAATTAAATCATGATTGTTCCTTGCACTATCGGATTCAAAAGATGCATCTAAACCAGAAAATGTATATACTGTTTTATTGATTAATTTTTCCCTGTTTTCAAAACGGGCATAGTCCACAACAGCCATATCATAATAGTAGCGATAGGGGTATGTAATTATTTTGCGTTCTTGCTTAGTAATAATGATTTCTGGTAATGCTTCTTCAAAAATTAATTGATTAGGGTCTACTAAAATTATATCATCACTCACTGAATCGGTCTCTAAATGGTAGGTTTGATTTTCAGTAAAATCTTGCACAATTTTTTCATGTTGTATTTGAGAGACCACCGCAATAGTTTCCATTTGCTCAATGTCCTTGGGTATGACTTCATATTCTTGCTGAGAAGAAATATTTTCATCTGGAATTTGTTTATTAATATCCGCTTGACTAATTAAAGCAGGTTTTTGACCCGCTTTTGTAAAATAAAGAGTTGACATAATAATTAAGGCAATGGAGAGTATAGAAATAACCCAATATTTGTAGTCAAAGCCAAACCGTTTCTTTAAGTGCTGGTTGTAATATTTTATGCCGCTAGCATTTTCGGTATAACCATCCATGGCATCTTTCAAAAAGGCATCAGATAAGGCTTCCTTTTCCAATTGATGCATTTCTACTTTGGTCATTTTTCCACCAAAATAACGATCAAGCCGTTGGTTAATATGTTTAGGATTTAAAGACATCTTTTTCTTCTAAAATCAATTTTAAATTTCGTTTTCCATTTTGGATATAACTCTTTACTTTTTTTACCTCAAAGCCTGTTTTATCTGCAACTTCTTCGTAGCAAAATCGCTTTAAATAAAAAAGTTCAATACAGACTTTTTGTTCAGATTTCAATAGTAATATGGCTTTTTCAAGTACCGTTAACTTTTCCTCTTTTGTAAATACAGCTTCTAAATCCTCATTTTCCGAGTTTTGCTTAAGAAGCAGCGTATTATCAATACTGTCATTAGGTTTACGTTTACGAATGAATTGTAAACACTCGTTTTTTGTGACAGTATACAACCAATTTTTAAGATTTTTGATATCTGACTTAGCCATTTTTAAAGGCAATGCCTCAAAGGACTGAATTAATACGTCTTCAGCATCTTGCGTATTTTTTAAGTACTTTAAATTGACACCATACATCATTTTACCATATCGCTTAAAAATTTCACCTATAATTAATTTACTAGCCGATTTAGCATAGGAAACGACCAAGTCTTGATCAGACAATTGCCGTAAATTCCTTCTGTTAAGTAGGTTCAGTAGCATATTAAATTTAAATGTTGTTTTTATAGGATACAAAAGCGATCAAGATTCCATAAACTAATACTAAAATTGTTTCGTTTTTGCTTGATCCCAGTAAGTATCCATCTCTTTTAAGTCCATATTATCAAATGTTTTACTGTCTTTTGAAATGGCTTTTTCCATCCACTGGAATCGGTTGATGAACTTTTTATTAGTTCTTGCTAAGGCTGTTTCAGGATCAATACCAAGCCAACGTGCATAGTTAATCATTGAAAATAATACATCTCCAAATTCAGCTTCCATCTTATCAAGGTTTCCCGCCTGTTCTTCTATTTTTAATTCTGCAATTTCTTCTTCCACCTTGGCCCAAACTTGATCTTTATTATCCCATTCAAAGCCCACGCCCCTTACCTTGTCTTGTATTCGTGTAGCCTTTACCATAGCCGGTAATGATTTAGGTACACCTTGAAGTATAGAGGTTTTACCTTCCTTTAACTTCAATTTTTCCCAATTGGCTTTTACTTCTTCTTCGTCTTGCACTGTTACATCACCGTAAATATGCGGATGACGGTGAATAAGCTTATCACAAACTGTGTTTAAAACATCAGCCACATCAAACTGCTTTTGTTCTGAAGCAATTTTTGAATAGAATACTAAATGCAACATAATATCACCCAATTCCCCTTTAATTTCATCCATGTCTTCATCTAAAATGGCATCCGTTAATTCATAACACTCTTCAATGGTTAAATGACGTAAACTTTGCATGGTTTGTTTCATGTCCCAAGGGCATTGTTCTCGAAGTTCGTCCATAATGATTAATAGTCGTTCAAAGGCTTTTAATTTGGCTTGCATCTTTATTTTTCTTTTCCTCAAATTTACATTAAATTAGCAGATTAATAAGCTATCGTATTTTAAACTTCATGCTGATCCGACTTTCTATTTCTTCTGCACAATGTTTGCTTATTTTGAGTATGTTGCTTATGGTGTCTGGCTCTGCGCAAGACATTTCTTCCAGCGGATTTTATGTTCAGACAAAAGGAGGCTTTTTGATGGCCCATCGCTCTGCAATGACACATTTAGTGCGTCAAAACGCTTATGGTTTTGAGGTAGGAGTTATTAATCATAAACAAGATGAATTAAGTGATGCTAAGTATCATTTCCCTGCTGTTGGTTTTAATTTAGAATATCGTAATTTTGGTTATGATGAAGTACTTGGACAGGCTATTTCAACATCATTCTTTTTCAATAAATCGTTTTATCAAGGCCATACTTTTTTTGTTGATTTTCAATATGGAATGGGCCTAGGATACCTTACTAAAAAATACAGTATTGAACAGAATCCAAGCAATAATGCTATCGGATCTCACTTAAATGCAAAAGTGACTTTGAAATTAATGGCATTAAAGTATTTTAGCCATTATAGTTTAGGTGCTGGTTTTGAATTGTCACATTTTTCCAATGGTGCCATTACATATCCAAATTTGGGCTTAAACCTACCCAGTGTTTTTTTGCAAATAGGATTAATGAACAATCAAAGAAAGTCATACCGTAAAGATTTACTCTATGAGTCCCGTATACATGATGTTATTCGAAAGAATAGTTTAATGGTTAGTACAGTATTTTCTGCAAAACAGGTACGTGCTAATCCGAAATTACCAAGACGGTATCCAGTATTTGGATTAAGAGGTACATATCAAAGGTTATTCAGCGAACATTGGTCATTTGAAGGAAGTTTAGATTTGATTCATAATGAGTCAAATTTATTTGTGTATCCGGACTCCAACTTTACTAGGTCGGATGTTTTACAAATTGGATTATTTGCTGGCGCAAGTTACCGATTTTATAAGAGTGAAATTGTGATGGGCTTGGGGTATTATTTAAGAGATAATATCAATACAATTGGCAGATTGTATAATAAAATCGGTTATCGATTTTATCTAAATCAATATTGGTATGGATTGTTTAATATTAGAGCAAACTTAGGGAAAGCCGATTTTTTTGAGTTTGGTATTGGATATCGGATTAAATCATGGTAAAAATATTAGGTACTTTATTGGTTCTTATTGTATGTTTTGCATGTAAAAAAGTAGATGAAAGATCTTGTTGGAAGACTGTAGGTAACCCAACCAGTTTAATTATTCCTATTGACTCTGTTCAAAGAATGGTGCTCAATAGTGGGCTGACATATATAATGCACCAAAGTGATAAACGACAAATAGAAGTTGTTGGTGGTGAAAATATGGTAAAGTTAGTTGAGGTAGAAAATAATAATTTTCAATTAGTAGTGTCAAACAAATCATCTTGCAATTTTTTGAGAAATTTTGATAAAAAGGTAACCATACACGTTTACTATCCAGAATTTATTGACGTTTACGCTGAGGTATCCGACTCTCTTATTTTTGCTGATACTATTAAGGGTAATTTAATGCAATTAGAAATGCGAGAAGCAGGAGGAGTAGCGGTAATGACAACCGATCTAAATGACCTTAGGGTAACTGTTTCTGCAGGACCTGGCCATTTTGTAGCAAAGGGATTTGCAAAATTTGCCACTTTAAAAACACAGGGACAAGGCTATGGAGATGGTTTGAGTTTAAAGAGTCAGTTCCTATTTGGTTATCAGAATTCTCGAGCAACACTGAAATTAAATTTAGATGATGCTGTGGCCAATATCGGAATTGATGGTGCTGGAGATATTTTATATTCCGGTAGTCCCAAGTCAATTGAATTAACGCTAAAGGGTGAGGGAAAGTTTATCAAATATTAACATTGATTTCAATCCAATTTATAGTAAATTTGCAGAAGTAATTTGGTTGACTTTACCATTAACTGAATAAATTAAGTAAAAAACATGAAATTAGTTTTACTCACAATAGGTTTGTTAGCTCTTGCATTTGCAGGGATTGCAATTAAAATATGGGCAAAAAAGGGAGGTGAATTTGCAGGGACGTGTGCAAGTAATAATTCTAACTTCAGTGCTGAAGGAGAGTCATGCAGTTTCTGTGGTGCTCGTCCAGATGAACAATGCCAAAAAGATGAATTGACAGCCTAATTTTTCCATTGCTGTAACATTTCCATTATTTTTCTGTCTTACAATAAATCTTTGTAGATTTAAACAGTATTTCGTTTTTACGATTTTAACTCATCTTATGGCAGAAACTATTTTAAAAATTGAAGGTCTAACCAAGAAATACAGTGGTGATTTTGCGGTTAACGATTTAAATTTAACCATAGAAAAAGGCCAGGTATATGGTATCTTGGGACCAAACGGAAGTGGTAAAACCACAACTTTAGGAATGATATTAGGAGTTATTAATCCGAATAGTGGTAGTTATTCATGGTTTGGCTCAGGTACTTCTAGTAATCAAAGACAAAGAATAGGTTCCATATTAGAGCACCCCATTTTTTATCCAGATTTGTCAGCATATCGTAACCTTGAAATATCTTGTGCCATTAAAAATGCTGATAAGAATAGAATTGATATTGTTTTAGAGAGGGTAGGCTTACTGGATAGGAAAGGAAGCCGTTTTTCAACCTATTCATTAGGAATGAAGCAAAGATTAGCATTGGCTTCTGCTTTATTGGCAGATCCTGAAGTATTGGTGTTAGATGAACCAACTAATGGCCTAGACCCACAGGGAATAAGCCAAATGAGAAACTTGATAAATGGTATTGCAGCTGAAGGTAAAACGATAATTGTATCAAGTCACTTATTAGATGAAATTCAAAAGACTTGCACTCATGTTGCCATTTTAAGAAAAGGAACATTATTACAGGCGGGCAAAATTGGAGATTTAATGCAAACACCGGCCAATTACAAACTGCAAACTGACGATCTGCAATCAGCCAAGTCAATATTGCAATCAGCCAAATTTATTGATCAAGTTACGATAGAGAATGGATTTATTATTGTACAATGTGACTCCAGCATTTCAGGTCAACAAATCAATAAATTTCTAATAGAAAATGGGATTTACTTGTCACATATTGCCTTGCATAAAGCAAGCTTAGAAGAAGAATTTTTAAACATTGTTAATCAATAATTATGGCATTCAAATTGTTAAAGACAGAATATTTAAAATTAAAAGGAAATACCTCATTCAAAGTATTTTCTATTTTCTTTTTAGTTTTTCTTCCGGTTATTATTTTTACTGTTCCAGCATTTATTGAGGATGGCATGCAAGGAGAAAGTTCGTATCCTTTTTTACCAAGAGACTACGAAACAACATGGTATTTTACAGCTTATTTAGCAAGTTGGTTTAGCTTGTTCATCTTGGCATTTATTCTCATTTTTCATATTACAAATGAATATGCATATAAGACTGTGCGTCAAAATATAATTGATGGTTATACAAGGGCAGATTTTTTTAAGTCGAAGTTTTATATGTTGCTTGCTATTGCTACCATAGCAACAGTTTATGTTGGTGTAGTCGGTTTTTCAGCAAGTTTTTATTATCAAACTTTTAGTATTTCAAGCGGAGTTGATTTAAATCCTTTATCTATGCTAGGGGGGGATATGCCAGATATGGAAACAGTAATGGACCAATTTAGAGCGACAGAAATGGAGCAGTTGAAATTTGAAGACAATTTATGGACAGGAAGTCTAGCCATAGTTTCTTATTTCGTTCAAGTGCTGGCTTATCTGGTTTTTGCAATGTTTGTTGCATTTTTTCTTAAAAAAGGAGCGACTTCAGTAATCGTGTTTTTTGGATTTTTTTTAGTAGAAAAGATAGTAGGAGCACAATTAGGAGCAGAGAATTTTGATGCTATTTCAGATCATTTACCTCTACATTCATTTTCGGAAGTTTTGCCGAACCCAAGTTTAACAGATTTAATTACCGGTTTACAATCAGTGGATACTTTGAATTCGAAATATGTTATAATTAGCCTAGTTTATATTATTCTATTTATGCTTTTAACACGCTGGATTTTTGGGCGTAGAGATGTTGTTTAGCCTGTTAAAAAACGTTAAGGGTTATTTTGCCTGTCATTCAATTAGTATCTTTGATTTGAATCCAAAGTAAAAGTCATTAAAACAAGATTAAAAATAGTAATTTTTCTCATGTCGATTTCACTAATCGGATTGATATTACTGCAGTTTTCTTGGCTAAAAAATGTACATCAAACACGTGCTGATCAATTTCAAAATTCGGTTCAAAAAGCAGTAGCAACTGTTTTGTCTGATTTAGATAAAATAGAAAAAAACATTTTTTATGCCGGATTAAAAAAATCCAAAAATAAGTCAACTTTTCGAACAAGCAATAAACTAGATTTTAGTAGCTTAATTGGTGATGAAAATACGATTAAAATTGGAGATACTATTATTAATTCAGACAGTAAGAATACAGACTATATTGTAGTCTCAGGATCAACTGTGGATAGTGTAACAGGAATTATTGCAGAAAGTAAAGTGGTCACAAGAGATTTAAAACATCTATTCGATTTTCCTAGGCATCACGACATGTTTGGACATCATGATTCTGCATTTTCAATGCCTGTAAATTTTAGCAATTCGTATGAAAGGAATCTGCTAGTAAAGTCTAGGTATCTAAACGAAATGATGGTAAAAATGTTTAGCAGTAATTTATTTGATGATATTACAGCTAGAATCAATTTGGTGATGCTCGATACACTAATTACCGCAAGACTTAGAGCAAACCAAGTAGATACCAATTTTATGTTTAATGTGACTGATAAATCTGGTCAGCCTGTTAACTTTAGTGGCGCTTCCAATAATTATTCTCCTGAAATGAATGAGTCTTCATTTAAGTATAAACTGTTTCCAAGCGATTTTGTAAGTTCAGGTTATCAATTATTGATTGATTTTCCACACCAAAGGAACTACCTAGCGAAGCAAATGTGGCCTACTTTATTGGCATCACTATTATTAATTTTAATAGTTGTAATCGCATTTTATACAGCTGTCTCAACCATTTTTAAACAAAAAAAGGTTTCAGAAATTAAGAACGACTTTATTAGCAATATGACACATGAATTGAAAACACCAATTTCAACCATCTCATTGGCATGTGAAGCAATAGAAGATCCTGATGTCTCTACCAATACAGAATCGGTATACAGTTTTATCGGAATGATAAGTGATGAGAATAGAAGGTTAGGTAAATTGGTAGAGAAAGTATTGCAAACCTCCTTACTCGAAAAAGGTAATTTAAAAATTCAAAAAGATATACATCCTATTCATGAAATTGTCAAAGATGCCATTAAGGCGTTTAAAATTCAGTTTCAACGGCAAGGAGGTAGAATTGATGAAGGCATTTTAGATGAAGTATTTTTACCAGTAGATAGAGTTCATTTTTCTAATGTTATTATTAATTTGTTAGATAATGCATTAAAGTACTCCAATGATGAGCCAATAGCACAGATAGATTTAGTTAAAACTACTAGTGGTATGTGTTTAAAAATAGCGGATAACGGTATTGGTATAAAAAAAGAAGATCAAAAAAGAATTTTTGATAAGTTATACCGTGTTTCAACAGGCGATATACATAATGTAAAAGGATTTGGTTTAGGTTTAGACTATGTTAAATCAATTATTAATCTGCATGGTGGAAATGTGTCAGTAAAAAGTGAATTGGGTAAAGGATCAACATTTAAAATAGAACTAAAAGATGAGCGAAAAAATTAAAATATTACTAGCAGAGGACGATACGAATCTCGGGAATTTATTAGCAACTTTTCTAAAAGCAAAAGATTTTGAGGTGACTCTTTGCATTAATGGAGAAATTGCTTTAGAACGGCTTAAAAGTCAGGTGTATGATTTTGTAATCTTAGATGTGATGATGCCGATTGTTGATGGTTTTTCTGTAGCAAAAGAAATTAGGACAACCGATCAGGAAACACCTATTTTGTTTTTAACTGCCAAATCAATGCAAGATGATAAGTTAAAAGGCTTTTCTTCGGGAGCAGATGACTATATGACAAAACCATTTGGTATGGAAGAACTTTTAGCTAGGGTAAATGCCATTTTAAAAAGAACATATAAAGATGGTAATAAGAAGCAAACTGAATATAATATAGGAGACATTGACTTTGATTATACAAGGCAAATTATTACAATAAATGGCACAGAGCAAAAGTTGACAACCAAGGAAAATGAGTTGTTTTATATCTTAATTAAAAATAAAGATGAGATATTAGACCGTAATGCTGCGCTGAGACATGTTTGGGGAGATGATAACTACTTTAATGGCAGAAGTATGGATGTATACATTACAAAATTGAGAAAACACATTAAGGGTTCTGCCAGCGTAGAGATATTGAACGTTCACGGAAAGGGATTCAAATTGCTGGAAAAATAGATTAATAGCATCCTTGATTTTAAAAGCTCTTGATTGGATTAAGTTTTGATTCAATTCTTTTTTTGTCGTGTACAATTAAGATTAAAACCCTTCATACACACCAAGTCCAAATAGAGCAAAATCATACTTTACAGGGTCGTTTGAATCAAATGCCCTAAGGTGTTTCATGAGCTCCTCTAATGCCTTCCAATCATTAGTTTTTCGGTCAATTAGACCTAGCTTTCGTGCTACATTACCTGTGTGAACGTCAAGAGGGCAATACAATTCTGAAGGTGAAATTTTGTTCCAAATTCCAAAATCTACTTTCCTTTGATCGTTTCTAACCATCCACCTCAAATACATATTTATTCGCTTAGCAGATGAGTTTTTTAAAGGGTTTGATACATGTTTTTCAGTTCTTTTTTCTGGACCAAAGCTTAAGAATTCAGACCTAAAATGAAAGATTTTATTAGCCATACTTCCTTTGTGGTTGGCAAATAAGTCTTCTAAGCTTAAACTTTTGTTATAAATTTCTTGAAGTGCTTTTATAAAGTAATTCAAATCAATTGTGTTAAAAGTACGGTGAACAAATTTTATGTCCTTAAGGTCAGCTGCATTAGCATTTAAAATAAATTGATGAGGTTGACCCCCCATAATATCAATCAAATTTTGTCCGTTCTTGATGATCATTTGCCGTTTGCCCCAAGCAATTGTGGCGACTAAAAAACCAATAATCTCAATGTCTTCCTTTAATGTAAATTGATTGGGTAAACCTATGGGGTCATCTTTAAAGAAATAAGACCGTTGATTGTATTTATCTACTTTTTCATCCAGAAATGATTTTATTTCTGAGTCTGTCATAGAATAAGCCCGTCTTTCATATCTATTGATCGATCTGCCATTTCAGCTAGTTCTTTATTGTGGGTAACAATAACAAAACTTTGTCCAAATTCATCTCTGAGTTTAAAGAATAATTGGTGGAGCTCTTCTGAATTTTTAGAATCTAAGTTGCCTGAAGGTTCATCAGCAAAAATAATATCTGGACTATTAATTAAAGCTCTAGCTACAGCCACTCTTTGTTGTTCTCCGCCCGAAAGTTCAGATGGCTTGTGCTCAGCCCGTGATTCAATATTCAAAAAACGCATCAATTCTTCAGCCTTCTTTATAGCATCATTTTTCTTTTTACCTCCTAGAAGCGCAGGTAAAATAATATTTTCAATAGCATTAAATTCTGGTAAAAGTTGATGGAATTGAAAAACAAATCCAATATGGTTATTTCTAAATTGGGCTAATTTTTTTCCTGTGAGCGAAGATGTGTCCTTCCCTAATATACTTACAACTCCTTTATCTGGGGTGTCCAATGTACCAAGTATTTGTAGTAAGGTTGTTTTTCCAGCACCCGAAGCACCTGTAATACAGACTATTTCTTTCGGTTCTATTTCAATATCAATTCCCTTAAGAATAGTTAACTCACCGTATGACTTATGGATGTTTTTTGCGCTTAACATAGAAGTATAAAATTAGTCAGTTTTATTATATTTTGTCGTAAATTTGTAATAATGTTTGATAATTTCGAAAATACATACCCCGAAAAACCTCAATTACAAATGAGGAAGAAGGGGAATGCTATGTCGAAGTATTTTATAGTATTTGCATTGTTATTTTTGGTTTTCTCAAATGTGACAACCTCTAATTATTGGATTGTACTATCATTTATAGGAGCAGTAGCCTTGCATGAATTCGGTCACTTTGTGGGTATGAAAATATTTGGGTATGAAGAACCTAATTTTATGTTTTATTCTTGGATTGTAGATAAAAGCAATAAACGGTTAAATCCTATATCTCAAAAAAACAAAATTGTTACCCTACAATTAGGACCGGTTCCAGGTATATTAATTGGAATTGGTTTATTTTTTATTGCCATTAATTCCAACTCTGAAATGTGGCTTTGGTTAAGCCTTATACTAATTAGTGTAAATATGTTTTCACTTTTGCCTATTGACCCTTTAGATGGAGGTAATATTATTAAAAACCTATTTTTTCCGAAACGTCAAAAACCATACTTGTTTTTTGTGCTTTTTTCATCATTAGCAATTATCGTTATTGGATTCTATACTGAGTTTTATATGATTATGTTACTTGGCTTTTTAATGGGTTTCAAAGTGAGAAGCATTCAGAAGAATATGTTAATTTATAACGCGCTAGAGGAGGAGAATGTAAATTATAAACAATCATATAAAAATTTAACGAATAGGGACTACTGGAAAATTAGAAGTGTATTTCTCGACTTTAATCCCAAATTAGAGAGTATTATTCCATCCAGACATGAAATATGGGAGAATGAAACTCTGCTAATGAATCAAATCAAACTGCTTTTAAAGGCAGATATTAAATTAGATGCTAGCCCGCTTCTTAAGTTATTTAATTTTATTTTGTATTTGGCTTGTTTGTTGGTACCTGTGTATCTAGTGATGAGTAATTACGATAAAATTGCGCAAGTTCTAGAAAAAATTACTTTAAATGTTTAAAGTTGGCGACCCTGTATCAGTTATACATGATGCAATAAAAGGGAAAGTATTATCTGTCAAGGGGCCAAAAATTACAATTGAGGACGCAGATGGCTTTGTCCGACATTATAAGTCATCAGACCTGGCAATTGAAACCATCAAAGATTATAACGTAGATACATTGACAGCTAGCGAGTTTATTGCAGATAAACAAACGGATATTCTTGTTAAAGGAGTACCTGCAAGACCCAATAAGAAACAGTCCGCTGAAATTGATACCAATTCAACTGAAATTGACTTACACATTGAAGTGCTTTTTCCTGAAGCAATTCACTGGGCAGAAGGAGATATTTTGCAAAAGCAAATGATTGCTTGCCGAGCATTTGTGGAAAAAGCAGTTGCTTTTAAGTTGAAACGTGTGATTTTGATACATGGAAAAGGTGAAGGTGTTTTGAAAAGCGAAATTTACCGCTATTTGAATAGGGTACAGGATCATTTACATATTGAAATATCATATCATGATGCAGACTTTCATACATTTGGTATAGGTGCAACCCAAGTTAATTTTAAGTACTAATGAAGGGACTTCAATTATTCATATTAGCAATTTTGACACTTAGTTTAACAAGTTGTTTCGAAATTATTGAGGACATTACCATTAATAAGAATGGAACAGGAAAAATTAAACTCATTATTAACGCTAGCCAAAGTAAAACTGACATCAATGCACTAATGCTATTAAAAGAGGTGAACGGTTATGAGGTACCAAGCATTCAGAAAATTAATACTAAACTGAAAAGTCTGACGGATTCTATTGCTAATACCAAAGGTTTTTCTAACGTAACATCTTCTTTTGATACAGATAATTTTATTATTGTTGTTGAAGCTGATTTTGATAAAGTTGCTAGATTAAATAATGGAATTTTTAAATTATGGAATCGGTACGATTCGCAAAATGCAATTGAAGAACCCTACTTTTCCTATTCCAATAATAGTTTTTACCGCCAATCTGGAAAATTATTTAACTTGCTGTACCTTCGATTAAAAACAGCAGATAGAAAGGTGCTTGATGGCGCCACCTATACGGCATTGTATCGTTTTGACGAATTGATAGAAAGCCAAAAAAATGCATTGGCAATTATTTCAAAAAATCAAAAAGTCGTTTTTTTGAAGCTACCGGTTGAAAAACTAATTGAAAACGCAACGAATTGGAATAATACCATAACTTTGAAGCCATAATTGTATTTAAATTTAAACCATGAAAAAATTATTAATCTTAGCCCTAATCTCAATTTCGAGTGTTTCTTTTTCTCAAAAAGGGATTAACTTGGAAACCATAATACCGAATTCAACCAAGATGGTTTTAAGAATTAATGGTAAAGCATTGACTAAAAAAGTAGGTTTAAAAAATATCGCAAAATCACAGGCATTTTTAAAAATGATTGAAGGTGAAATCTTTCTTGGTAACCAAAATAAACGCATTACTGATCTGGGTATAAACTTAGAGAATGATGTATTTATGGTTTATGAAGCATCAAAAAATATTTCGTACACAGCGTATTTATATCATATTGAAAAGCCAAAACTCTTTGGTAAATATATTTCTGAAAAAAATGAGTTTGTAGAGACCGAAAAAACAGATAAATATACAGTTATTCATTATAAAAAAGCAGATCGTTATTACAATGAAACAAGAGATTTTTTAGCATGGAATGATTCATATGCTATATATTTTGATGTATCGTATGTAAGAGACCGTAAGATGGACGAGAATGATGAAACAGGATATGTTGAAGATTATCCAATGGATGCAATGGATGCAGTTGAGGAGGCGGCTGATGCAATCAGAGAGGATATCGTTTATGATAATGAGTACTATGCTGAAAAAGAGGCTGAAAGAATAGCAAGGGAGAAAAAACAAGACTCATTAAAAGAAGTGCAACGTCTTGAAAAATTAGTCATTGTTAGAGAGAATTATAAAAACGAACTAGAGCGTTTTTTTAATCCTAAAACTGATCACAAAACTATTTTAAGTCAGGAAAGTTATTTAAGTAACAAAAGTGAAAAAGCAGATGTTAGCTTTTGGGTTAATATTAAGAGTGGTGGAATGATGCCAATGCATAACTATAGAAGCAGTTATTATAGAAGGTATGACGACATGCCAGGGATTATAATGAGTTATTTAAGTATGTATGCAGGAAAAGACGGAGCTGCACATCTATTTTTTAATGATAATAATATCAGTGTTAAAAGCAATATTGAATTTACACCTGAAGTGGGTAAAACAATGGAAGGCATTTATAATTCATCACTTCCTAAATCGTACTTAAAATATATAAATAGCGACAAATTACTTGGTGTTACGTCCAGTTCAATTAATTCAACTAAGTTTTGGGAAGCTTTTCCTTCAATGTATGCTGATGCTTTTGTGATGATGGACAGAGGATTTAGGAATGGACCATCAGAAAAAGTGTTAGCTGGAGTGGATGTTTTAGTTGATTTTATGTCAATAATGATGGATGAAGAAGCGCTTGGAAAATTAATGACTGGTGATGCCGTATTTGTATTAAAAGACCTGGTAGAAAAAGAAGTAGAATATTATACTTACGAGTATAATGAAGATTACTCTGAAAGTAAAAAAATTAAGAAAACGAAAACCGAAGTATTTCCAGACTTTTTGTTAATGTTTGGTTCCGAAAATAGGCCATTTATGGCAAAATTATTGGATTTAGCAGTTAAAAATGAGGCGTTAATCCAAAACGGGAGTTATTATTATACTGATGGAAAGTCTAGAGACCTTCCATTCGTTTTATATTTTACTTTAACAGATGAAATGGCATTTATTTCAACTAGCGTAGATGAGATTAAGCAAATTTCAGAAGGAACTATAACTAGTAATGTAGATAAAAAACTGAGTACAAATTTAATGAAGAATTCAAGCTATTTTAATTTAGATTTACCCACAATGTTAGCAAAAATTCCTATTGACCAGTTGAGTGAAAGAGAACTAAGAATGATGGAATATTTTAGGACAAATGGTGGAGAAATAGAGTGGTTTAATAATTTTGTTGATGATCAAGTATTATCGAATATGACCATGAAGAGCCCAAGCACATTTAAAAATTCAGCTTTGTTTATTTGGGACTTAATGGAAAATGCGGATCAATTTTAACGCAATAAATACATTTTGCCAAACCCTTTCGTAATATAGTCGTCAGCTCCGCTTTCTCTGTGTTCTATTGTTTCACCATTAATGCTAGTTTTAACGCGATATAGGTAGACGCCATTAGCTAGCTGATCTCCAAACTCGTCTCTGCCGTCCCAGCTGTATTCTGTAATATTTCTACCAATGTGCATGGCTCCTAATTCGTGTCTAGTAATAGTACGTACCAATTTTCCAGTAACAGTTAATATTTGAATTGTAAACTCATCTGGTACAGTGGCACCAGTTAATGTAAATACAAATTGAGTTTGTGAAGAAAATGGGTTAGGGTAGTTCATCAAATTTGTAATTGACGATTGATGCTCTACTTCAAATTCAATAGTATAATCAAAGTCGCCTGAAATATTACCTGATTTATCAGCCCCTTGAACAAGAAGTTGGTAGGTGCCATCCTCTTCAAAATTACCTTGATGGATAATTTTAAATTTTTTCGAATTGGCATTTGCTGGCACCCATTCTAACAAAGGTTCACCATCACTATTTCTAAAGTTTAATCTTTTTTGATCACCATTCGGATCCGTTAAGTAAATACCAAATAATGATGTATCCGCTTCAGAATCTAATAAAAGGAAAGGGTTCTCATCTTTAAGTGATATCACTACTTCGCTATTGGGCGATACTAAGTCTCCATTTAAAATGAATTGATTGTCAAAACTGACCTGCAGAATAGGGTTTTCCTTGTCGGTGCTAACTTTAAAGGGGATTTGACCAATATTATTAAAATGGAACATTTCTGGCTGATCTTTTATATTATTAAATGTGTACGGATTAATTTCAACCCAAATACTATTTAAATCTGATAGCCCGTTCGTTGGAATAGAAATTGTGTCTTGTATTAAACCATTAACTCTTAGGGAATCTTGACGCGGGTAAGCCAAAGGTTGCAGCTGATGATTACTCTTTTCTACCCAATAATTGACAAGTAATGAATCCATAGGGTAGTCACTGATGTTTTCAATATCAAATTGAACAAGAATTTTGTCACCCTCTTGCAGAGAGTCAGATGTCAACAGATATCCATTTGTCGACGTAATGGCCGCTTCAGGAACAGGATCAAATAATACATGCCAGCGGTCTAATTGAGCAGCAGTACTGCCTATTAAATCGTAACTGGCCATTTCTAATTGTAAGGTCGTAAATTGATTTATATTCGGAATGGTGTTTAGGTTTAATATTGAATCATTTTCTGTAAACAAAGTATCGGCTAATAAAATATTTTGTCCGCCTACCACATGACCATATATTTTTAATCTAGTACTGTCATTGGTTGGGTTTTCTTGAGGATACTGTTTCCAATACAATGACTTCCATCTTTTAGCTGGTCCAATTAAAGTAGAGGTTTCAAAACCTTGATTGTCATAGCCTTTTAGCGTGTCGTCAAATTCAATGTAATCATCTAAATATTGGCCATATACTTCTTTAAAAGAACCAGGAACTCCTTTCTGATAAAAGGAAATATAAGGAACATTTGGTTTGCCAGTTTGAATACTATCGGAACCTATGTTTTGAAAAATATTATATACTTGCGGAGAATGATTGTCCCATTCGTCATAACTTAATTCTCTGGTACTGTATATTAATACATAGTGTCCGTCAGGAATATCATTGGTAATCATATTTTCAAAAGCAACCAATTGACTTGGAACATGCTGTTCAAAAGAAAAATACTTTTCCGGTCTATTTCTGCAAACATTAATACCATTAATATCATTAGAGTTACCAAAATTATTATTGAGATTTACAAGAATTCCATTTGAGAGTCTTCGTGTACCCCATGATGTTAAATTATTTGGGTCAATGACACAAACATGGAGTTTGGGGTTTAGACCACACATGTCATAATCTTCAGGATCACCTCCATTTATATCCCATAAAGTTCCATAGATTTCAGGTAAAGTATTTGCATTACCATAAACTTGGCAATGAATTGATTTTGTGACCGGATTAAAAGTCAATTCTCTATCATTTCTATCATAGTTCAAACTTGAAAAATCATTATTTTTAAATTGAAAAAAGTGATCCTGTCCCCAGCCAATTTTTCCTTTAATGTATTGAAATGAAAACTCCTGCCAATTGTAGTTGCCAGGGTCATCCAATGATACTCTCCAAAAATAAGCAGTACTATCTTTTAACAAAAGGGGAGTGTTTTGATTTGTTGCATTTTTCCAATCATTTGGATTGGCTTTGATTACCCCACCTAAAGAAGTGGTGCCGTATTGTCTATATTCGGGACTATTGTATAAGTCTGTTGTATCTATTTCAAACCTGTAATTCAATAAGCTTGCAAAGGGGTTAACTGTTGAGGCTTTTAAAGTGATAGTATCATTAGGCACCACAGCATAGTTATAAGGCCAAACGGGGTATATGCCATCTATGTCGAATAGGAATGATTTGGTTAATTGGTTATTATTAATTTCATCATATTGCTCAGTAATAACACCCGGAATGTCTACTCTTACTTCAAACTTATTGATGCCAATACCAAGGTTAGCGTATAAAGGAAGTGTCACTTTAACCGTATCAATATAATCTAATTTTGAAATAGACATGATATAGGTTGAGTCACCTCCATTATTAGGAAAGAACCGTTTGACTTCAACAGTAAAACTGTCAGTCACAGACTTACCTAAATTATACAGCACAATATTTACGTCTATTGAATCAACCGTCAGGTCTACCAATTCAGGTGTAATGAATACGCCTGCACTTTCAATGGCAATTTCTGGATTGTTATGTGGATTTGGTTTAAGAGCAGGGTCTCCGTGCAAAGTCATTTGTGCCAATGCTGTTCCTACTGAAAAATTATTAGCAAGGCCATTTAAGTTATGACAGGTCGTTTTTATTTGTTCGCCTAAGCTTGCGCCATAGTTGTTTTTAGAGATAAGGGTGAATAATTCAGAGGAGTATTTATCTAATCCGAAAGGAAAACCTTGATTAACATTAGCAATAAAAGCAATAGCTCCCTTTTCTGGGATTAACACGAAATCTTCTGATGTGCTATAAACAAGAGGTTCATGAATATTTCCTGTCAAGCATGAGTTTCCAATTACAATTGGAAATTTACCTTGGTTATTCCAATTTTCAGGATCGTCGACATTCTGGTCAAAGCCAGTGGGTGAGGCATGACCAAAAAATGTCATAAATGATACACCATTATTAATGTTTTCGTTTACCGCTGTCAATTTCACAGGGTTAATAGGGTCTGAAACGGTTTTAAAAAATGAAGTTGCATTGCCACCAAAAAGTGAATCTTCTAAAATAGTTTCGTAATAGTTTAAATAACCTTTGAACGAGGCTTGCTCACTTGCATTGCTCCCGCCACCAAAATGTAATACTTCTTTTTGCCATAGCTTAGACGAAATTGTGTAAGCTGAATTTGGGTCTTGCGCTTGCTCATAAAGTTGTACCTTAGCAAGATAGTCTTCTACTTCTTGGTTTGTGCTTGCCGCTAATCGACCTACTGGTATTAATGGTTCAGCAGGATTGTTCACAAGATTTGCTGAAATTAAAATATCACTTGCCGGTAAGCCGAAAGAAGGGATGAGACACTGCTGATAGGATATTGGGCTTGTTCTCATTCCATGCCCTGAAGCAGAACCTTGTGTCGCTTCTCTAATGGCTTTACCGATTAAAAAAACATGGTCTGGTTTATCAGTTGATTGCATAAACGCATAATGTTGGAATCGTCTCAAGCCCATAATGTGTTTTGGCACACCACCACCAAATTGTAAATACAATTCATCAATATCTATTAACAAGCTGTTATAACTTCCACCAGCAACACTCTCTCTATAGTTTTTATAGGATTGTGCTGCAGACCACAATAATTGGTTTGTGATAATAATTGAGGCGTTTTCGAAATTGTAATTCGAAAAATTAACAAATGAGCCGTTCCCATTAACGGGTGATAAGTCATTAATCGAAATAAATTCTGATTCATCTGAAATAATTAACTCCTGTAAATTATTTGATGCTGTGTTCGGAAAAATAATATGACTAGTGCCAGATTGAGTTGTAATGGGTAGTTTTCTGACTATTCCATTATCGATTACAAAAGCATGGGGTGCAGGCATATTTAAAAAAGTAAAGCCATAATGTGTTTTTGATCCAACTCCATTTTCCACTTGGCAATCAAAATAATCCAAGTTATAAAGGTTAGTTGTTCTAGGATAAGTGATTTCTACAAAATGGACCACTTGTTGGTCTGAGCTAACACCAAGGTCATTAACAAAATTATGGCGAATATTCGAATTCGTATTGCTTAACTCCGTTGGTGGAATACTAAATTCAATATTGTTTTTTTGGTAACCAGAAAATATTAAATCTTCCAAAATGGTATTGGTTTGCATATTAATGACTTGCAAGTGGTGATTTCCACTAGAACCACCAGTTCCATTTGATGCACCAGAAGATACAGCAATTCCCGTAGCATTTGGTGCATTTGGTCCAGTGTAAGCCCGTCGTGTGCTTAATAATGTGTTGATATGATGAGTAGAACTAAGTGCATTTACTCTTGAACTCGACCAACCTTCTGCCTCAATATATTGTGATTTCGATAATCCAAAACTCGAAAAACCAGCTACATATAGACTGTGATGTGAATTAAAACTGGTTTCTAAAACATAATCGTTTTCCGGGTAAGACGCATAGTTGATATCTGTTTCAGAAATTACTCTAAGATTGTTTCCTCCATTATTTATGCTTAAGAAATATGTGATAGTATCATTGTAATGTGGGAAATACCTGTTGGCCACATGGTTCGGGTCCTCATACATTAATGAGTCCAGCCATGTTGTGTTCTTTTTTGCATAAAATAAAATATAGTCTCCTGGATCGATTGAATTATCACCACCATCTTCAATAAAAATAGGCTGCTCTTTTTCAAAACCCCACAACTGTATTTCAGATGACAAAGTTGATGATATTGGGAATCCCGCAGTATTGAGTGAGTTATAATCTAATTTGTAAATTCCATTTTTTGCAACCTTAAAACTGTAGTATTGCTGACTATAGTCTATCCATTCATTTCCAAACTGCGCTTTTGAGAAAAAGCTGAACGCAATAAAGAATATGCTGATAAACAGTTTCATGTTATTGATTATTTGGGGCTTTTTTTGGAGGGTTTTTTAAACCAATTTTGAGTGAAAACACATGAGAGTATAAAGCAACCGAGGCGTCACCAATATCAGTAAATGCATAATCTAAATTGACACTTTTAAAACCAATGCCAAGACCAATATTTGGTTGAAAACTAATTGATTCAGAAAGATCAGCATTTTTCACCCATTGTAAATTCCCCATTCCCATTCGTACAGCAGCAAATTTTCCATAGCCAAATTCAATACCTAAATGTGGGTCAATACTAACTGGTCTGGTTCTAATCAACACATTTCTTCTGCCATCAGTATTTAAATCAAAATTAATTTCAGAACTAAAATAAAACTCATTCTTAATTGGGGTTTTAAAAGCAGCACCTAAAATTACCTTAGGTAAAGTCAATTCTAATCCACCTTCTGGAATTTCATTTCCAGTGACTAGAAAAGTCTCAATAGTGGCACTATCTAAATTGTATTGCCAAGCGTTAAAAGTACTTGTTACATCTCTAACCATGGCACCAAATCGCCATTTGTTGCCTAATTTATAATTGGCTCCTGCATCAATTCCAAAGCCAAAAGCATTGGCGAAATTGCCGACATGACGATAAATAATTTTAAAACTTCCACCTACACTTAAGTTCTCTATTTTTTGAATTTTTTGTGCATAAGAAAATAAAAAGGCGTAGTCTCCAGCAGTAAACCTTGTAATTCTATCGTAATCAATATTTCCATTATTGTCAATAAGTTGTGTGGTGTTTGGAATATCATCAACAGCAAATCGAATAAATGAAAATCCACCAACTCCTGTATTAATTGGTTTTGCTAAACCAACATAGTCAAATTTTGAAATCCCAGCAAAGTATTCAGCATGCATTGCCCCGATTTGTAAAAAGTCTGAAACCTCAGTTAAACCAGCTGGATTCCAATAGCCTGCTGTTACATCATTTACACCGGCCACTACCGCATTTGATTTCCCCAATGCACCAGCACCAATACCAATACTTAAAAATTCATTGGAATACTTTGGTGCTAAATCTCCTTGCGAAAATGCAGATGTAATAAAACTAGCGAAAAGTGCGGTGAATATTAGCTTAAATCCCATAGTGAAGTGTAAAATTAAAGATATTTTTTGTTGTATTATACAAACTTTTGAAAAATGATTTTATTGCATTGTTAATAAGTTTAAAAACAACTAGACCTTTAGCGTAAAACATCACTTATTAAAAATAATGTGCACATTTGTATCTATGGCAAAGAAGAGAAGATCAGTTCCCAATTTTTTTACAATTTTAAATTTAGTTGGTGGGTTACTGGCCATACAATTTTCATTAACCGGTCATTTGGATTGGGCTCCGTACTGCATTTTTGCTGCTATTATTTTCGACTTTTTTGATGGCTTTATGGCTGGTATATTGAAGGTGAAAAGTGATAAGGGTAAGCAAATGGATTCATTAGCTGATATTATTACTTTTGGAGCTGCACCAGGGTTTATTGTATTCGCATTATTTAAGTTTGTAAAAGAAAATTATAGCGTAGGTTATGATGATCAATATGCATGGATGAATTATCTAGAGTATTTTGCATTTATCATTCCTATTTTTGCTTTATTCCGTTTGGCTAAGTTTAATGTGGATACCAAGCAATCTACTTCATTTATTGGAGTGCCAACAGCTACTATGGCCATATTCTTTGCTTCATTTCCAATTCTGATAGATGATGCCGTTTTTGAACCCCGTAAATTGTCAACTTCTATTTTAGATAATATTTTACTAAATCCATATGCATTAATGGTACTAACGGTTCTGTTTTCAATTATGATGGTAGCAAAAATCCCTTTATTTGCTTTAAAATTTAAACAGTTTAAATGGCAAGGAAATGAAATTCAGATTATCTTTTTAATACTTTGCTTGTTATGTATTATGGTCTTCAAATTTTGGGCAGTACCTATTATTGTTCTACTCTATATTTTAATGTCAATTGTTAATAATTGGAGAATTAAATTGAAGAATAAAAAATAAAACCCAATTTTGCATTTATGTTAGCCATAAAACGATTAATTCCAAATTTATTGACCGCAGGGAACCTTGTAGGTGGAATTTTGGCAATCATTTTAACCTTGACCGGGAATATAGAATGGGCCCCTTATTGTATTTTTGCTTCAGCTATTTTTGATTTTTTAGATGGCTTTGTGGCTAGGTTATTGAATGTACAAAGCGAAATGGGGAAGCAGTTAGATTCTTTAGCAGATATGGTGACATTCGGAGTAGCACCAGGAATAATGATGTATTTAATGTTAAGTAGTAGTAAACTAGTGAATTCACAGATAATTCCAATAAAGAATGGCAGCAAGTTAGGAGATTTTTGGACATTTACTTATCGAGACTTTAATTTTGGTTTATCTCCTTTCAATGGCTCTGTAAGTACAATTGAGAATTATTTGCCCTTTGTAGCATTGATAATTCCAGTATTTGCACTGTTTCGTTTAGCTAAGTTTAATCTTGATACTCGTCAAACTAATTCCTTTATAGGCCTTCCAACTCCAGCAATGACATTGTTTTTTGCAGTAATGCCTATCCTAGTGATAGAAGGTTTAAATTCTGATATTTTGTGGCAGTCGAAAGCAGCGACTTATGTGTTTATGTACCCAATGGTTTTAATTCCAGCTATTCTCATCATGTCAATCTTGATGGTCAGTGAAATTCCTTTGTTTTCCTTAAAATTCAAACACTTCAAATTCAGAGGGAATGAGATTAGATTTATCTTTTTAACAATTTGCATAATACTGTTGGCAACTTTATTCTTGTGGGCGATACCTTTAATTATAATATTATATATAATTTTGTCGCTTATTAATAACGCCATAAAACCTAAACATGAAGTTTAAAGCAGAAATAGATGTAATGCCATTAGAAGCATTGTTAGATCCTCAAGGAAAAGCAGTTTCGCAATCCATGCAAAATATTGGAATGGGAGCCATTACCAATGTGAGAATTGGAAAGCATATTCGTTTATTTGTTGAGGCCGATTCAAAAACAGCAGCTGAAGCGAAAGTAGAAGAGGCTTGCAAAAAAATGTTAGCTAACGAAATTATGGAAGGGTTTACCTTTGTGGTGACTGAAGCTTAAACCATCTAGAAATATATTAATGAAAACCTTTTGGTCTGTGGACTGAAAGGTTTTTTTTAGTGGTTAGAATTAGTAAATAAGAGGCGACAGTGGTGGTGGTGGTGGCTCTGGATAGGACCCTATAGAACTTAATTTTATTACATATGGTAGGTCAAATTTAATTTCTTGTCGTTGTGAATCAGTAATCCTAAATAAAGATTTGTTAAATCTCTGTTTTGCTTCTCTAGCATAGACAAGAAGACAACCAATTTTAATCTTTTCGAAAACTATTAATACACTATCGATTGGGACTTTTTTTTTCTATTCTACACATATTTCATGTCTTCCATTGTCAATACTCGATCCAAAATCATTTTTTATTTCTTTGGAAATAGATGAAATATTAGAAATGAGCCTAATATTATATAGTATTTGGCCTCTAGAATTTAATTTAATCTGAACTTCGGGCAACTTAATCATTGGTATACCATGACGATATGGGTCTTCACATTCTTTAAAAACCTTAACCGGAAAAACACTTTTATTTATTTTTAAACCGAAGTAAGTCCATTTTTCGCAAATATCATAATCGAATGAATTGGATACTATAGTGGTAAGCTGTTTTTTATTTTCATTAAAATCTATTTCGATAATACTTAAACTATCAGAAATACCAAACATTTGCTCTTCAACTTCCGCTAAATTGTCATATTTTAAACATAAATGTTTTTGACAAGAAAAGCTTGATAGAGTAATAAGAAATAGTAGACCTTTTCGAAGCATGAAAGTAAATATAAGATTAATCAATACACTTATTGTAAATATATCTTAAAGTGCATTTATGATTTTCTTATTTGAATGACCAATAAAGTAAAAAAGCCTTTCAACCAAAAGGTTAAAAGGCTTTCAATTTTCGAATACCATTAGCCAAGTGTATCACTTGCAAAACAGAATAATGGCATTCATTTAATTCGGGATAAACTTACTACCTTCTAGTTATTGTTATTCCGCATA
>JBGCFR010000027.1:0-134627 GCA_045107045.1 Crocinitomicaceae bacterium
AGCAATTTTCCTATCCAATTGCAATTCCATATTTCCAGTTCCTTTGAATTCTTCAAAAATGACTTCATCCATTTTTGAGCCAGTTTCAGTTAATGCGGTTGATAAAATAGTTAATGAACCACCATTCTCAATTTTACGAGCTGCACCAAAAAATCGTTTAGGCTTGTGGAGTGCATTAGCATCCACACCACCTGAAAGCACTTTGCCTGATGCTGGTTGAACAGTATTATAAGCCCTTGCTAAACGAGTTATTGAATCTAAAAGTATCACAACATCATGGCCACATTCAACCATTCGTTTCGATTTTTCCAATACAATGTTAGCTAATTTTACATGTTTGTCGGCTGGTTGATCAAATGTTGAAGCGACGACTTCAGCATTTACAGACCTAGCCATATCGGTTACCTCTTCAGGTCTTTCATCAATCAATAATATAATTAGGTATACTTCAGGATGATTTGCAGCAATGGCGTTCGCAACATCCTTCAGTAAAACAGTTTTACCCGTTTTCGGTTGTGCTACAATCATTCCCCTTTGCCCTTTACCAATTGGCGCAAATAAATCCATTACTCTTGTAGAAATAGATTCATTTTTATGTCCAGTTAATTGAAGTTTTTCATCAGGGAAAAGGGGAGTCAAATATTCAAATGGCACTCTATCCCTAACATAGCTTGGTTCTCTACCATTTATGCTTTCTATTGAAATCAATGGAAAATATTTTTCACCTTCTTTAGGTGGTCTAACTGCTCCTCTGATGGTATCTCCAGTCTTCAAGCCATAGGCCTTAATTTGATTTTGAGGTACATAAATGTCATCAGGAGATGATTGATAGTTATAATCTGATGAACGCAAAAAACCATAGCCATCCTGCATCATATCTAAAACCCCTTCACTGATGATGATACCATCAAAATTGAATCCGTAAAAGTCTTTATGTGATTTTTTCTGGTGATTATTATTGTTCTTCTTATGATTGTGGTTGCCGTTATCACGGTTGTTGCCATTACTCTCTTTCCTTATATTTTCTCCTTTATTATCTTGAGGATGTTTATTAGGTCTTGGATTTGGTTTGTTTCTTTGTGGTCTCTCTTCTTTTTTTTCCGTGTTTTGAGAATTTGTGGACGCCTGATTATTCATGTCAGATTTGTCGCTTTTTGACGCCTCAGATTCCGCAATTCGCTCCTTTCTTGGTCTAGGTCTTCTTGGTCTTTCAGGAGAAGGACTTACCGAAGATTCTTCTTCTTTTTTATTACTAACAGGCTCGTTTGATGCTGCTATTATTGCGTTGATGATGTCTTGCTTTTTTTTACCCTCCATTCCTGGAATGTTTAGGGTTGCAGCAACTTCACGTAATTCACCAACTTTTTTTAATTTAAGTTCAGATAATTGTGACATAAAAAATTCTTTCGAAATAAAATCTATTAATTAGGATGAAAAATAAATTGTCGATTTAAATGGGATTGAAAGGATGAAATTCTATCCTTAGTTTGATTTATTACTGCAATGATACTAATAAAATAGATAAGAAATGAATTTTTTTATAAAAACTTATAAATGAGTTTTAAGTAGAGAATTTTAGGATTTTTTTAAATCAATTAACTTTTTTTAAAATTCTTTCATTTAACCTTTTCATAATTTTGAGTTAAGTAATTAAACCATTTAAAATTCTCAATTATGAAATCGATCGGAAAAGCAATATTTTTTGGCATATTAGCCGTTGGTGGTGGCTTTGGAGGACACCAAATTTCTAAATCATTAACAAATACAGATACAAATCAATCTGAAATAAATACAACTCCAGATAAAGGGTTTATTAAACCAGTTAATTTAAACAGTAATCCTGTCAATACAGGATTTTCTAATTTGACTTTTGCTTCGGAAAAGACTGTACAAGCTGTTGCTCATATTCAAACTCATTTTGTAAAAGAAGAAATGACATACGATCCTTTTATGAAGTTGTTTTACGGACAAGAAGCATACAAAATTAGAGAACGACATGGTCAATCTTCCGGTTCGGGTGTTGTTATTTCGCGTGATGGCTATATTGTGACCAATAATCATGTTGTTCAAGATGCTAAGGATATAAAAGTAGTTTTGAACGATAGATCCTATGTTGCCACTCTAGTTGGAACAGACCCTTCAACAGATTTGGCAGTGATAAAGATTGATGGATTTAATTTGAAACACACTCTGTTTGCAAATTCTGACGAATTAAAATTAGGGGAATGGGTGCTAGCGGTTGGAAACCCTTTGAATCTTCAGACTACAGTAACTGCTGGAATTGTAAGTGCTAAAAATAGAAATATAGACTTATTAGCAGGTAACTTTAATCCAGAAAAAAATGTCTTTCCAGTCGAATCTTTTATCCAAACTGACGCAGCTGTTAATTCTGGTAATAGCGGAGGTGCTCTCGTTAATGATAAAGGAGAATTAGTAGGAATCAATACGGCAATTGCTTCAGGAACGGGTTATTATACCGGGTATTCCTTTGCTATCCCTTCAAATATTGTAAAAAAAGTAACTTATGATTTAATGTCTTATGGAGAGGTGAAGCGTGTTCAGTTAGGGATTAACCTAATGGAAAATAATTCTGAGGTTGAAAAGCAATATAATCTGGGTACTGGAGATGGAGTGTTAATAGGCAATGTAATGGAGGGAGGAAATGCTGATAAAGCAGGCTTAAAATCTATGGATGTTATATTAGCCGTTGAGAATAGAAATATTAATTCGGTAGCAGAATTGCAGGAATCAATTGTATTAAATAATCCAGGCGATAAAATTATAATTAAAGTATTAAGAGGAGAAACTGAAAAATTGATAGAAGTAATGATGTCTCAATAAACTAGTTTTATTCTTGTTTATGGAATTCCATTATCTTTGTTAAAAAGCAAAAGATAATGACACTTATAAAATCGATTTCTGGAATTAGAGGTACAATTGGTGGTGCAATTGGTGAGGGTTTAACCCCATTTGATGCCGTTAAGTTTGCAGCAGCATATGGTTGTTGGATTAAAACTAGATCAAATGCAAAAGCGCCCAAAGTTATTGTTGGACGTGATGCTAGATTGTCGGGTCAAATGATTTCTGATTTAGTTATTTCAACCCTACAAGGCTTGGGGATTAGTGTCGTTAATTTAGGTTTGTCAACCACGCCAACAGTTGAATTAGCTGTTCCGCTAGAAAAAGCGGATGGTGGAATAATTTTGACAGCCAGTCACAACCCTAAGCAATGGAATGCTTTAAAGTTGTTGAATGAGAACGGTGAATTTTTATCAGCTAAAGATGGTGCCGAAATTCTTGATATTGCTGATAAAGAAGATTTCGACTTTGCTGAAGTTGATGATTTAGGAACGCTTACAAATGATGATTCGTATCTTCAAAAACATGTATCAGCGGTGTTAAATTTGCCATTGGTTAATCCTGAATTAATTCGACGTAAAAATTTTAAAATTGTAGTTGATGCTGTTCATTCAACCGGTGGGATATTTGTTCCAGCATTGTTAAGGGCATTAGGCGTTGCCAATGTAATTGAATTGTATTGCGAACCGACAGGTCATTTTCCGCATAATCCCGAACCATTGCCTGAAAATTTAACGGCAATATCAGAGAAGATAAAAGAAACTGGCGCAGATTTAGGTATTGTGGTAGATCCAGACGTTGATCGTCTAGCATTTGTTAACGAAGATGGAACTATGTTTGGAGAGGAGTATACATTGGTTGCAGTGGCCGATTATGTATTAGGTTCTACTCCGGGTAATACAGTCTCAAACTTATCTTCTACTATATCACTTAAAGAGATCACTGAAAAACACCAATGTATTTATAATGCTGCTTCTGTAGGTGAAGTAAATGTGGTTGAAAAAATGAAGGCTACTAATGCTATTATAGGAGGTGAGGGGAATGGTGGAATTATTTATCCGGAATCGCATTATGGAAGAGATGCTCTTGTTGGAATAGGTTTGTTTTTAACTCATTTAGCTAAGTCAGGATTGACTGCTTCCGAATTACGTCAAGAGTACCCAAACTATTTCATCTCTAAAAATAAGATTCAATTAGAACCATCAATGGATGTAGATGCCATTCTTGATATTGTGGCTAAAAAGTATAATGATCGGGAAGTTGATTTACAGGACGGAGTTAAAATATATTTTGATAAAGGAGAATGGGTGCATTTAAGAAAAAGCAACACAGAACCAATCATTAGGATCTATTCAGAGAGTAGGGATGAATCGCAAGCAAATAAGTTAGCAAATGAAATTATGGCAGATATTAGATCGGTTGCAGTGCATTAATAAGGACTTATTAATCTAAAATAGAGTAAAGGTAGGGTGTGAGAATATTCTACCTTTTTTTATGGGCACATTCAGTTTTTACTATATTCATCAAGAAACTTTTCTTCTAATGTTGACTAAGGATAGGGTAGTTTGATAGAATTCTCATTTTTTGGTATTGCCAATTATATTGTTTTCTAATGTTTGTATTACTGAATAATGATTAAAAAGGAAAATAGTTGTGGTTGAATAATACTACCTAAATTCTTTGTGCATTTTGAACTAAAGATATGTTGAAAGGTATGTTCGATTGATTTTGAGGTACGAAAAAATTACTCGAATTCAGAATTTTATCAAAATGCACAATGGTGACCTAATACGAAAAAAGGGATGCTATATAGCATCCCTTTTCATTTTAATTAAAGATGATTATTTAATTTTTATGTCTTATTAAGTGAATTTGTCCAGTTCCACTATTCTCAGTTCCATTTGTTGTTACTGAACGGTACTCAAAAGTATAGACACCATCACTACATTCTTTTCCAGTTTTGTAGTGGTTTCCATCCCACTTATCTGTTAATTCTTCAAATTCATAAACTTTCACACCGTATCTATTAAAAACAGTTGCTTTGAATTCTGAATAACCTGCTACTGGGAAATAGAAGAAATCATTAACCGGATTTGAAGTTGTACCAGGTGTAAACACGTTTGGTAAAATCAATTCGGGCGTTTTATGAACTACTACATCTCTACAAGCAGTATCAGCACAATCATTGAAGTTTTTAACAACTAAGCAAACTTGATAAGTTGTAGGCCCGTCCGTATTTACCGCAAGGTAAGAGGTGTCAGGTCTTGTAATTGAATCGAAGGTAAAAAACCATTTATTTTGATCATTGATTTGACCCGTATTTAAATTCCATTGGTACTCTACCTTACTGTTAGGGTTTCCTTCTTGTATAAAGCTACTTGATATTCCTTTATCCAATTGTGCTCTAATTCTCAACTCTTCTTGACCTTCGTAAATGTCAGACACATAGAATTGGTCAGAAGTTAGCGTAAATCCAGCTTTTGGATTAATAGAGTCCATATATATCGTATCTATAAAAACACAGTCATTATCATCTCGGATTAATATTCTCACATTACCAGGCTCTTTAATGTTCATTTCAGGAGCTTTAGATGTTGCGCCACTTACGAGGTGTGTCCAATTTGTACTTACATTACCTGTTCCACCAAACGAAGTGAGCGGAGCAATTGGTCTAACCGCAACTTGACCATTGCCACTTTGGTAACCAAAACTTCTACACAATAAGTTTTGTTTAATGTATGGTTCACCTTGAAGTTTTAATGGCTCAGTAATATTAAAAATATATGGGTTTGGCACTGTATTACAGGAGTTTGAATTCGTAATAATAAGCGTGTACTCACCTGCTGGCAAATCTTTTAAGAAGTACCTTCCTTGTCCATTTGGATCGTTACCCGGAGGAATTGGTGTCCATTTAAAATCTAAGTCTTCAAAATCTTCAGCAGTTCCAACATTTAACACATCAGTTATAGTAATAGATCCAGTTGCGTCTCCAAAACATTTAACATCCAGCTGTTCAAATTCTAACTCCATTGGAGCAGGTGCAGGATTGTCAAGTGAAATAGTGAAATCTGCTGCACATCCAAGCATATCAGAGGCATATATTGTATAATCACCTGCACTAAGTCCAGTTACTGTACTTCCATATACCGCAGGGTTTTGATCAGCACCATTTATTGTGTCCCCACTAATAGTCTCAGTGATTGTTAAAAATACATCTGAAGGAGGAGTTGGAGTACCGCCCGGACCAAGTGTAGTTACAATAAAAGAACCATTGTCATAACCAAAGCATGTTGGTGGTCCAAATTCGTATTCAAAATCCAATCCACCAGCTAAAATAACGAAGTTATGCGTTTCACTACAATTATTATCATCAGTGACAGTCACTGTCCAAGGGATAGATCCATTTTGATCTTGGTATAAAGTATTTATTGTAGTAAGACTATCAGCAGCAACAGTTTGAGTGGCATGCACCCCATTAAAAGGGCTTGTCCATACTACTGTGAATGGCGCAAAATTTCCAGACGGTTGTACTGAAGCTGTTCCATCATCAGTACCAAAACATGTTTCATTTGATAAACTATCCTCGATCCAATTAAGACCTAAATTAGCTGTAGTGACATCAATAAAAGCAGTATCAGCCAATACACATGGGTTTGGAGGACTACCACAAAGTGTTCCGGTAGTATCAGGCAATACAACATAATAGTAGTTACCTGTAATCATGGTAGCAGGGTCTTGAAAGTTTGATATCATTTGGTCATTCGGATCATACCACTGTCCATCAGCTTGGAAAAAGCCAACTAAATAGTTATACAAGTCAATTCCACCTTCTGTTCCACACAAGAAAACAACATTATCTCCACCAGGAAATATAGCGGGTGGTACATCAAGTTTTACAACCACATCTGCAAATCCTGGTACAGGACATTTATCATCAGATGCATTGATTGAAATGGCTGAACCAGTATACCCTTGGGTAAATTCCCAACATACAGTTCCAATTGCAGGGTTTCCAGGTGTTGTCGTGAAGGTAGCACCTGGTAAAAAATCATCAACATTTGAAAATAGATTAACAATATCTCCTGCATTGGGATCGTCAAACTGCACATCAAAGCAGAATCTATCACCAGTACAAAGGTTAATTGAGTTGTCAGGTAATAACACAGCATTCGTTCCAAAAGCGTTAAAGTTTTGAACAAAACTCTGACCAGCAGGCTCAACTAAAGTTGGGACTGAATTAGTACATGCTTCAACCACAATTTGAATGTCATGCATCATGGATCCAACTAAGTTATCACAAATATCATATTCTTTAATTAATATAGTTAATACATAATTTCCATTAACACCCTGTGTAAAGGTAAGTAAACCAGTAACTGGATCCATTATAATACCAGGGATAGGCTGAGCAGATGTAAAACCTCCAGCATAAGTTAACATAGACCCACCTTGTCCTAAGGCATTTACAAATGAAAAGTCTAATGAATCACCATCTAATTCTAAAATTCCAAAATCATAATTTGTGGCTTGATTAGCACAAACGTATGGAATTGGTTGAGAATTAAAAGTTGGAGAGTTATTACAGTCATTAGTTGAAGAGTACATTTTTGTCTCAATATAGAACCATTCACCATCAGCGTTAACTAAGTTAGTAGAAGCATTTCTATTTCCAAGTTCCCAGCTGAACGTCCACGCATCACATGGGCCAGGCAGTACTACTGTAGCAGTATAAACATGTTCCTCTATACCAGATAAAGCCCCACCACTACATTCTGTATTAGGTAGTTCCGCAGTACAGATTTGAGAAACTTCTGTGATACTTTGTTTTGTTAATTGAACGTTAGGCATAGTTAAGCCAGCACAATCACTAACAATATCTATCCATTCGGTATTTCCTAAGCCAGCTCCACCACAATCTCTGTAAATGGTCAGCGTTACAAAATACGTATTTGGTATCCCTGTACAAACGTACGAGATGTTTCCTCCGGCAGCATGTGTTGCCAAAAGCGGAGTCGCACTCATTAAGAAGAGGGCGCTTAAAATTAGGTTTTTAAAGGTTTTTATCATGACTGAATTTTTATTCGGTTTGCAATATAACGAAAATTTAAAATGAAAGGTGACAAGCAAGTTTGGTTTTTTTTATTATTTCTTTGAAATATTTCTATAAAGAGGTAAACCATGCATTGGTGTCTACTTCTTCGTAAACGCTGTTCCCATTGTAAATAAAATCATTTATCTGATTAGAATAAGTATATATATGTTTATAATCATCAATTTTGGCTATAATATGCTGAATGGCATTAATCATAGTTTCAACTTCAGAGTTAGTAGTTGTGGGGTGAATTGATAATCTAATCCATCCAGGACGTTCAGATTGGTCACCTGATTGAATACTGCAATTTATGAGTTCAGACTCTTGACTACTATAGTTAAGTAAAAGATGGCCATACGTTCCAGCGCAAGCACATCCACCTCGAGTTTGGATACCAAATAAATCATTAAGTAACCTAACCATTAAGTTATAGTGAATATCTTTTACAGTGAAAGAAAAAACGCCAAGTCGAGCAGTATGCTTACCATCTAGAATAGTAATTTCAGGTATGCTTTGAAAAGCGTTAAAAAGTCTTGTGTTAATTTCATGCTCTCTTTCAAGGATATTCTGTATGCCCATTTCTTCTTTGAGTTGAAAGACCATTGCTGTTTTAATACCTTGCAAAAATCCAGGTGTCCCACCATCTTCTCTTGTTTCAATGTCATCAATATAAAAACGCCCACCCCAAGGATTCGTAAATGTTACTGTTCCTCCACCGGGATGGTCTGGTATTGCATTGTCGTAAAGAGACTTGTTAAAAACTACAATACCCGCCGTACCTGGTCCTCCAAGAAATTTATGGGGAGATAAAAAGATAGCATCTAATCGTTCAAGTTCATTTGCTGGATGCATATCAATTTCTTCATAGGGACCACTACAAGCAAAGTCTACAAAGCAATAGCCATCATTTTTATGCATTACTTCAGCAATGCCCGTATAATTATTTTGAATTCCGGATACATTACTACAGGCTATGACAGAGGCTATTTTTAAGGTTTTGTGTTGGTTGTTTTTTAGTCTTTCTTCAAGGTCTTTAATATCTACTTCTCCATTCGAAGTTTGACCAATTATTTCAACTTTTGCTATGGTTTCTAGCCATGATGTATGGTTTGAGTGGTGTTCCATATGTGTAATAAAAACTACAGGAATGGCTGAATCATTGGGGTCCAAACTTTGGCAGTTTTTCATGTACTTATTTGGTGATTCCGGGTATTTTAAGCCCAGTATTCGTTGTAGTTTACAAATTGCTCCAGTCATACCTGTCCCTGCAAATAACAAAACATCATTTTCATCAGCATTAACGTGCTTTTTAATGATTTTTTTTGCTGTACTATAAGCTTTAGTCATTGCCTTTCCAGTTGCTGTAGTTTCCGTATGGGTATTGGCAACTAATGGCAATACTTCATTCAATAACTTCTCTTCAATTGGCCTGTAATTTCTGCCACTTGCAGTCCAATCTGCATAAATAATTGGTTTTATTCCAAATGGGGTTTCAATAGTTTGGTTAATACCAATTATTTGGTCACGAAATTTTTTAAAATACGTTTCTAACATTTTTGATTCTGTTAAATTGATTGCTATTCAAATATATCAATAAAAAGTTTTAAAATTAGGATAAAAAAACAGAGAATATTGGATTGCCTTTTTAACACAAAAAAGCCTGATCAAACTTGAACAGGCTCATATTTATAAATATGTAATCTATTATCCGTTTCCTTTAGCATAATCTGCCAAAAATTTCTCTAATCCGCTATCAGTTAATGGGTGTTTTAATAAGCCCATAATTGCACTTAATGGTCCAGTCATGACATCAGAACCAATTTCAGCACAGTTAATAATATGCATAGTATGACGAACTGATGCAGCTAGAATTTGTGTGTCAAAGTTGTAGTTGTCATAAATAATTCTAATCTGAGCAATTAAATCAAGTCCATTTGTTGATATGTCATCAAGTCTACCAATAAATGGCGATAAATACGTTGCTCCTGCTTTTGCAGCTAATAGTGCTTGACCGGCTGAAAATACTAGGGTGCAATTCGTTTTTATGCCTTTGTCAGAAAAGTATTTTATTGCTTTTATACCATCTTTAATCATAGGGATCTTTACGACAATATTTGGATGTAATTGTGCTAAAGCATCCCCTTCTTTAATCATTCCTTCATAGTCAGTAGCAATTACTTCAGCACTAACTGGGCCATCTACAATTTGACAAATATCTACATAGTGCTTTAAAATATTGTCTTTTCCTGTAATGCCTTCTTTAGCCATTAATGATGGGTTGGTGGTTACTCCATCTAATATTCCTAAGTCGTTTGCCTCTTTAATTTCAGTTAAATTGGCAGTATCAATAAAAAATTTCATAATAGTTTATGCTTGTTTGATGCAAAGATAACAGTCATTGCCAAATTTAGATCAAAATTCTATCAACAGGATATTAACGGTTCGGTAGATATGACAATAAAAGATCATGTTTATCAAATATTAGTGTGTTTTTCAGTCAACTTGTCATAGTTTTGAAATTGGAACAATAATCGCTAGGAACTTAGCATAAAAATACTTGCTATATTAATTTAACTGATTAATTTTAGCGACTCAAAAATAACTGATAATGCTCACCATATTTAAAAAAATTCTAGGAAGTAAGGAAAAGAAAGACGAAAAAATCTTCAGGCCTTATATTGACAAGGTTAACAAAGAGTTTGAAAAACTAGATGGTTTAACAAATGATGAGTTAAGAGCTAAAACGACTGATTTTAAAAATAGAATCAATGCTTATACTAAAAGTACTGATGATCAAATTTTGGAATTAAAGAAAAAGGTAGAAGATAATCCGAATATGGACTTTCATGAAAAAGATAATATTTTCAATGAAGTTGATAAACTGATTAAAGTTGTTGATGAGAAAATAGAGGAGGTATTGGAAGATTTATTGCCAGAAGCGTTTGCTGTGGTAAAAGAAACGGCCAGAAGATTTGCGGAAAATGACACCTTAGAAGTGACTGTTCAAGAGTTTGATAAAGAATTAGCGAATAGGAAAGGACATATTAGTATAAATGGTGATAAAGCAACCTGGAATATGTCTTGGGATGCTGCCGGCACACCAATTACTTGGAATATGGTGCATTATGATGTGCAACTTTATGGAGGAGCTGTTTTACACAAGGGAAACGTTGCGGAAATGCAGACTGGTGAAGGTAAGACTTTAGTAGCGACTTTGCCAGTTTATTTAAATGCCCTAGCGGGTAAAGGTGTCCACTTGGTAACCGTTAATGATTATTTAGCTAAAAGGGATTCTGAATGGATGGGTCCTCTCTATGAATTTCATGGTCTATCGGTAGATTGTATTGATAAACATCAGCCAAACTCTGCAGAAAGAAAGAAAGCTTACGGGGCTGATGTAACATTTGGAACAAATAATGAGTTTGGATTTGATTATTTAAGAGATAATATGACATCTGATCCTGAGTCCATTGTTCAGCCAAAACCGCATTATGCAATTGTTGATGAAGTAGATTCAGTACTAATTGATGATGCTAGAACTCCATTGATTATTTCAGGGCCTACTGCAGGAGGAGATCAGCAAGAGTACCAAGGACTAAAACCAAAAGTAGAACAGATTGTTGCAGCTCAACGAAAATTAGTCAATGACCTATTAATTGAAGCTAAGCAAAAATTAAAAGGTATTGAGGATGGCTCAGCAACAAAAGAAGAAATTGAAGAGGGCGGAATTGCCTTATTAAGGACTTTTAGGGGGTTGCCAAAGAATACCGCTTTAATTAAGTATTTAAGTGAACCTGGTATAAGAGCGCAATTGCAAAAAACAGAAAATTTCTATTTGCAAGACCGTGAAAAGGAAATGCCGAAAATTGATAAGGAATTGTATTTTACTATTAGTGAAAAACAAAATTCTATTCAATTAACCGATATGGGAATCGACCTTCTATCAAAGGGTGAAAATAGTAATTATTACATCCTTCCAGATCTTTCAATTGTTTTAAATGAAATTGAAAAAGAAGGTTTACCAAAAGATAAGGAGTTAGAAAAAAGAGAGCAATTAATTAAAGATTATACTATAAAATCAGAACGGATTCATAGTATAAATCAATTACTAAAAGCATATACTTTATTTGCTAAAGGCGACGAATATGTTGTTATGAATGGTAAAGTAATGATTGTTGATGAGTCTACTGGTCGTATGATGGAAGGTCGCCGTTTTTCAGATGGATTGCACCAGGCACTTGAAGCTAAAGAAAATGTAAAAATAGAAGCTGCAACGCAAACATATGCCACTGTAACCTTACAAAACTTTTTTAGAATGTACCATAAATTGTCAGGAATGACAGGTACAGCAGAAACTGAAGCACAAGAACTTTGGGATATTTATAAATTAGATGTTGTAATTATCCCAACTAATCGTCCTATTGCCAGAAAAGATCAGGAAGACATGGTCTATAAAACAGCAAGAGAAAAATTTAATGCTGTAATAGAAGAAATTGATAGAATAGTTAAAGAAGGTCGACCAGTTTTGGTTGGTACAACCACTGTAGAGTATTCAGAGTTATTAAGTAGAATGCTTTCAATGCGCAAAATTCAACATAGCGTTTTGAATGCTAAATATCACCAGCAAGAAGCCGAAATTGTTGCTGAGGCAGGTAATGCAGGTAAGGTAACTATTGCTACAAACATGGCCGGAAGGGGTACGGATATTAAACTGAGTGATGAAGTTAAGGCAGCTGGAGGTTTAGCAATTGTTGGTACTGAACGCCATGATTCTCGTCGAGTTGACCGTCAGTTAAGAGGTAGGGCAGGACGTCAAGGTGATCCAGGTTCTTCACAGTTTTTTGTTTCTCTTGAAGATGGTTTAATGCGTAAATTCGGGTCTGAAAGAATAGCAAAAATTATGGACCGAATGGGCTATAAAGAAGGAGAGGTTATTCAGCACGGTATGATTTCAAAATCGATTGAACGAGCACAAAAGAAAGTGGAGGAGAATAACTTTGGAACACGTAAACATTTATTAGAATATGATGATGTGATGAATGCGCAAAGAAATGCCATATATCGTCGACGAAAAAATGCTTTGTTAGGTGATAGAATTGGGTTGGATGTTTCTAATATGTTTTATGATGTAATAGAAGATATTGTAAATGATAATTTTCCAAAGAAAGATTATTCGAATTTTGAATTTGAAGTAGCGCGTTTTTTAAGAATTGATACACCAGTTTCAGAAGAAGAATTTAAAACAATAAATCCTAGTGATTTGATAGATTCATTGTATGATAAAACGATTGAGGCATACAATACAAAATCAAACAAATTAATAGCTCAAGCAAAGCCTGTACTTGAACAAGTATTAAAAAACGAAGGCGAAAAGTATAAAAATATGGCTTTTCCAATATCTGATAAGGAAAAATCACTAAACGTTGTCGTACCGCTGGAAGAAGGAGTGAAATCAGAAGGGAAGATTTTAAAGCGACAGATTGAGAAAATGATTACGCTTGGTTTTATCGATAATGAATGGAAAGAACATTTAAGAAAAATGGATGATTTGAGGACATCAGTTCAACATGCATCTATTGAACAAAAAGATCCGCTAGTTATTTATAAGAAAGAGGCTTTTGATTTATTTAGTATCATGACGGGGAAAATGAGTAAGGAAGTCATATCATTTTTAGTTAGAGCGGATTTACCTGAGGGAGCCGCTGCGAACCCTAATCAGACTGAGGTAGTTGATTTTGAAGAAGTGGGACATGCATTTGATAACGGAAGCGTTTCAAGTACTCCAGCTCCTGAGTTTTCGGGAAGTGAAGGTTATTCAGAGGCAAGCGCGAATTCAGGAAATCAAGGGCCACCAAAGCGAAAACCAATGGTAGCAGAACAGAAAATAGGAAGAAATGAGAAAGTGACTATTCGTCACATGCAATCTGGTGAAGTTAAAGAAATGAAATTTAAACAAGCTGAGCTATTGTTAAAAACAAGGGCATGGGTGCTTGTTAAATAATAATATTAGAATAATTTGAAATAAAAAGGGCGTTTTAGGACGTCCTTTTTTAATTTTCATTCTTATTTTTAAACTTATATTTACGGCTTAATTGTACTTATTTGAAATTATCAGTTATCATAGTGAATTATAATGTGGCCTATTTTTTAGAGCAATGTTTAAATTCAACATATAAAGCCCTTGAGAAAGTAAGTGGTGAAGTATTTGTGGTAGATAATAATTCAATTGATGGATCTGTAGAAATGGTTCAGCAAAAGTTTCCCAATGTTCATTTAATTGCAAATCATGATAATCCTGGTTTTTCAGTCGCCAATAATCAGGCCATAGAAATAGCAAATGGAGAGTATGTTTTACTGCTAAATCCAGATACTGTTGTTGAGGAAGATACATTTCAACAAGTCATAGAATTTATGGATGATCATCAAGATGCAGGTGGTCTAGGGGTTAAAATGATTGATGGTAAAGGTGTTTTTTTACCAGAGTCAAAGCGTGGTTTACCAACTCCAAGGGTCGCTTTCTATAAAATTTTCGGACTATCAAGATTGTTTCCAAAGTCAAAAAGGTTTGGAAAATACCATTTATCCTATCTTGATAGAGATGAGGTGCACAGCATTGATGTGTTGTCGGGGGCATTTATGCTGATGAGGAAAAAAGCATTGGATAAAGTTGGTTTATTAGATGAGACTTTCTTTATGTATGGTGAGGATATTGATTTGAGCTATCGATTAATTTTAGGTGGATATAAAAATTATTACTACCCTAAGACTAGAATTATACACTATAAAGGAGAGAGCACCAAAAAGAGTAGTGTTAATTATGTATTCGTTTTTTACAATGCAATGATCATTTTTGCTAAAAAACACTTTTCTCAGAAAAATGCTAAATTATTCTCTTTCTTAATAAATATCGCCATTTATTTCCGAGCTGGCTTGGCGCTATTGTCTCGTTTGGTTAAACGGTTATTGCTTCCTTTTATTGATTATTCTATATTGTTAACAGGTTTATTCTTGATTACTTATTTTTATGAAACAATAAAGGAAATGACTTTTCCGCAGGTTGTTATTAACTGGAGCTTGCCAATTTACACTCTAATTTGGATTGTTTCTCAACTTTTTTCCGGAGGTTATGATAAACCAGTTAAATTAATAAAGCACGTTTTGGGAGGATTAGTTGGTACTGGATTAATACTTGTTGCTTATGCTCTGCTAGCTAAAGATTTCCAGTTTTCACGCTTAATTATATTACTTGGTGGTACCTTTGTTATTCTTTACTATCTACTGTCACGTTTGTTGTTGCATAAGATTGGTGGTGAGCGGTATAAAATTGGTGGTAAAAATCAAGTAAACTTAGTAGTTGTGGGTGATGAGGACGAGACGGAAAGAGTTAAAAACATACTTTTACAATCGAATACATTGGTAAAATCTATTCTATTTTTGTCTCCTAACGAAGAGAAAATAAATGAGCATTACGTTGGCACATTTAATCAATTGGATCAGGTTATAGATATTCATCATATTAATGAAGTTATTTTTTGTGCGAAAAATGTTTCAGCTGAATCTACAATTAACCAAATGATGAGACTAGATTCAAAACAATTAGATTTTAAAATTTCTCAACCAGAATCAGCATATGTAATAGGCAGCAGTACTATTGATGCTAAGGATGATCTATATATGATGGATATTAATCAGATTGATAAGCCTGCCAATGTTAGAAATAAGAGATTTATTGATATTCTTCTCTCAGTTCTCTTTATTCTGTTAAGCCCAATCCTGTTATGGTTTTTTAAATCAAAGGGTATATTTTTAAACAATATGTTTCAAATATTCTTCGGTAAAAAATCATTTGTAGGATATACTCAAGTTAAACACTCTGAGAGTTTAAAACTTCCCAAAATTAAGCGTGGTATTTTATCACCAGCAGCCTTACTGCTTAAGCCAAATGAATCAGCTGATGTTATTGCACGAATGAACTTAATCTATGCTAAAAATCATTCGGTTTTAACTGATTTAAAAATCATAAAAAAGAGCTTGAGTAAGCTTGATCAATAACGAATTAAGTTTAGTTTATTAACAAAAGTCTAATGAAATGATTTCTGTCCTTCATTTGCTAAGTTATCATTCATTTGCTATTTTCGAAGTGGTTAATTACTTAATGTGTTCTTTTAATACAAATTAACTTAAACGATTTCAGCGACATTAGCATGTTGCACAAAACAAACATGGTTAAATTAAATCCCCATAAAAAAGGAATTACATTATTCCTTTTACTAGCATTTGTTGCAGTAATATTTATTATTGTAAGTATTAATATTCTTTTTTCCGTGAGTAAGTTGCGACATGGAATCGAAAGTAATGTTAGATCAATTGGAGTCATTTCTCAAATAGAAAGTAAGGCGTTTGACTTTATCTCAGGAAAGTCTGAAATAAAGTCGGAAGATTTTAAATCAGATATTGAAGACTTGCTTTCAAAAACAGAAGATAAGTATCTTTTCGTAATCAAATCATTTGTTGGTGACATCAATACAATTAAGATCAGAGCAAGCCTTGAACTGAAAGCTATTGAACTGACTGTCCTTTGTAAAGAAGTGATTAGAAAGAAGCGAAATATTTTGTCAGTTTCGTCTACAGAATTATCTGCCTATTGGTTATATCTATATTTTTTAATAAGTACCGCCTGTCTGCTAGTTTTGATATTAGCTTTTATTGGGTATAAAATATTTAAAGCTAAAGAAGAGGTTTTCCAATTAAAGAGTCAAAATTCATTGTTACTAAATAATTCTATTGATTCCGTTATGTCATGCGATTTGAATGGGAGTGTTCTGGAATTAAACAAAGCCACTGAAAATATGTTTGGCTATTCACGTGAAGAAATTCTTAAATCAAATGTTGAGTTACTTTATGGCTCAAAAACTGAGCAACATAAAGTGCAAACTTCAATAATAAAAACAGGCTCTTTTTCAGGTGAGATAATGAATATGCACAAAAGCGGTCGTATTTTCCATAGTTATTTATCAGCTAACTTGCTGTATGATGCTGACGGAGAAAAGATTGGTGTTATGGGAATTTCAAGAGATATTTCAACACAAAAAGAGCTAGAGGACCAATTTCAAATGATTGTAAGAAATGCTTCAGATATTATTTTTACAACAGATGATAAATGGAAAATCACCTATATAAATGAAGCTGCTGTCAGGCTATTTGAATATGATATTAATGACCTAGTTGGCATGTCTATTTCAAAACTAGTGGTTCCTGACAATATGGGACGAGTAGCGGAATTTTACAAAAAACAATTTAAAGAAGGTATTGAAGAAACTTACTTAGAATTACAAATTGTTACTAGAACTGGTAAACAGATTTGGGTTGGACAAAATGTTAGAATTGTTTATGATATATCCGATAAAAACAAAATTATTGGCTTTAATGGCATACAGCGAAATATAAACGAACGAAAACAAGCAGAGCTAAAACTTGAAGTCAGTGAATCAAATTTCCGTTTAATTTCCGGAACAATAAATGATGTATTTTTCCTATATAATTTGAACACAGATAAATACGAGTATGTTAGTTCCAACTGTTCGAAGATTTTAGGGGTAACTCAAGATTATTTTTACAGAGGTTCCAAGTATGTTAATGACTATGTTGTTCCGGAAGATAAAAAAATTGTCATGAATGCATTTAATCAGTTAAGTAATGGAGAGCCCTATGACATAGAATTTAGAATTCTCATTGATAATAATATTCATTGGGTGAACGAGTGTGCATTTCCAATTTTTGATGATGAAGGTAAAGTGATTAAAAACTCAGGAACGTGCAGAGATATTACTGAAAGTGTTCTTGCAAAAAGTATAATTGACAAACAAAATGTTGAAATTGCAGAGAGCATACAATATTCAAAAATTATTTTGGATTCAACTTTACCAACAGAGGATGAGATATTTGAAATATTACCAGAGTCTTTCGTTTTTAGTAAACCAAAGAGTATTATTAGTGGTGATTTTTATATTGTGGATACTGTAGAGCTTGAGAATGGGCTTAGCTATAAAATTTTTATAGTTGGTGACTGCACTGGACATGGAGTGCCAGGTGGTATTTTAAGTATTTTATGTAGTAGTTTGCTAAAAGATTCATTAACAAATTACTATGTTAAATCACCTGCGGATGCTTTAAACTTAGTTAGAGAAAAATTAATTAAATTTTTTAGATCCAGTCAATCCAGGACTGTAAGAGAGGGTATGGATATTGCATTTTGTGCCCTAAATGAACGTGATAATATATTACATTATGCAGGGGCAAAAAATTCCTGCATTCTTATAAGAGATAATGAATTATTTGAATATAAGGGAGACGCACAGCATGTTGGTTACTCGTCTAATAAAATGCCTTTTACGTTGAATGAAATAGAAGTAAAAGAAGGAGATTCTATTTATCTATACTCTGATGGTTATATGGATCAATTCGGAGGTCCGCGAAATAAGAAATTTATGAAGAAAAGGTTCCGTGAGCTTCTTTTTTCGCTTCACCATTTGCCTATTCAGGAACAACATACCCAAATTGATCAAATTCTTAAGGACTGGCAAGGAGACACTGAACAGACAGATGATATTACTATTCTAGGTGTTCGTTTAACGGCAACAAGAAAAACAAAAGTAGTTGCTGAAACCGAAATAGGCTAATTAAAAAAGCAACATAACTATAGCCATGTTGCTTTCTAATGACTGTGTTTTAATTGTTAATTCAATTCTGTAAGAATGGTGTCATTGTCCTCGCCTCTTTTAATTAAAGCAACAATACTTTCAAAATCTATGTCTTCCATAGATTTATAACCAAGTTGAACTACAAAATTTTCCATTAAATTCATTTCTTGTGGATCAATTTTGCTGTCAATAACCATCATTCTTACTAAATCCAAAAGCATTTCAAATCGCTCATCTTTTGAAACTGGTGGTATCATATAATGCGCCTTTGGGTCATCCATTATAGTTCCAATTTGTGTATAAGTCAAACCGATTTTTCTACCTAATTTATAAAGTAACGCTATTTCCGTATCATCTAAGTGTCCATCAGCATTGGCTAAAAGTACTAGATTCATAAATTGACCTTTATCTTGGGTTCTTTCACCACCTTCAAATAATTGAGCTATTGACATAATTCATTAAAATTTGCAACAAAAGTACTATATTTTTTTAAATTGAATCTTCTAAAATCATCTATCTTTGGCATCCATGATTAAAACAATCGATTTAAGAATTCCGTATCAGAAAATAACTGACCAGGATTTTATAAACTCAGAAATTTGTAGGGAATTAAACATGAGGATTGATGATTTAAACTTTATTAAATTAGTGAAGCGATCTATTGATGCCCGAAAATCCAAAATTGTTTATCAGTTAAGATATGATATTTATATCAATGAGGAACCAAAAATGGAGGCTCCATATTTTCAACCAAAAGAATTTAAGTCTTCTGAAGCAATACATATTATAGGTGCTGGACCAGCAGGATTGTTTTCTGCATTAGCTGCAATAGAAGCCGGTATTAAGCCAGTCATTTTTGAGCGAGGTAAATCAGTTAGAGACCGTCGACGAGACTTAGCTGCGATTAATAAGGAAATGATTGTGAATCCTGAGTCAAATTATTGTTTTGGTGAAGGTGGTGCTGGTACTTATTCAGATGGTAAGCTATACACCAGATCAAAGAAGAGGGGAGATGTTAAAAAAGTGTTAGAATGGTTAGTTTATTTTGGTGCTGATGAAGATATATTAATTGATGCTCATCCTCACATAGGTACTAATCGGTTACCAAAAATTATTGAATCCATTCGTGAGGCAATTATTATTAATGGTGGTGAAATTCATTTTAATTCGAAATTAACGGATTTAAAAAATGATTCGGGCACTCTTCGGAGTATTGTGATAAATGAAAGAGATAAATATGAGGTTGATCATTTAATTTTAGCCACTGGACATTCAGCTAGAGATATTTATTATTTGTTACAAGAAAGAGATATAAAAATTGAAGCCAAGTCATTCGCCATTGGCGTACGAATTGAGCATAGTCAACATTTTATAGACGAAATTCAGTATCATGGACAGCATAGTAGTGATAGTTTACCGCCGGCCTCGTACAGTTTAGTTACTCAAGTGGATGGTACTGGTGTTTTTTCATTTTGTATGTGTCCAGGTGGTATTGTAGCACCATGTGCTACCGAGCAAAACGAGGTGGTTACCAATGGTTGGTCGCCATCCAAAAGAAATAACCCTTATGCTAATTCAGGAATTGTGGTTCAGGTACATCCTGAGCAATTGTTAAGGTCAAATGATAAGGATCCTTTTGTCTGTTTGGATTTTCAAAAAGAAATAGAACAGAAATGTTGGGAAGCAGCTGGTAGTTCACAAAAGGTTCCAGCTCAGCGTTTAACTGATTTTATGGTAAATAAGCAATCAGAGTCATTACCAAAAACATCTTATGTTCCAGGTTTGACATCTGTCAACTTGAAAATGATTTTCCCCTCATTTATTATTGAGAAATTACATCAAGCATTTACAGATTTTGATAAAAAGATGCCTGGATTTATTTCAGAATCTGCTATCCTTCATGCGCCAGAATCTAGAACTTCCTCACCTGTTAGAATTCCTCGTGATAAAGAATCATTAATGCATGTTGATGTAAAAGGTTTATACCCGTGTGCTGAAGGCGCTGGCTACGCTGGTGGGATTGTTTCTGCGGCAGTTGATGGTATGCGCTGCGTATCATCAATTTGTAATAAATATAGTAGCTAACTATTTTACTATTTTAATACTTCTAGCTTGGTGATCCGCAAATACAGTTAAAATATAAATTCCAGATTCAAATGATTCGAAATCGATTTGATGTTGAGCTCCAATTAAATCATTTATGCTATAAATGATTTTACCGGATATATCTGTGATTAAAAGATTGTCAATGTCATCAATGTTTGTATTAACTTCTATTGTTAAAATATTTGTGACTGGATTCGGATATGCACTAAGCGCAATGACGGATTGATTTGTTTTAGAAATAGATAAATCATAAACTAATTTTTCAATAAGTATGCCACTAGATTCTATTGAAGTGCAACCGTTAAAATCAGTATGCGTAGCAGTATACGTTCCAAGATTTCCTTGATTGACGTAGTTTATGGTATCATTAACTTCTTGAGGTATAATGTTACCATTGAAATACCAATTATTTCCAAATACATAGGATGAGATAATATTTGGAAAAGTATCAGATAGCACTGGAGCAAGAGGTAGTGGGTTGACAGTCACTTTCACACTGTCTTTGTTCTTGCAGTTATTATTATCAATACCTGTAACATAAAACCATTCCGAAGTCTGAAGTGGATTCGTTTGAGGGTTAAATATATTTAAGTTGCTTAAGCTTGGTGTGTTGTCCCAAATATAGGATGTTCCACCAGATGCTTGTAATTGCGCATTTTCATTTTCACAGACAAACTGGTTATTTCCTGCAAAGATAATAGGTAAACTGTTCACCTCTATAAGTACATTAGATGTGTTCTCACATCCGTGAATATCCGTTCCTGTCACAAAATAAACTGTATTTATGGCTGGTTTTGCGTAGGGATTAGCAATGTTTAGTTGTGACAAAGTAGGATCAAAATTCCAAACATAACTGATGCCCCCAGTAGGATTCAATTGAACGGAATCATTGATGCAAATTTCTAAATTTGAACCAGCGTCAATTGTTGGTAATGCGTAAATATTTACAAAAACATCATCAGAAGCCGAGCAGCCATTACTATTTGTGCCAGTAACAGTATACGTAGTAGGAGTAACCGGCTGAACTGTTGGAGCTGCAAGGTTAATTCCTGTAAGGGATGGGCTTGGATTCCAAGTGTAACTTACAGCACCAGTTGCTAATAATGATATATTATTAAATAAACATAGCGCAGTATCAATCCCAGCATTGATATTAGGTGCGGAGTTGACTATGACGCTTACAGTATCACTATTCATACAATTATTAGCGTCAGTAGCTTCAACAATATAGTTGCTGGTAGCTGCTGGAGAGGCCCATGGGTTTGAGATATTTGTAGCGCTTAAGGATGGACTTGCATTCCATGAATAGCTTGAGCCTCCTGTTGCAAATAGATTAACGGAATCACCAGAACAAATAGTTTGATCTACACCTGCACTAATAAATGGTAGGCTATTAGTGGTAATTAATACCATCGCTTGCCCATGGCAATTATTTAGGTCAGTTCCTGTAACTGTATAAGTTGTTGTTTGAATAGGGAAGGCTTTAGGTGATGCAATATTCGCATCATCAAGTGTGTTGGCATTATTCCATGAATAGACATTGCCACCTGAGGCATTGAGTTGCAATGTGTCTCCTGCACAAATTAATCCACCACCAGATGCTGTTATGGATGGAGATAAGTTTACAGTAACAGTAATATCGTCAGAGTTTTTGCAGCCATTGTTATCGGTGCCAGTAACTGAATAGACCTGACTAGATGATGGCGAAGCTATTGGGTTTGAAATAATAAATTGACTTAAGGTAGCATTTGCATCCCATAAATAACTAGTTGCTCCTGTAGCTTGTAACTGAAGATTTACTCCTGTACAAGTTGAAGTGTCATTCCCAGCATTGACGGACGGAAGACTAAAATGTTGAGTAGTTATTGTGTCACTATTTTCACAATTGTTAGAGTCTAAAACTGTAACAATTTGCTGGCCTGCATTGAGAATAGTTTTTTCAAAATTAGTCCCTCCGTTATTCCAAGTATAAGAATCATAGTTCTGGTTTAACACACTTAATACTATGGAGTCTCCAATACAGAATGAAAACCCAGAAACTGAGGTAATAATTGGTTTGACAGCTTCATTTACTGTAACAACTACAGTGTCATAATCAATACATCCAACACTATTTTCTGCACTTACGGCATATGTTGTGGTCATATCAGGGGTTACAGTTGGAGACTGACAAGATGTACATGATATTGTTGAGGTAGAACTAGGTGTACCACTAACAACTGTCCAAATATAATTAAAACCAGAAGGAGCGTTTGCTGTTAGCCCAATTGAGCTGCCAATACAAACTGAAGTGTCGTTTGTTGCGATAGTTTCTAACTGACAATATTTAATAGTTGCAATATCTAAATCTTGAGTTCCATTCGTATAACTTGAGCCTGTAACAAATACATTGTCTTGATTGTCTAAATTAATTTTATACGCTTTATCACTCTGGTTACTTGAATAATTAAAAGTTTTTCGCCATTTTTCATTCCCAAGCAAGTCATATTTAATAGTATTGTAGTTATTGTTTTCTCCAGTAATAAAGCTATAACCTGTTACATAAAGAAAGTTGTTCTTTAAAGTGATATCGGTGGCTTCATCAAAGTTATTTCCCGCAGATGAAAAAGTATTTGACCAAAGAAGAACACCAGAGTTGTTGTATGCTCTTGTATGAAAGTCTTCAGCAGTATTAATATACTTCACTTTTCCCGTTACAAACACATTATTAGTTGCAGGGTCTACAGCAATTGCAGAAATGTGATCAGTGGCTTGATTGTTTCCTGTATAAAGTTTTTTCCAATCTAGAGTTCCAGCTGAAAGTACTTTCATTAGTAACATATCACCTAAATTCACTGATGATGTAAAACCGTCGCCACCTATATAAATATTTCCAGTAGCATCCAATGTCATTGCTCTTGGTTTATCAAGATTTCCAAATCCTGAGTCTTCGGTTAATGACCATAAGGTTGTGCCTGTACTATTAATTTTCATAATTCTGAAATCAAAGAATGTAGTACTAGTTGAAAATTCAGCAGTTCCACCAAGAATAGCATTGCCTGAATTATCAATATTAACAAATAAACCCTCATCAACTTTATTGACTGTTCCTCCAGAATTATCCCATTGGAAAGCGCCAGAGCTATTGTATTTAAGCAAAGTGTAATCTAAATTTGTGGCGCTTTGGTAATAAGTACCGGCAACATATATATTATTTGAAGCATCTATTGCTACGTCATTTCCAAGGTCAAAGAAATTTGACCCAGCATTAAGCTGCGCCCATGATTGGACACCAGTTGCTCCATTAATTTTTAATGTAAAAATATCCCAATCTCCCGAGGTAATAAACCTTGAACCAACAATAATTATGTCACCAGAATTATCAATAGCCATTGCTCTGGGTTCATCTAACCCAGTTCCTCCGTAAACATTTGTCCATTCTAAAGCACCAGTGTTATTATATTTAATTGTAATTACATCAAAATCCGCCCCATTATTAGTAATGCCAGTAACATAGCTATTTCCAAGCGCATCAATTACTAAATCTACAGGTTGATCTATTCCATTACCAGTGCCATTATATCTTGTATTCCAAAGTTCATTGACTTGACAAAAAATAGTCTTTGTAACAAATAATAAAAAAAAGAGTAAATGTTTAGACATAGAATACCAATATTTTAAACAAAAATATAGAATTATTATAGATAAACCCCATTATTTGTAACATAAAGGAACTTTTTCTGTAGATTAAATATAAGATGGATTTTCTTTATGATGAAAAAAATGTAATACATTTGCAGTAATCTATTATGATGATAAGAAAGATATTTTTATTCATAACTCTTATGGTTGCGACATTACAAGCTAATGCAACTCATATTGTGGGTGGTAGTATGTTTTATGAACACCTTGGAGGCTCTTCATATTTAGTTTCAATAAGATTATATAAAGACTGTAGTGAGTTTCCGTTCACCAGTCCATTCAGTAATACTGTAAAGGTTCAAATTAGAAGGGGAGATGGCACAAGCCCTGCTGTTTCTAGTGTAGATTTACCCTTATTAGCTATTGATACGTTAGATCCTGAGATTGATACTTGCGCTTTTAATCCTGGTGTTTGTGTGTCCTTAGGTGTTTTTTCAAAAATCGTCAATTTACCTCCGCAAGTTGGAGGATATCATCTGTTTTATACTGATTGCTGTAGAAACGCATCAGTTGCAAATATTGTTAGCCCATCTAACTGGAATACTGGCGGATCAGCACTCCACACATATATACCTGATAACAATATATACATTACTAATTCTAGTCCTGTATTTACTCAATACCCTCCAGTTTATGTGTGTAGAAATCAAGATTTAAATTTTGATTTTTCAGCAACTGACTCAGATGGTGATTCCTTGGCCTATTCATTAATAAAGCCTTATCGAGGTTTAAATGAGTATTCAGGTACTCCGCCGTCACCCGCTTATTCATCTACTTTTCCTACGATAAATTCCACTGGAACGGCTCCAGATAATATAACCTTTTTTACAATTTCATATTTACCAGGCTATAGTTCTAGTAATCCATTGAATTCAACAAGTGGTAATGGATTAACGATTAGTTCAGCTGGCCTATTAACTGGATCACCAGAGGTAATAGGACAATACCTAGTTGCTGTTAAGGTTGATGAATTTAGGAATGGGCTCAAAATTGGAACCATAGTGCGTGATTTTCAATATAATGTTTTGGATTGCCCCCCTCTTAAAGATGCCGCTATTGGAGATATTGATGTATGTTCTGGATTAAATGTTCAAATGATCAATGAAAGTGGAGCAGGTGCAAACGGTTTTTGGTGGGACTTTGGTACTGGAAACCCTGCTGATACAAGTAACCTTGAATCTCCATCTTTTACATATCCTTCAAATGGTATTTACAATTTAACCTTAATGGCTCAAAAAGGAACTTTATGCGCGGATACTGCTTACTTAGAAATGAAATTATCTAATGTTAATGGACAGTTTACAAGTTTGGATACCTTGTGTTTAAACGAAGAGGGTACTTATACAAGCACATCATTTTCAAGCAGCAATGATATTATTGATTATATAGCTTGGGACTTTGATAGTAATTTAGATACAGGATCAACAGTAGAATACACATTTACTAGTAGTGGAGATTTTCAAGTACAGATGATAGTTGGATCTGAAAATGGCTGCATGGATACAGTCAATAAGTCAATACATGTCAAAACGCCACCTGTTGCAGATTTTTCGCCCTCTATTGGTTGTAACTCACAATCGCTGCAGTTTACCAATCAAAGCTCTGCAAATGCCTCGGGTTTTTGGTGGGATTTTGGTACAGGTTTGATTGGAGACACAAGTGATTTAGCTTCACCTTTATTCACGTTTCCTACCTTTGGTAGTTTCCCTGTTACTTTTATTACTCAGAAAGGAACTGAATGTGCTGATACAATAGTTAAAAATGTTGGGTTATATGATGTTCAGGCTGATTTTCAAATGCCAGATACTATTTGTAAAAATGAAGTGATCACGTTTTTAGATGAATCACTTGTAAATAATACATCAATTTTGAACTGGGAATGGACATTTGGAACATTTGCATCCTCGGCACTGCAAAGTCCTGATCAAAATTTTTCATCTATCGGGACATTTCCCGTAAAACTAGTTGTTGTATCAGCTTCAGGTTGCACGGATACAATAATTAAACAGCTAACAGTGGTTGAAATACCTAGTGCACAATTTATACCAGATGACTTATGTTCTGGATTAAATGTATCCTTTACAAACCAATCTGGAGCAGGAGCAACGAACTACCATTGGAATTTTGGTACAGGTCAAAGCGCAGATACAAGTTTTGCGATAGATCCTTCATTTACTTTTCCGGCTTATGGAACATATAATGTGACGCTAAATGTAAATTCTAGTTCAGCTTGTAATGCAACAATTAGTCAGCAAATAAATGTGTCGAACGTTCAAGCCGATTTTTCTGTTCAGGATACCGCATGTATATTCACTTCAGTGCCTTTTACGGACCAGTCCTTAGCATCTAGTACACTAACACTTTGGCATTGGAACTTTGACGATTTTAATACTTCGGTATCTCAAAATAATTTTCACAATTATAATGCAGCAGGAATATATGATGTGCAATTAATTGTTTTTGCCAGTGATGGTTGTACGGATACTATTGTTAAAACAGTTGAAATACTGGCTCAACCTATTGTAAACGGTGGTATTGATACTGCAATGTGTATTTCGGACCCTAGCATTACTTTAACAGGCGCTTCACAGCATTCTGGTGGAATAATTTGGACGCATAATGGTGGAGGGATTTTACCAAATGATACAAGTCCAACTATAACTTATACCCCTAATAGCACTGAAATAAATTCCGGTGAAACTTTTGTGGTATTAAATTCAGCACTAAACCCATATTGCCCTGCTGTTTCTGACACTGTTTGGATTGATATAATAGAAATACCTGATGTGACAACAATTAGTGATTTTGCCATTTGTGAAGATCAAAGCCCAATAGCAATAGATGGTGTAGTTCTAAATACAAGTCAATTCGAATGGACAACAACTGGAACAGGAACAATTGTTAATCAAAACTTATTGTCAACTGCATACAGTCCTAGTATTCAGGATTTGGTTAATGGAAGTGTTGATTTAGTTTTGAGTTCATTAAATGACTATGGTTGTGATAATGATGAGGATACTTTATCAATAACATTTGCTCCATTACCAGTCGCAAATATATCCGCGTTAGATACAATCTGCTTTTTAGAATCAATTGATTTAATATCTAATTCTAATACTGGAAACGGTGTGTGGCAGACAATTGGTGACGGATACTTCCTTCCCTCTGATACCGGTGCAACAACAACCTATTATACAGGAATAATTGATTCTGATTTAGGTTACGCCACTTTAATTTTTGAATCATTAAATAATAACAGTTGTGCAGCTACTAACGATACTATCGTAGTTACAATTTTACCTTTTCCAGAAGCTGAAATTGGCACAATTATATCTTGTGTTGGTAATGAATCTCAAATAATTAATTTAACTAATTATGACGAACCAATTGTCAACTTGACTTGGTATATTGGAGATTCCACATATTATGGAGATTCTATCGGTCATGAATTTCCAAATTCTGGATTTTTTGATGTAACAGTTGTACTAGTTTCTGAGTCAGGTTGTAAAGATTCAACAGTTTTACCTATCAAAGTAAATGATTTACCTGTAGCAGATTTTGTTTCTCCCGAACCATGTGTTTATGGAGCAGTGTTTGCAGATAGTTCTTATGCGGATAGTACAAGTATTGTTTCATGGCTATGGCATTTTGGTGATGGAGATTCTTCAATGGCTCAAAACCCAATTCACACATATGACACGCTTGGCACCTATGCGGTCGATTTAGAAGTTGTGTCTGGATTTGGCTGTTTGGGCAATGTGAGCTATCAGGTTCCAATTTTCCCACCCCCAGTTTCTCAGTTTACTTTCTTTCCAAATCCAGCACAAGTTTCTGATGAAGTTTCATTTAATTCTGATGCCTATTCTATAAATGCACCAATTGTTGAATGGTTTTGGAATTTTGGAAATGGAGACTCTTCAGATTTGATTGATCCTAAAACTATATATGAAACTGGAGGTTTGTATGTTGTTTCTTTGGTGGTATTTGATGGTGTTGGGTGCAGAGATACTTCATTTGAAACCGTATTTATTTCTCACGGCCCAAAAGTGCCAAATGCTTTTACTCCAGATGGAGATGGTTTAAATGATTATTTGATGATTTTAGGGTCTGGATTTGAAGCCATAGATTTTACTATTTATAACAACTGGGGAAGGGTTTTATACCATACCGAAGATGTTAATGATAAAGGATGGGATGGAACATTTGAGGGAGAACCACAGCCTATGGGTGTGTATGTTTACAAAGCTTGGGTGAAAAATGTATATGGCGAAGAAATTGAAATTTCGGGTGACGCTACAATAATAAAATAATGAAAAACATTTTTTTAGTTTTACTAGTTATTTTACCACTTCAATTGATAGGGCAGGACTTTCATATGTCTCAATACGACGCAGCTGCCCTAAACGTTAATCCAGCATTTACAGGTCAGTTTAGAGGGGATATGAGGGTGCATGGTCATTATAGAAATCAATGGAGAGCTGTTGCTAATAGACCTTTTGCAACGTATTTAGTCAGTTTAGATTTCAATAAGCGCAATTGGGCATTTGGTGGACAAATAGCAAATTTTAATGCTGGACTTAGTGGGTACAACGAAATTTCGGTGCTACCGTCAATAGCCTATCATCATCTGGTTGGTAAAAAGCAAATTCATAAAATGTCTTATGGCCTTCAAGTGGGTGCTTTTCAAAAGTCTGTTAATGCTGATGAATTAAATTTTGAATCGCAATACGTTGAAACCAACGGTGGGGACTTTAATACAGCTATACCAAACGGTGAGGCTTTTGGCTCTACTTCAACTTTTAATCTTGATGTAAATGTAGGTGTTATTTATACCTATGCTAACAGGGTGTCAAGAATTAATCCTTTTATTGGAGTGACAGCCTACCATGTTAACTTGCCAAATGAAACATTTTTAGGAGCAACTAATAAATTGCCTGTGCGTTTTCAAGTTCATGCAGGGTCAAGGGTCGCCTTGACTGAAAGAATTAGTCTTACTCCTAGGGTGTTTTTTCAGTACCAAGATCAAGTAGACGAAATTACTTATGGTTTTTTAGGACATTATCATCTTAAGAACCCTAATTTCTTTCTGTTAGCTGGAGGAACATATCGATCTCAAAAAGATGCATTTATTGCTGAGATAGGAGCAAAGTATGGTAATTTTACTGGTCGGGTTAGTTATGATATTAATTTGTCATCTTTAACTACTATCTCTAATGGAAGGGGTGCGTCAGAGTTTTCACTGACATATATTTTTAGTAAGCCTAAAAAATATCCATTAGAAAAATGCCCAAAAATACCTTGATGAAAGCCATTAGTCAAATATTAATTCTTTTCATTTGCCTTTTTCGTTTTGGACAAATAGGTATTACCCAAGGAAATGAAAAATTGATTGAAGCAGGATATGAAGCTTTCGAAAAAGAACGTTATGTTGAGTCGATTGATTATTTTACGAAAGTTCTATATCCAGTTGATTTAGACGATAATTTAGGTTATGTTGCATATGAAGTAAGAGGTAATATAAAAGAGATTGCAAGAGATAGTAATAATGTTTTATTGCCTCCTGAAAACCCAACTGAAAATGAGAAAATAGTCATGCATAAAATGGCTGAAGCTTTTCAGAAGATGAATGATTATGAAAGTGCGGAAGTTTGGTTTCGAAATGCTGTAAAATATCCGTTGGATGAGTTTCCATATTCAAGGTTTTTTTATGCTGAAACTTTCATGCAGAATCATAAGTATGACTCAGCTCAAATTCAATTTAACCGTTTTATTACCGAAGACATTGTTAACCCGGAAAACAAATTTTACTCACTTGCTGAGACTAAAATATTAAGTTGTGCTTTCGCAAAAGATTCAAGTAATTTGAATGAAGTTTTTACTGTCGAGCAATCGGACTCGGTGTTGAACTTTAGTGCTACATCTTATTCTATGCGTCAAGTAAGTCCTAAATACTATGTGTTTTCTGCCATACCCTCAGATAAGGATCAACGTTTTTTGATAGACACAAATGACCGGCATTTATTAGCCATTTACTTAGTAGAAAAAAAGTCGGATGGTACTTTTGAGAAACCTGAAAAATTGCCATTTTCAATAAATAGTTCTGGTCGACACCAAGGAAGCGTTTCAATTTCTCCGAATGGCAATAGGATTTATTTTACAAGAGTAAATTCTTTAAATCGTTCAGATACTAAAATATATTTTTCGACAAAGAAAAACAATACATGGCAGCTCCCAAAGCCATTGAATCAATTTGTAAATTTTGAGAATTTTAAGTCATTAGACCCTTATTTGACGAGCAATGGTAAGCAGCTGTTTTTTGCTTCGAATATGCCTGGCGGTGAAGGGGGGCTTGATATTTGGGTATCTGATTTAGATAAAGATGGTTTTCCTATTAATCAGCAAAATATTGGATTTAATGTAAATACACCAGAAGATGAGGTGAGCCCTTTTATGCATGAGTCAACTAAGGCACTCTATTATGCTTCAAAAGGAAAAGTAGGGTTTGGAGGCTATGATATTTTTTTAGCAAAGTGGGACTACAATTTAGATTGGTATAAAATGAGTTATAATGTTGGAGCCCCTGTTAATTCAAGTCGAAACGATTCTCATTTTATGATGGATAAAGATTTACAGGATGGTTTTTTGACTTCAGACAGAAATGAGTGCCTAAACTGTGGGTCAAACAAAACAAGAATTGAATTTTGTAATAAATTGTATCATATTCATAAAGAAGTTTTGAATTTTGTAGTGGAAGGTTATGTGTTTGATGAGGAAACACGGCTACCAATTGGGGGGGCAACGGTTGTTTTTAAGGATATTGCGCAATCTAAGGAGCCACTCTTAGTAAAAACAGATGAAACGGGTTACTATAAGCTGATTCTTGAGCCAGAAATGGATTATTTTGCAAAAGCAAGTATGATGGATTACTTTGCTGACCAGGCACTTTTATCAACAATGGATGATGTTACCTCGAAGACGTATAGACAGAACTTTTATCTAGAAAAAATACCGGAAGGTGAAATTGCAATTGAAGGAATTGAGTATGATTATAATAAGGCAACACTTCGTCCAGTTTCGGTTGAGGTATTAGATAAATTAGTAGAATTTTTAGAACTAAATGATAATCTAAGTGTAGAAATTCGGTCTCATACTGATTACAGAGGGTCGGAACCTTACAATATGCGACTTTCTGATGCAAGAGCAAAGAGTGTAGTCGATTATTTAATTGAGCAAGGTATTGACTACGAAAGGTTGAAACCAAAAGGTTATGGAGAGTCCACACCAGCCGAAATTCAAAACGATAATGGAGATGTCGTTACACTTTCTAAAGCTTATATTGATGCTTTACCAACTAATGATGAAATGGAAGTGGCTCATCAGCGCAATAGAAGAACAGCATTTAAAGTGCTAGGTCAATAATTTATTGTTGATAATTGAGTAAGAACTTCCTTCAAATTATTTTTATCTCTTTCTATATTTACTGTCATTAATTGAAGATATGACAATTTCAGATTTACATCAACTCTTTGCTAATTCCGAAGGCATATGCACTGATACAAGAGTGCTCAAGAAAAATCAAATGTTTTTTGCAATTAAAGGAGATAATTTTGATGGTAATTCATTTGCAATAAAGGCCATTGAATTAGGTGCTTCACATGCTGTGGTTGATGAGCTTTCGCTAAGTCAAAAACCAAACATTATTTATGTTAAAGATGTATTACAAACTTTGCAAGATTTGTCACGCTTTCACCGTCAGCAATTCAATATTCCAGTCATTGGAATTACAGGCAGTAATGGTAAAACAACTTCAAAAGAACTGCTAAATGCGGTTTTGGTTGAAAAGTTTAAGGTTTTGTATACGGAAGGGAATTTAAATAATCATTTAGGTGTTCCTTTTACTTTATTAAGAATGGATTCTAGTCATGAAATAGCCATCATTGAGATGGGCGCTAATAAACCAGGCGATATAAAGGAATTAGCTGATATTGCTTTACCAACACATGGCATTATCACTAATATAGGTAAAGCTCACATTGAGGGATTTGGTGGACTTGATGGCGTCATAAAAACTAAAACAGAATTATATCAGAATATAAGCATAAGTGAAGGTGAGTTATTTGTGAATGTTGATGATGAAATTTTAATAGATAAAGTACCTGATGGGCCCAGAATAATTCCGTATGGCAAGACATCAAATAATATTGATGGAGAAATTCATGAAGCAAATCCATTCATTACTTTTTCTTGGAAAAAAAATGATTATCAATCTCCACTTATTAAAAGTAATCTTGTTGGGGCTTATAATTTAACTAACTACTTATTAGCGGTATGTGTTGGCGATTATTTTGGAGTAGACCATCATCAAATTAATAGAGGTATTTCAAACTATCAGCCTACTAATAATCGTTCGCAGGTCACAAAAACAAACAGAAATACATTGATTGTGGATTGTTATAATGCAAACCCATCAAGCATGAAGTCTGCCATTCAAAGCTTCAATGCAATTACCGCAAAAGATAAATTAATGATATTAGGTGATATGCTCGAATTGGGTCATATCCAAGATAAGGAACATCAAGCTATCATAGATAATTCACTTGCAGAATCATTGGACACTATATTTGTGGGTGTTATTTTTAAAAAAATGAAACCCCATTCAAAATGTTTTGAAACAGTTGAAGAGATGATTAGTAAAATGGACTTGAATAGTATTAAAGAAAAGACCATTTTATTGAAAGGCTCAAGGGGGATAAGACTTGAAAAACTTATAGACCTTTTATAAGTTCAGACAGGCAATTTCTTTTTACTTTTGTGTAATGAGAATTTTAGCCATTTTGTTTTTATCGTTTTTAATGGCTTGTAAACCAGATGTTGTATTTGATGGGACAAACAATCATATACCAATCTATAAAGCTGATACCATTATTCATGTTGAAGATGCTAAAGGTTTTAATTTTATTGAACAGGATTCATTTTACGTATTAAAAGTCAATTCCTTATCTCCAAAGTATCCGTTTGAAGATAGTTTGATATTTCCGAAACAACAGTATAGGAATGATGGTAAGCTCTGGCAGCCAAGTTGGAAGAAATTAGCTTGTCAATCATCTACACATGTTACTCTTTTGAATGCCTTGGGAAAAATTAACTTAATTAAGGGCATGAGTGATATTGATTTTATGCCAAAGGATTCTATTTATGTAAAGTTGATGAAGCAAAATGTGCTTGAATTGAATCAGAATAATTCTGTTAATATTGAGCAATTAGCAATGCTTCAACCAGATTTGTTTTTAATGTATCCATTTGAATGGCAATCTAAAAAATTTAAACAAGCTCATATTAAAACTTTGTTGATTAGTGAGTATTTGGAACAGACACCTATTGCCAGGCTGGAGTGGATTAAATTTTTTGGATTGTTGGTGGGTGAAGAGAATTTAGCGAATTCAATTTTTGAGCGAACTAAAATGAATTATAATCAATTGGTGAATGGGGGAGATATTGATAAAACTGTATTTTTTAATTTGCCATTTAAAGAATTTTGGGACATGCCAGCACCTAATTCAATAACGGTCAATTTATTTAAAGATGCCGGACTAACTTATGCTTTTAATTCTCCTGATCAAGCGAATATTGATAATTTGTCATTTACAAAGGAAAAGGTTTGGGAGCTTGTATACAATACTGACTATTGGGTTGTTATAGCAAATAGACCTGTTGATTTTTCCTTAGCCAACTTGTTAGAAGAGGAACCAGTTTACAAAACTTTTAAAGCGGTAAAACAGAATCAGGTTATATTTTGTAATACTGGCCAAACCAGCTATTTTACTGAAGGGATACTTGAACCAGAGGTGATGTTAAAAGATATATTATTTCTTACGGGCCAGATAGATAATCACACTTTAAAATATTTTCAGTTTTTAGAATGAGACTAACTAACAAAGCCATATTATTACTTTTACTAAGTGTTATTCTACTAGGCTTAACTGTTGTAAGCTTAGGTATTGGCTCTTCATCACTTAGCTTGGCAGATGTTTGGAGTACGTTAACTGGGCAACCACAAGCCAATCCAACCTACGAATTCATTGCTAGAAATAGGTTGAATAGGACGTTAGTGGCACTTTTTGCTGGAAGTGCTTTGTCAGTTGCAGGGTTGATTTTACAAGTTTTTTTTAGAAATCCATTAGCTGGTCCAGGTGTTTTAGGGATTAGCTCAGGAGCAGCTTTGGGTGTGGCATTGGTTGTGCTTGGTGGGCTCAGTCTTCAAGGTGTTTCAGGCTATTCACTTACCATTTTAGCAGGATTGACCGGAGCAATAGGTGTATTGTTATTGCTGTTAATTATGTCTAAATATATCCGTCAAATGGTCACATTATTAGTCATTGGATTAATGTTGAGCTATTTTTCTTCAGCACTTTTAAATGTACTGTATCAGTGGGCAGATAATGATGCCACTAGAGCTTTCGTTGTGTGGGGGTTGGGTTCATTTGAGGGTTTAGACCCTAATGAACTATGGCCATTCATTTTTATTATATCAATAGGTATCCTTTCCAGTTTTAGTTTAGTAAAGCCGTTAAATGCATTATCACTTGGTGCTGATTATGCCCAAACTTTGGGAATTAATATCTCTCTAGTGAGATGGCAAATTATTTTAATCACAGGGGTGTTAACTGCTGTTGTTACTGTCTTTTGTGGTCCAATAGGGTTTTTAGGAATGGCAGTGCCACAATTATCACGACAATTAGCCAAAAGTCAGAATCACTTATTCATTATTCCACTCACCATTTTAATTGGTGCTAGTCTTGCATTATTAGCTGATATTTTTGTGCGATTTTTAGATGGAGGAGTACCATTAAACACCGCCACCTCGTTAATTGGCGCACCAATTATTATTTGGGCAATTTTTAAAATGAACAGAAATTCATATTAACTCTATTTATTAGTGAGTTATACCTTGTTTTTTTTAGCAATAATAACTGTTAGTTTTGTGTTGAAAACTTCTCCTAAATCGATACTATTTATTAGTGTTTAACGCTTGAATTTACTATCTTTGTTTAACCCTGTTATGGGCTTGAAAAAGTAAAGAAATAAAAATATTTTATGAGCGAAGAAAAGAAACAGAATTATTCTGCGGATAGTATTCAGGCATTAGAAGGGATGGAGCATGTAAGAATGCGACCTTCCATGTATATTGGTGATGTTGGAGTCAGAGGATTACACCACTTGGTATACGAAGTAGTGGATAACTCAATTGATGAAGCTTTAGCTGGTCACTGTAATAATATATATGTAGAAATATTGGAAGACAATGGAATCCGTGTAAAGGATGATGGTCGTGGTATTCCAGTTGATATTCATAAAAAAGAAGGCGTATCTGCACTTGAGGTTGTAATGACTAAGATTGGTGCGGGGGGTAAATTCGATAAAGATTCATATAAAGTTTCTGGTGGATTGCACGGTGTAGGTGTATCAGTAGTAAATGCTTTGTCTGAAAAATTAACGGCAACCGTCCATAGAAATGGTTCTATCTATGAACAATCATATGCTAGAGGTAAAGCTGAAAGCCCAGTTAAGGAAATTGGTAAAGTTGAAGGCACGGGTACAATGGTTGAATTTCATGCTGATCCGAAAATTTTTGATGAAATTCTATTTAACTATAATACTTTGGCTAGTAGAATGCGAGAATTGTCATTCTTAAACAAAGGTATTACAGTTACTTTGGTTGATTATAGAGAAACGGATGAAAAAGGAGAATTCCTTAAAGAGGTGTTTCATTCTGAGAAAGGCCTTAGTGAATTTGTTAGATTCTTAGATGAAAGTAGAGAGGCGCTAATTGAAGATGTCATTCATATTGATGGTGAAAAAAATGGTATTCCTGTGGAAGTCGCCATGATTTATAATACGTCATATGCTGAAAATTTACATGCCTATGTCAATAATATTAATACACATGAAGGTGGAACTCATTTGTCTGGTTTTAGACGTGGTTTAACAGCTACATTAAAAAAATATGCAGACGAATCAGGCATGTTAGACAAGTTGAAGTTTGACATTGCAGGAGATGATTTTAGAGAAGGTTTAACAGCTGTTGTTTCTGTAAAAGTTCAGGAACCACAATTTGAAGGGCAAACTAAAACTAAATTAGGTAACAGAGAAGTCACTGCTCCAGTTAGTCAGGCAGTGAGTGAAATGTTGGCAGACTACTTAGAAGAACACCCAAAAGATGCCAAAGCAATAATTGAAAAAGTGATTTTGGCAGCAACTGCGCGTCATGCAGCACGTAAAGCACGTGAAATGGTACAAAGAAAGTCCGTTATGGGCGGATCTGGATTACCAGGTAAGTTGGCAGATTGCGCGTCAAAAGATCCTGCTGAATCTGAAGTATACCTAGTTGAGGGTGATTCTGCGGGTGGAACAGCGAAGCAAGGACGTGATAGACATTTTCAAGCCATTATGCCGTTAAGAGGTAAGATTTTGAATGTTGAAAAGGCAATGCAGCATAAAATATTCGAGAATGAAGAGATTAAAAATATCTATACAGCTCTAGGGGTAAAGGTAGGAACCGAAGAAGATCATAGAGCTCTGAACACGGAAAAATTGAGGTATCACAAAATTATTATCATGTGTGATGCCGACGTTGATGGATCTCATATTGAAACTCTAATTTTAACCTTCTTTTTCCGTCATATGCGAGAGTTAATTGAAAAGGGATACATCTATATAGCCACGCCACCACTTTATCAAGTAAAGAAAGGTAAAAAGAGCGAATACGCTTGGAATGATGACCAAAGGGACAAATTAATCATGCAAATGAAAGGTTCAGGAAGTGAATCTAGTGTTGGCGTGCAGCGTTACAAAGGTTTAGGTGAAATGAATGCTATTCAATTGTGGGATACAACAATGAATCCTGAGTTCAGAACCTTACGCCAAATCCAAATAGAAGATATGGTAGAGTCAGACCGTACCTTCTCTATGCTAATGGGTGACGAAGTGCCACCACGTAGAGCATTTATTGAAAAGAATGCAAAATATGCTAATATTGATAGCTAATTAAGCTTAAAAATTTATTTTTATTAAAAGCCTTGACAACCCTGTCAGGGCTTTTTTGTTGGAAGATTCTTCTATGATAACTTAAGTTAATCCATTTTTTGCACACATCTGACCGCGAAAATCCTTTAAATTAGTGGCATATTAATTCGTTTAAAAATACACCCAATTTTGTTTTTGTAGTACGAAGTTTTTGTAAGTTGGATTAGTAGCTTGAAAATATGCATTCTTCAATGTCTATTGGATGGAAATTATACCATCCAAATAAAGATTGATTAAAAATAGTAGTAAATCAGTTAAATTGCTATATTTAATTAGCAATCAGATAAACACTATGAGGTGAATAAAGGCTTATATGTGATTATACCCGGTTGTTGTATATCATTAAAACAAAAGTGAATAAGTCACTAAAAATATTGATTGAACTTGATAGCATAGTAAAACCAATAATGTAAGCTTATGAAGTTAATCGAATAGAAAGCAAATGGATTATAAAAAATTTAGACCAAGTGACGAATTGCAAGATTTTGTAAAATTCTATTGGGATCTTAAAGGCCAAAAAGCCAATACTCCAGTTAAAAATACTATAGTACCTGATGGTACTATGAAATTGATTTTTCATTACGGTGATTTATATTGGCATCATCCTGAACAAGGCGAAAGCTTTTTACAGCCTAGGTGTTTTCTAATTGGGCAATTAACTAAACCATATATTGTAGAACCGCAAGGAGTTACAGGGTCATTCGTTGTTCGATTTCATCCGAATGGTTTTTTGCCTTTCACTTCCATTCCTATTAAAGAAATGGAAAATACGCCAGTACCTTTGGAAAAACTGTTTGGGGAAGAAGGACTGGTATTAGAAGAGAAAATTTTAAATGCACCAGATTCAAGTAAACGTATCTTAATTATTGAGGACTTCCTGCTAAATATGTTGAAAAATAAAGAGGTGATAGATAGAATTGTTGAATCAACAGTTGAGATTATTTCAACACACAGTGGTCAACTTTCAATTAATGATCTGACCAAAGAAATGAAACAAAGTAGACGTTACTTGGCACGTAAATTTTCTTCTAATGTTGGTTTAAGTCCGAAGCAACTTTCAAAAATTATTCGTTTACAAGCTACACTTAAAACTTTATTAGAAGGAAACAATGATAAATTAACTGACTTAGCATATGAAAATGAATATTTCGATCAAGCACATTTCAGTAAGGATTTTAAAGAGTTTACAGGTTTAACCCCTAAAGAATTTTACGGCGATAATTTAAAAATGTCCTTGCTTTTTGAAGATGATGATTATGCATGACCCATTTTTACAATTTTAAAGTTTCGATACTCGCCACCTTTGTAACGAACAAAAAAATAAGTAAAAATGAAAAATGTAAATTTAGCAAACTGGTTTGACATCAATGTATCAAACTTAGAAAACGCAAAAAACTTCTACGAAACAGTATTTGACATTAAATTAACTGATTTTCCTGCAGAATTTGGAAGACAGTCAGGTTTTCCATTCGATCCAAATGGAATGAATATTACAGGTGCCTTAGTTGAAAAAGAAAACTTTGTGGCTGACAATAATAATACAGTCATTTATTTCGATTCTGAAGATTGTTTAGCTGAAGCAGAAAAAGCAATCAGTGCAGGTGGGAAAATCATCAAACCTAAAATGTCAATCGGTCCATTTGGTTTTGTGACAATTTTAATGGATATTGATGGTAACGCAATTGGTTTGCATTCAAAAAAATAATTTAATAGCAAAAGCGGTTCAGTACTAAAATTGAATCGCTTTTGCTCAAAAATCAATTGCTTGACAAAAGCGAAAATAGATAGTTCAACTATTGTCAAAGAAGAAAAAGACAGACCAGCATCAGTGCCGCAAGAAGCAAAATGGAACCCATCTGACAATGAATGGGAATTAGGCATTAGAAATGAAAAATAGAAATTCCTGTTGATGATAATATTATAGATTACTATGCTTATATTGAGATGGATTTGACAATTTTAACAATGCACTTTACGATAAAAAAAGAAACTCACCTGTTATATAATAGGTGAAGAACAATACTTAGATTTAGAATTTTTAAATAAAACTAGTTATAACAAAATGCAATACGCATTGTAAACGACTTTTTATACAACCGTTAGCTTTCATCAAAATGACCAAAGGGCAAATTCTATTTTTTTAATGCAGTTTGTATTTCTTTACCATTGTCTTTAATAAAATTATAGTCATACTCATACTTGTACTCTTTTTGTATTTCTTGTTCTAAAAAGACAAGTTGAGCATGGTGCTTTTCCATGAAGTTATTGATGAAATCTGGTTCTATTATTCTTTTTAGAGAATTGTGGTAAGCTGCACTGATGGATTCGTTTTTTAGGGCACTATATACAATCATTCTAGTTTCAAAAGAATCCAGTTTTGTGGTGTAGACATGTTTTCCCAAATAAGGCTTTCCCCATTCTAAAACTGGGTAGGCGTCATAGCCAACTGGTTCCATTTTCTGAGTCTCGAAATTAAAATAGAAACGGATATTGATCCAGCCCATGGCATGATATGCAGCAGCTAAATCGCATAAAGCATAGTATAATCCAGTTTGAGTTGCATTAAAATTGACATAGCTTGAATCTATTCTATGCTGATAGTTACGCATTATTTCTTTTGCTATTCTTGCCTCATGATTATAAACATCTCCTTTCTTAATATTTGGATATAGTTTTATTTTGGCTTGCTTGATTAACCCATTAGAGTTGGATCCTTCATCAGCATTAAAAAAAGAATGGTCAGTAAATTTTAGTAATAGCCCATTGGGCTTGTTCTGACTTGTAATCATTCGTTGAGATAAATGCTCCTCAATGCAATAAATCCCCCAACTATTTCCATTTACAAATACTTCAGTAAATCGAAATTCGTTGGATAGTATTCCTTCTTGTTTTAACAGATGGTGGTAGACATAACTATTTAAAAAGCCTCTGGATTCAGGGTTTTGAATACTGAATACCTGTAAACCATCTTTCATTGGGCTATTCAATTTAATTCTAAAAGACCACTTATCTTCTTTCAGGTGATCCAGTAAATCACCTTTTAATCTAATTTTTCCGTTAAAGGGAACATTATTGTATTTAAAGCTTGCTGCTACAAAATCGTTTGGACTTCTATCTAAATGTCCAATGCTAAGTGCATTTTCTCTTAATTTTTCAAGGATCTGATATTCCTTAGTATTAATGTTAATATGTAATTTGTCTAGATTAAATTGAGGAGGACGGGTTATTGCAAATACTAGAATGAGTAGACTAATTACTATAATTAGAGTTAATGAAATAATTTTTTTCTTCATTGTCATTAGCAACAAAACTACCATTATCTGCTTTTCGACTATCAAATAATTAAAGATTAATTTGGTTTATAATATAGACTAGTTTATATTTGTTTAAACAAAAAATATTATGGAAGCAACAGAAAGCATAAAAATCATAGAAAAGATGCTAGACGAAAGTCGACAATCATTATCAAAATATTCGTTTCATTTTATACTCTGGGCAGTATTATTAATTCCATGTGGCATAATAGAATGGTATTTTGTAGATGAGCCAAAACGGTTTTTAGTGTGGATGATTGCTGGTATTACAGGAGGTATAATAGCATCTATTTATGGTGGTAAACAATCCAAACAGCAAAAAGTCCAAAGTTTAGCAAGTAGAATGCATGGTTTTATTTGGGGCGGATTTGGGATTTGTATGATAGTGAGTATCTTTTATTCAATTAAATTAAATGTGCCACCACATACTTTGGTTCTACTTTTGGCTGGCGCAGCGACGTTTAGTACTGGTGGACTTGCAAAATTTCAGCCCTTCATTCTCGGAGGTATATTCTTAATGATTTGCTCGTTACTTTGTGGTTTCCTAGTACCTCCTGGATACCAAGGCTTAGTATTTGCAGCAGGCTTATCTGGAGGGTATTTAGTGCCAGGTTTAATGCTTAGAAAAATAGAAAATGGCCAAGCTTAATCCAATTCTCCATCAAGAATTAAGACTTAGTATTGTTAGTTTTTTAGCAACGATAGAAAGTGCTGATTTCAATAAACTAATGGAAGTTACCACTGCCTCTAAAGGCAACTTAAGTGTTCAGATTTCAAAATTGAAAGCAGCCAATTATATTGAAGTCACCAAGACATTTAAAAACAATTATCCCCATACATCTTGTTCTATTACTGAGCAAGGGCAAGATGCTTTGAATAATTATGTTCAAGAACTAAAGAAATTATTGAATCTATAAAAATGAAAAATTTAAAATTTGTATTGCTAATAAATTTGTTATTAAGCGGATTAATCTACGCACAAGAATCAACCTTTAAACTATTCGAAAAATCTGAAAAACAGTCTGGTTTTGGAGCAGTAACATTTAATATGTACAATGGAAAGTACTTTATGTTTGGTGGTGAAGGAGCAGCAGTATTCAATAATTTCTATTTTGGTGGTTTTGGAGAATCTGGATCATTGGGAAATTACACTTATCCATTTGGTAGTATTGCATATGAATTGAAACGCAGTTCGGGAGGTATAATGCTTGGCGGTATGTCCAATGGCAGTCAGTTTTTTGCTGTATTCACAGACTTAAAACTAAGTTGGGACTCCTACCAAGCGAGTTCGGGTGATGCTAGTTTAGGACTTGGTACCTTTCAATACAGAAGCTTTTCCTTTTTACCAGCGATAGGCCTAGCCATTCGCCCTATTTCGTGGTTGCAGGTTCGACTGGGTGGTGGATACCGTTTTTCAGGTCTTGTTGATGATGGCGGTTTAGAGAATGTCCCTTATAATGGTGCAAATATTAATTTCCAGCTGACATTTGGAGGGTTTTAGAGTTAAAAGATAATTTAAAAAACACCTAAACATTTTCTGTCAAGGAGCCTTCGTTTTTTATTGAAATGATAAACAACAAATATTATTAGCTAAATAAGATCAAAAAAAATCTTTTTAGATAAATTCTTTTTACTTTGCTAAATGGTACAATTGTTGCCATTCATAATTTATTATAACTAAATAATATAAATAGAAGAAAATGAAAAATGTATTTAAAGTATTATTGCTTAGTATGGTGTTAATTTCTACACCGATTTTTGGACAGAAAGGCCTTGAGAAAAAGGCAGAGAAAACCGAAAAAAAAGCTTTAATTAAGGCTGAAAAAGAGGTCGTTTTGGAAAAAGGAAAAATTGAAAATTCTAACGTTAAAAAAAACAAATCTCAAGGAAAAGAGATGAAAGAAAAAGGCAATTCTAAAAATAAAGAAATGAAGTCCAAAGATGAGTCAAAAAAAGAAAAAATGGACAAAGAATTGGACGAGAAGAAAGACAAAGAGGGAAAAATTGAAAAAGAGATTAAAGAAAAATCCAACAATGGCAATGCTCATGGAAAAAATAAGAATGGACTGGAGGGAAAAGAGTTTGGAAAACAACGAGCTGAAGATGCTAAAGTAAATAAAAAAGAAAAGGAAGAGGAGTACGAAATTGCGGTTGAAAATGGTAACGAAACATTGTTAAAAGCTAAAAAGAAAATAGAGAAAGCCAAAAAAGATCTAGAAAAAGAAAAAGGGAAATTATCGAAAGAAGAATATAAAATTAAAAAGGAAAAAATTGAAAAAGCGGAAAAATTAACAAAAGAGCTGGAAGAGAAAATTGAAAACTAAGATATTCCATTTCAAAAATAATTTCCTTCCCTAAGTCTAATTGTAGAAAGGTTTTAGAATGTAATTATATCAAAAAAACGCCTTAACATTTTGTTAAGGCGTTCTATTTTTTGTCTAGTGTTTAAGAAAATTTAATACTCTACTTTAATTATTTCCTAAAATTAATGGTAAACCTTCTTTTCCACCAACTACAACTACTTTTGAATTAGGTGACTCAGCCAGTTTTAATGTAGCTTCAATTCCTTTTTCTTTTAAAATATTTGGTGTTAATGAAGCATTTAAAATACGGTTAGCCTCAGCTTTACCTTCTGCATTAATTTTAATTCTTTGCGCTTCTTTTTGCTCTTTTTGTAGTCTAAACTCATATTGAAGTGACTCTTGTTCTTGCTTTAGTTTCTCTTCAATTGCCATTTTTATGGTTGTTGGTAAAGTAACATCTCTCACCAACACTTCGTTTACAGCAATATATTGCTTTAAAAGAATAGCCTTGGTTTCTACATCAATTTCTTCTTGAATGGCATCTCTCTTACTAGAGTATATTTCTTCTGGCGTATATCGACCAATTACACTTCTAGTGGCTGAGCGTATAGCCGGAATAACAATATCATCAATATATCTTGTCCCTTTTTCCTTGTGCAATAATGGAAGCATTTTTTTGATTGGTTGAAATTGAAGAGTCACATCTAGCTTAATTTCAAGACCATTTGATGAAAGAACGGCCATGCTTTCGGATATTTTTTGCTGACGAACTTGATAAACAATCATATTGTTCCAAGGTGCAATAATGTGAAAACCTTCATCATAAGGATGTTCTGTGTATACCCCACCACTAAAAGTTTGGAATAAAACGCCATTTTCACCTGCATTAATAGTAACAGATGATTTAAATAATATAACAACAATGATTAATACAACTACAATAAGTGCAATTAATCGTCTTGGGATTTCGTTCATGATTTTAAGTTTTAATTTAAGTACAAATTTACGATTTCTTTCGGTAGAAAAAAAGTATTAGTATAGGTAGTAATAGTAAGTCGGCGATTACTGCAAATACCAAGGTTAAACTGATTAGTAAACCAATATAGAATGTCCCTAAAAAATCGGAGAATAAAAGGAGCAAAAAACCAGCACAAATAATAAGAGACGTCAGTATAATTGCTCGACCTGTTGAGAGATAAGTCCGTTTTAATGCATACAATGTATGCCTTCCCTTGTTTAATTCTAATTTGAATTTACTCATAAAATGTATGGTGTCATCAACCGCAATGCCAAAAGCAATGGTGAATATTATAGCAGTGGACACCTTTAAATTAATGCCTGAATATCCAAGAATAGCAGCTAGAAAAAGAAGGGGGAGGAGATTAGGTACCATAGCAATTAGCACCATTTTAACATTCCTATACAAAATGCCCATTAATAGTGATACAATCAAAATAGCTAGGAGTAAACCGTAAGTTAAGCTGGTTGAAATTGAAGTCATGTTTTTATCTAATACATAGCCTGTACCTGTCAATCTTGCTTGAATGAGAGTACTATCAATATTATTTCTAATAAATTGTTCTAGCCTTTTAGTCTTTTTATCTGCAGCTTGTTTACCAATATCCCCCATGGTACTTGAAATTCTTGTAAATCGTTGCGTACTATCTACAAATTTTGAAAGACCTGCTTTTTCACCCAATTTTTTAAATTGTTTGACAAACTTGTCGCTGTCTTTTCTATTCGGAAATCGGTAATAACTTGACTGTCCACCATGTTCAACCCTATTAGCTATTTTAAGTGCTGAGGCTAATGAAAAGGTTTGGACCAGTCCAAAATCAGAAACTAAAAATGAATCAATTTGGTGAATGCTTTTTAAAACCTTGTAATCATAAATTGATTGAGAAGAATCCTTTAACTCAATTGACATTTCGAATGGCCGCAGACCCATATAGGCATCATCAAAATAGGTAAACTGCTGACGCATAAAATTATCTTCTTTTAAATCTTCTAATAGAAAGTAATTAGTGGATACTTTTTGTAAACCAATGATGCCAAATGTGATGAGTATGATAAAACTGATAAAAACTTTTACCCTATGTTTAATTAATTTCTGGAACGAACGGTGAAGCACCATATACCAAAAATTAGAGGTGATCGTTTTAGAGGTCAGTTTTGGAGGTTTTACCAAAATAAGGAGAGAGGGTAATATGGTATAAGCCAATATAAAAGCAAATAGAACCCCAATTGCTGTATAGATACCAAACACACGTATAGCACTCATTGGTACGGTCAATAAGCTTAAAAAACCAATGGCAGTGGTAATCGAAGTCAATAAGGTGGCAAATCCTACTTCTTTGTAGGCTGTTTTAACGGCTTCTTGTTTTGGAGTCCCTAAACGCAATTCATCAATATATTTCGAAACCAGATGTATCACATCCGACATGGCTACTACAAACATAATGGATGGTAGAACTGTTAACACTATATTAATCGGTTGATTAATTGCTCCCATAAATCCAACAATCCAAAGCATTGAGGAGGTAACAATTATCATAGGTAACCAAATTCCCCACCACGATTTAAAGGCAATAAAAAGAAACACAATGATTAAAATAAAAGATAGGCCAATGAAAAACACCGTTTCAAACCTCATGATATCTACATAGTAACTTTGACCAATGGCTCTTCCAGCCATATGAAAGTCCTTAAACTCATACTTAGCAATTAATCCGTCAATATTAGTCTTTAAAACATCACATTGTTTTTTAGATATTCTAGGGGCATGATCAATTTTAATCATCAATCCAGTAGCCGATTCATTAATGAAAAAAGTTTTAATTTCAGGTCGATTAAATATACGTATGGAATCATTATAGTAATTGCATGTATCACATATATTAATATAAGGCACTTTTATCGCGAATTTAGAAAACGGAGTTTTAACATATTCAGACAAATCAATTAAACTGGTTACAGAAGTAATTAAGCTATCTTTTCGCAAGCCCTTTACAAAACTGTCCACCTTAACCAAGAATTTCGTGTTGAAAACCCCTTCATTATCTTCAAGTGATAGAAAGACAAAATCATTGTCAGTACCAAATCTATCCTGATGAGCATTAAAGAATTCAGTGTCAGTGTCAGATTCTGAATAAAAAGAGGTAAAGTCGTAATCAAACTTCAGATTGAATATATTATAAACTAAATAAAGGGTAACTAAACTGACTATGAATATTGTTAAACGTGATATTTTCTTTAAATCTCCCAACCTTTTGCTTTTAAAATCGTTTACAAAGTTGTTAATTTGTATTGAAATTTAATTATTAAACAATAATAATATGAAGAAAAATTTACTTTTTGCAAGCCTTTTACTAAGTTCACTTAGTTTTGGACAGATTATTCAATCAGGCGATTCATTGACATTGGGTGATTCACAATTATACTATAGAGCAGATACCAGTACAGCTGAATTAGAGAATACCGTTGGTGCCAATGTGACTTGGGATTTTAGTGATCTTCTAATGGAATATGGCACTGCTTCATCAACTAACGAAGTAATTGATATTTCAGCTTCACCATATGCAGCTGACTTTCCTAATGCACAGTATCATGAAGATTTTCCAAATGGTATTCAGTCTTTTTTCTCAAATGATGGAAATAATTTATATATCGAAGGCTTTGTTTTCGCAAATGCCGGAGTTGATTATAGAGTCGTTTATGATGACGATAATCTATTAGCTATGACACGACCAGTGGCACTAAATGATTTGATTACTGATGATATTGAAGGGACTGCATTTGCACCATATTTAGGTCAAACAATTACAGCTGACCTAGTAGGAACTGCAGTTACAAAAGCTGATGGAGAAGGTACTTTAATTTTAGCTGGTAACACATATTCAAATACAATCAGAATTAAAACGATTGAGAATTCAGCAGGTGCAGTGACAGGTTTTCCAGGCCAAACGGTATCTGTTTTACGAAGAAGTTTTTCATATTACTCATCTAGTACAACTGATCACTTTCCGTTATTAGTGGTTGGAACTGTAGCTATCACTATTCCTGGTGGAGGTGTTGTAAAACAAAAAATTGTTTGGACTAGAGATAATTCAGCTGCTTATTTATCAAATGACGATAAGTTTGAAAATCTAACAATGGATATTTATCCAAATCCAGCAGATCAAAACATTACTGTGACAACTAGTAATTTAACCGAAACTATAGAGATTTTTAACACGGTTGGAAAATTGGTTTCTACTGTAAATAACCCTGGTTCAACAGAGGTAATTAATATATCAGCATTGAGTGCTGGTGTTTATTTTGTATCTGTAAAAGGGAATGGACAGACGAAAACAGACAAATTAATAGTTAAATAAATTTTTCAAAAATTATTAATGAAAACCATCCCGAACATTCGGGATGGTTTTTTATTTTTGCACCGTGAAAAAAGTCGTTGATCAAGCAACTGAAGTTATTAAGCAAGGTGGCGTTATTTTATATCCTACAGATACTATTTGGGGCTTAGGGTGTGATCCATTGAATGCTGCTGCGCTTGAAAAGATCAATCGTATTAAAAAACGACTATCTGGTAAAAGTTATATATTATTAATTAATTCCGAAAGGCAATTAAATTACCATGTAGCTGAAATACCAGATGTTTGCTATGATTTGATTGATTTTGCAAACAAACCCTTAACTATTGTTTACCCAAAAGGTAAAAACGTTGATCATTCAGTGAAAGCCGAAGATGGGAGTTTAGGAATTAGAATGATTAAGCAGCCGGTCTATTTAAATGCATTGTTAACAAAATTGAAATTTGGTATAATCTCTACTTCTGCAAATACTTCAGGCAGTGCATTTCCTAAGTCATTTTCTGAAATTGATCAGAGTATTAGAGATGAAGTAGACTTCATAGTAGACCCAAGTTTTGAAAATAAAAAAATACAACCCTCACAAATTATTAAAATTGGTGCTAACAGCGAAGTGACAATCATTAGAAAATAACAAAATTGAATTTAAAAGCACACATAGAGGATGTATTGTTTCAAACAATATCAACTGTAGCAAAAGAAAGTAAAGTTTCCTGTTTTGTAATAGGTGGATATGTCCGAGATATTATTCTAGAGCGTCAATCAAAGGATGTAGATATTGTTGTACTGGGAAGCGGGTTAGTTTTAGCTGAAAAAGTGGCAGAAGCATTAGGTGTAAAAAAAGTGGCCTTTTATAAGAACTTTGGAACAGCCGCTTTTGTATATAATGATATTGAAGTAGAGTTTGTAGGCGCTAGAAAAGAATCTTATAATAGAGATTCGAGAAATCCTATTGTTGAAATTGGGACCTTAAAAGAAGATCAAGATAGGCGTGATTTTACAATCAATGCCTTAGCAATTAGCTTAAACGGAAGCTCATATGGCGAGGTTATTGATCCATTTGATGGATTGAATGACATAAAGCATAAAATAATTAGAACACCGCAGGATCCATTAATTACGTTTTCAGATGACCCACTCCGGATGCTAAGAGCTGTAAGGTTTGCAAGTCAGTTAGATTTTAAAATTGAAGCTTCAGCCAAAACAGCTTTAAAGACGAACGCAGAAAGATTAAGCATTATATCTCAAGAGCGAATTACGGATGAATTGAATAAAATTATTTTGTCTCAAGTCCCTTCAAAAGGATTTAAGCTATTGTTTGATAGCAAGCTTTTAAATCAATTTTTTGTGGAAATGACAGATCTGTATGGTGTTGAAACTATTGATGGTAAAAGTCATAAAGACAATTTTTATCATACTTTAGAGGTGCTTGATAATATTTCAGAAAATACTAGAGATTTATGGTTGAGATGGGCTGCTATTATGCATGATATTGCAAAACCACGGACTAAGCGATTTAATAAAAAAGTAGGATTTACATTTCATGGACATGAGGAAGTAGGGGCAAGAATGGTAGCTGGTATTTTTAAAAGATTAAAGCTGCCACTAGACCATAAGATGAAATATGTTCAAAAATTAGTAAGATTACACCTACGGCCAATAGCACTAGTTAAAGGAAATGTAACTGATTCGGCTATTAGACGATTATTATTTGAGGCTGGTGATGATGTTGAAGATTTAATGACACTCTGTAATGCCGATATTACTTCAAAAAACGAGTTAAAAGTTCAAAAGTTCAAAAATAATTTCCAAAAAGTAAGGCAAAAATTAGCTGATGTGGAAGAGAAGGATCATGTGAGAAATTTTCAACCACCTATTACAGGGCAAGAAATTATCAAAACATTCAAATTGGAACCTTGCAAACTAGTAGGTGAGTTAAAGAATGAGATTAAAGAAGCGATTCTTGATGGAAAAATCAAAAATAATTACAATGAAGCTTTTGATTATCTATTAGAGATCGCAAAAAAACATGACTTAAGGTTGTAACCTTTTCATTGGTATTCTATTTATTTTGTATCATGTAGTTAATTGATATGTTTCTAAACGGGTTTTAATTTTTGAGATCAGAAAATTGCATTTCTCAAACCTCACCCAAATTGGTGAAATTACTATGCTTAAAATTTCTTTCTAAAAGTAACTGCAATTTATTGCTATTTTTATGAGTCTTTAAATACAGAATTATGAAATACGTAACCATCATATTGTCTTGTCTATTTTTGATTTTTTTAGCAAATGCTGAAGTGAAACCTCAAGTTGTTTTCACAGCTGGACATACCACTCAAGTTAATGCCATGGTTGTGTCTGACAATACAAAGTTTTTAGCCAGTGCTGGTAATAACAAATTGGTTAAAATATGGGATATGGCTTCTAGTAAAGAATTCAGAACATTAACTGGAACGGATGGAAGAGTAGGTTTCTTAGCTTTTAAAGAGGATAATCGTACTTTACTTGCAATTAGTAGCGAAGACGAAATGATTGCATGGAATGTGGTAACTGGAGAAAAGTTATTCGAAACACCTGCTGAAGGATCTCTGAAAATTGCCGCCTTTTTTATTCCAAATTCAAGTAAAATCTTATACATTGATGAAGATGGTATACTGTGTAGTTTCGACTCTAAATCGAAACAAAAGAAAGTGCTAAACGAGTCACTTTATTGCACAAATCTAAATGTTGATTTTAAGAATAAGAGAGTTATTGTCTCAAATCATTTAAATGAAATTACTGTACTCAATACTGACTCGTATAGTGTCATAAAAACTATTACAGGAAGTGAAGGCAATTCAGCACCGTTAATACCAAGCCAAATATCCCAAAATGGTCAGTTTTTGGTAACGGTTATGGTTGATAATTCTGTTCAAATAATTGATTTAAGCAAGGGGAAAGTAATTTTTAATAAAGATTTATTTGGTAAACATATTCATTCTTTAGTGGCTGACCCTAAAAAACCATACGTGTATATTGGTGTGGCTAGTAAAGGGATTGTAGCATATGATTATTCACGTCAAAGAATTGTGGCTGAAATAGCAGATGATATTGAAAGAAGTGATTTTGGGTTTAACGGATTAGCCGTTTTTCCGAAAAATGAGATCTTAATTACGTCAAATATGAATTTGATTCAATTATACAATTTAAAAGCCAAGGAGTTTTTTAAACGATTTGAACCAAAAGCCAAATCAATTATCGACATGTCTTACGATCAAAACGATAAATTTTTAGCAATTGCAAGGGCAAAAGGAACAGTGGAGATTTGGGATTTAAGTCAAAATAAGGTGGTTTTAGAAGTTGCAGGATTATTTCCTTGTGAATTTAACCCTGATGGATCAAAGCTAGTAGTCATGAACAATATGCTCAATATGGTGGAGTATGATACCAAGAGTTGGAAAATTACCGGCACTTATAAAACCAGTAGTAAATTGAATAGCCTCTTAACTTTCTCTGATGATGGAAAATATCTTGCAGCTGGTGGATATATGCCAAATACTATTATTTATAACACTAGCTCAAAAGAGTCTGTCTATACAGTTAATCATCCAACAGGGATCAGAACATTTGATTTTCACCCAACAAAATCACACTTGGCCTATTCTGATTTGATGGGTAATTGCAATGTTGTTGATTTTAAAACCAACAAAGTTATATTCAACCATTCTGTTATGCCTGATATAGTTGGAGGTGTTAGATTTAGTTCAAACAGTAAGCATTTTGGCATTGTAACTTGGGGGAAGAAAATAAAACTATTTGATGCGAATTCGTTCTCTTTAATAAAGGAGTGGGAGGGACATTCTGGTAATATTAACGGATTGGACTTTAATAAAAGTGGAAAAGTATTAATGACCTATGCCACCAATCAAAGTGTATATTCTACCGATAATTCAATTATGTTTTGGAACTTAAATGGTGAAAAAATCACTAAAATTGATGAACATAAATCTGGTGTGAATAGAGCATTTTTCGATAAAAAGGCGGATTATGTTTTTTCAGCTTCGGATGACGGATCAATAATGATTAATTCGTACAAAGAAGAAAAAGTATTGGCTACCCTTTTGGCGACTAATCTTAAAGAATTTATTATTTATACCCACGACAATTATTATATGGCAGCCAAAGATGCTTTGTCCTCAATTGCCTTTCGTGTTGGAGAAAACTTGGTGCCTTTTGAACAGTACGATATCAATTTAAACCGACCAGATTTAGTTGGGAAAGCAATTGGCAAGACACCAAATAATTTAATTGACGCTTACCATTATTTATACCGTAAAAGATTGAGAAAATATAATTTGGATGAAGGCAGCATTAAAATTGATTTTAACTTGCCTTATACGAAAATTGAAAATACCATTCCAATTACAACGGATAAGAATACGGTGGAATTTTCGATTAAAGCTTGGGATGACAAATACCCCATCAAGCAAATTAATATTTATGTGAATAATTCGCCTGTTTATGGTGAGGAAGGAATTCGACCGAAATCTGGTTCTGACCCTTTATCATTTAGGTTTGTTGCCAATGTGGCATTGCTTGAAGGAAAGAATAAAATTGATATTTCTTGCATAAATGCGAATGGGACAGAATCACTTTATGCCACAAAAGAAATATCTAAGTCAGGTCAAGCTCAAGCAAATGATTTTTATATCGCCACTATTGGGGTGTCGAAATACAAAGATGAGCGATATAACCTAACCTATCCTACAAAGGATGCAACAGAAATTGCTGAAGCCATTCAGTTCGACAATAAACAATATGAAACGGTTCATGTCAAATCCCTATTAGATGAGCAGGTGACTATAGAGAATATTAGAGCGCTCACTCAATTTTTTGCGAGTTGCAAACCTGGAGATGTGGCAGCTATATTTATAGCTGGACACGGATTATTGGATGAAAATTTTGATTACTTTTTTGGAACTTATAATATTGATTTTGCTAATCCATCAACTAATGGTTTGCCATATGCTGAAATTACTAAACTTCTCAATTCCATTAAAGCTTATCAAAAATTACTTATTATGGATACTTGCCATTCTGGTGAATTAGATAAAGAAGAGGTAAAAGAAACGACTAATGTTGAGGTAGAATCAGGTGACATTCAATTCCGTTCAGTAGGCTCAGCCATTTCAGTTGAAAATGCTTTTGGCACTCAAAATATGACAAAGCTTTCTGCTGATTTATTTTCAGATACAAGAAAGGGGACAGGGGCAACTGTGATATCAAGCGCAGGAGGAGCGGAGTATGCCATAGAAAGTGATGAATGGCAAAACGGTCTGTTTACTTATAATTTTATAAAAGGTTTTAAAGAAAGAAAAGCAGATGCTAATGGTGATGGATTGATTCAGATCTCTGAAATTAGAGCCTATGTGAATAAACAAGTGGCCGAAATGTCAAATAATAAACAAAAACCAACTGCTAGAGAAGAGAACATTGCGGTTGATATTGTGATTTATTAGATACTTTTTTTTCGTTCAAAAAAACTGAATATCTATTCCATACAACGTAAATAAATTACGGCTTTAATCGCTAAATTTGATTTTTAAGTCAATAATAAACGTTTTTAGTCATATGAACCAATCTAAAATTGAATGTCCAAATTGTGCACACTTATTTAGTGTTGAAGATTCTATTTCTAAAAATATTGAAGAACGTTTAAGGAAAGAAGTTCAAAAAAAGCAACAAGAATTGCAACTTGACAGAGAGAAGCAACAAAAAATATTTGAAGATCAGCAAAATCAATTCATTAAAGCGCAGAGCGAATTTGAATTGAAGAGAAAGCAAGCTCAAGAAGAGTATAAATTAAAAATTGAAGCGGATAGAGAGCGCATAAAAAAAGAACTTCAGGTACAAGCCGAAAAGGAGGCAACTGAGAAAACGGAGCTGAAATTAAAGCAAATGCAAGAAGATGCTGAAAAGAAAAAAGCGGAAATAAGGGTCTTACAAGAGAAGGAATTAGTTTTCATGAAAAAGGAAAACGATCTCAAGGAAAAGCAAGAAAAACTTGAACTTAGAATTCAAAAAGAGAAATTAGAAACTGAACGTGCAGTAGAAGAAAAAGTAAAGAAGTTAGAAGCAGAGAAATTTGACATGCAAAAGCGAGAATTTCAAAAGAAAATGGACGATCAGCAGAAGTTGATTGACGAGATGAAGCGGAAAGCCGAGCAAGGGTCAATGCAAATGCAAGGAGAAGTGCAAGAACTCGCTATTGAAGATGAATTAAAATCTCAGTTCCCGTTTGATTTAATTGAAGAAGTATCGAAAGGAATTAGAGGAGCTGATTGTATTCAAACCGTTCGAAATAATTCAGGACTGATTTGTGGTAAGATAATCTATGAGTCAAAACGAACTAAGAATTTTGCGAACGACTGGGTTGAAAAGCTAAAAGACGATATGCGTTTAGCAGGGGCGGATATTCCTGTTTTAATTACTGAAACACCGCCAAAGGACCAAAAAAGTTTTGCAATGATTAATGGTGTTTGGGTGTGTACTTTTAGTGAGTTTAAAAGTCTGGCCTATGCATTGCGTGATGGGTTAATTCGAATTCAACAAGTTAGTGATGCCAATGAAAACAAGGGTGACAAAATGCAAATGCTTTACTCGTTTTTAACAGGTAATGAATTTAGAAGTCAAGTAGAAGCCATTATAGAGGGGTTTAACGTCTTGCGAGAGGATTTAGAAAAAGAAAAACGTGCCATGACTAATATTTGGAAAAAGCGTGAAAAGCAAATTGAAAAAGTAATGCTTAATACCACTAATATGTATGGATCCATTGAGGGCATTGCTGGCGCTGCCATTCAACCCATAAAATCATTAGGGTTTAATGATCTATTAGATGAGTAGAATTAGTTTGCTTTTTGTCCTAAATTTTAAAGAAATGACTCAATAAAAAAACGCCTATCATAGATAAGCGTTTTTTATGTTCAAGTCTCCTGTTTATTATTCAATAATAATCTTTTTTGCTTGTAATTTACCTCTATAATTAATCTTTAAAACATAAATACCGGCAGGCAGTGTTTCACTATTAAAAGTTATTCTATCAATACTTTTAGTGATCGGCAATTGAATTAATTGCCCCATATTATTATACATTTTCACATCAGCGTCGGCAATACTTCCAGCTTCAAGTGAAAATGATGATTGAGCTGGGTTAGGGTATAGATCAATATATTGTGTATCGTATAAATCTTCAAATGCTAAAGGCTGATCAATTGAAAAGTTGTAAAGTACACCATCACCAAAATCAGGTTCAAATAGTTTTAAAGTTCCACCGCCAACTTCTCTTAAGTAGGCTTGTCCATTGCCATCATTATTTGCCCAAAAATTTATACCATCATCATCAGTATCGGAAATTTTAAATGTATAACAGCCATTTGGTAGTGCAAAAGTGTCTCTATAAATAGTATTGTTAGTCATTCCAGTTTTCGAAAATAGCAGAGTGCCACTATCATCAAACAATTCATATTTACTTTCAGAAGCCGCATTATTCGTTCTGAAGTACATATAGAAATAGTATGGTAAAATATCAGTTACCTCAAAACTGGACTGATATTTATTATTGAATACATATTCATCTGTTGATGAGTTCGGTTCTTTAATTTCAACATTAAAGGTATTATTAGAGGTTGATGCGGAAGCCCACAAACTTGCAGGAGAAGGTAATTCTACCTCTTCTTGTTCTAAAAAGTCTAAGTTTCCGGTCCATGTATACGATTCAACTATGCCATTGTTAATCCAGTAATTAATTGTTAATGAGGTTAAAGTTGTGCTTCCTGTGTTTTTAATCATAATTGTAGGGTTAGCACAAATGCTATTGAACCGCTCATACTCAACATAATTAGAAGGTGACATAATATCAACTACGGAGGCATCTAAACTATGATTAACGACATCATATGATACTAATTGGTTGTTAACAATATAATTCGAAGTGCCTGAAGCACCAATTACACCATAGTCAAAATTATGGACTTGACCTGGCGTAACAAATTGAGCAATTTCATATTCTTGTAAATCAGTTGGAATACCTGGGCACCATCCCGCTCTATCATAGATCCATGTTCCGCCTTGAGGGTAAACAGGATTTTCAGCGCATTCTTTCCAAACCTGCCACTGAAATTCATTGGCACCTCCATTTAAATTCAAATAGTGTTGTCTTGGAATAAATTCACCTTCCTGCCCATGGCCAGTTATGGCTGACTTTAACTTATAGCTATCGGCATTTGGATTCATCATAACATCCCTTGGTTCGAAACTTGAATTATTGACAATAGCTGTATATCCCTTGTAGTCATTTCTCCATATTTGTTGAATGTCCAAAACGTTTCGAGGAGGTGTACCAACAATAAACAAGAATTTGATATCTAAATCTTCGTTCCATTGTCCACCCCTTTCAATGGTCATCAATTTATCACCTTTTAGAACCGGGGTAAAGTCGGTTAAATCAATTTTCCATGTTTTGCCATCAATGCCCATGTCCAAGCCAATGCCATAAGGCGTAACAAAGGAAATAATCTCAAATTTCATAGGAAAACGTCTTTGGTAATTTAAATTAGAAACGATTATTGTACCATCTGGTGTTACACTGGTCGAATCTATTTTTACACCATTTTCATCAAAATAATAATGATATGTTGCCTGCCAATAATCGTTTGATGATATCGTTACAATGTCGTCATCCATTAAAGTTCCTGAATTAGATACAATTTGGTAGGCCGAAACTGTGTTTTTAGGTTGAGGGATAGAGTCAATCACTGTATCATTCACTACGGTTAAATTGTAGCTTCCTTGTAAAAAAGTAACATTGGGACGCTCCATAGTTGAATGCATTTCTTTAAATAGAGCTACCCCTTTTGGCATAGTCCATAAATCACCAGCTACCACTGAGGCATTTCTATTATATGGTGTGGCATCTCCTAGATTACCGCCGCTGCCTTCGTTCATTTGGAAGTAAGTTTCTAAGCTACTATAATTCGGGTGACTGGCATCTATTGATCTATATCTCCAGTTCTGCAGTTCTGTCGCAGATAATGCAGCACTCCATACTCTTACTTCATCAATAATTCCATTCCAGTAACGGTTGTTAACACCCCGACTTACTCGCATATTGATTCCAGAAGTAGCATTTGTATTGACAGTGGATGATAGTGAGGCGCCTGTATTTTCTAGGTTTCCGTCCACATAAAAGAGTGCGTTGGTGATATTAGTGCCAGAAAATACTACAGCAACATGATGCCATTGACCGTCATCAACTGTTGTAGTGCCATATTTATACCCTCCATTAACTTCTGCCCTTAGTGTACCATCATTATTCAGTCTAAATACCCATTTTTGACCTGCGACATCAGCCCCCCAACTTGTAATTTCATTGTTATTTACTGTTGTGTTTATCCATGCCTCAATTGTCCTGTCAGTATTCCCGCCAATACCTTTATAATTGTCTGATTCAACGTAATTGCTCCCATTAAAATTAAAGTATCTATCTCCCGAGGTGTGCATGCCATAAATGTTTCCTGTGTTATTTCCTTCAATTTCAATATTTGTGGTGTTATCAGGATTCGTAAATGAAAATTCAACAATAATATTGGATGTTCCATCCCACGTAAATGGTGTATAAAATTGTAATCTATTCGGTCCGTTAATGAAAGACGTGTTTTGAAAAAAGACTTCGTTAAATCCAGAAAGGTCCGGATCGCTATCATCCAACATAGTCTTTGAGCTGTGTTTAATTCGAACGCGCAAAAAATCTGCTTGCCCTCCCGAATTTGTAATATTCAAGGATAATGCATCCAAATCTCCCGCAACTGCTCCTGCGGCTAATAGCTCAGCTTGAGTAAATAGATATTGTGATTTACCATTTCTTTTATTGTTAGCTATTGGAGTTGTTAATTGTAAACTCCCGGCACCAACAATTGAAGGTGTTTCTGATATTACTGAATTCAATGTAACATTTTGTTGGATGCTTCTGTAGAAATTATAAACTGGGGTAGCAGAGTAACTATAATTACTTCCTGCAAAACCAGAAATACTGTGTGAAGGTGTTGTATTCATTGTAGAATCCACTCTTGTAGAGTCATGAATATATGAGTTACAGCTATAATCCCATTCACCACAAGCCACATAATTACCTCCTGTTGTGTTTACGTTACCATCTCTACAACGCATATTATATAGCATGATTATTTTTTCGTAGGTCAAGTTTTGATTGTCCGGAAAGGGAACTGTCATTGATCTGGCCAATCCTCCATTAGACCCAGTAGTCATGGTGTAATCAAAAGATTGTACTACAATTGTATCTCCTGGAGATTGTGAAAATACGGTTCCTACAATAGTTGCAAAAGTGATTAATATAAATAGTTTTTTCATGAATGTCAGTTTATTGGCTAGTTACAAGTAGTTGTCTCATTAATTTATATTTTCGAAGATACAAAATTAAATTATCCTACTCGAATTATATTTGCTTATATAACTGCACTTTTAACCTTTCCATATTTGTTTTTTAGAAAGCTATTTATCTAGCCATAGAAATGCGGTGTTCTAAAATAGAATTGCTAAATTTATCGTTCAGAATAAATAAATATGAAAAATCTAACATTACTCTTCACTTTACTGTTCATACTATCTGCTAATGCACAGGATACTATTTCTGTTCAAACTTTTACTTATGATTCCATTTCTACTCGTCGTGCTACTTTCGATTTTCCAAGTTCATTGCAAGGCCAGTCTTTTGAAAAAGTTTTGTTGTATTATAATTTGAAATGTTCACCCTTAACACCATGGGATAGTTACAATTGTGGTGAATGGGATTATTTAACAAATACAACTATTTTTGAGCATACTGGTGTTAATGATTCAGTTCAAGTTGAAGGGCCTCAGTTATTGGTTAATGGCCAAGATGTGCCTACAGTTGAATATGTGACAACACCATATTATCACTACTATAATAATTATCAGTATTTTCCGAATTATACAAGTCAAGTAGATAATGACTATTCTATAGGTTCTGGAACTATGGCATCAGAAGCACCATTTGGGGCTAGTAACGCTATTCAACATACTCAATTATTATGGACAGCGGCAGAATTGGCAACGGCAGGTGTAACGGCAGGTGATATAGCAAAACTGAGATTTGATTTGACAAGTTTGGGGTCCAACCTAAATAATTTGTCCATAAAAATGAAGCATACTTCCAATGCAACAGTATCCGGGTTTGATGAAACTGGACTGACAACAGTATATCACTTAAATACAAGTTTCACAGGAATAGGTACTCAAACCTTAAATTTAAGTTCGCCTTTTAACTATAATGGAACAGATAATGTCCTAATTGATATTTCATTTGTTAATTCTAACAATGCTACTAATAATGTTTTAAATGCGGAATCAACAAACTTTAATTCAGCCATCATAGCAAATGAGAAATTGGGATACCTTAATATTGATGCTGGGGATTATGTTGAGGTTGATTTAGATGACTATAATTTTCAAAATGAAATCACGATATCTTTTTGGGCAAATGGGGATGCTAATTTTTTACCAGCCAATACATCCGTTATTGAGGGCTATGATAGTCTTAGTCAGAGAATGTTAAATATTCATTTTCCATGGAGTAATAGTAGAATGTATTGGGATGCTGGCGAAGGTAGTGGTTATGATAGAATTGATAAAGCAGCAACAGTTGCTGAAATTGAAGGAAATTGGAACCATTGGGCCTTTACCAAAAATCAAGCGACTGGCGAAATGAATATTTATAAAAATGGAATTTTATGGCATACAGGCACCGGATTAACTAGAACAATTGGCAGTATTAATAAGTTTAGAATTGGTACTTCAGGCAACGGAAATTATGATTATGCTGGTAAATTAGATGAATTCAGAGTTTGGAATACTGAATTATCACAAGCAGAGATTAGTAATTGGATGAGCACTAAAATAACTGCAGCGCATCCAAATTACGGTAACTTAGTGTTGTATTATGATTTTGATAATAGTTTAGTTGTAGATGATAAATCAGTCAATAATAGGGATGGAATGACAACAGCAAATGATATGCTTCAATTGCATCCAGAATCACCAATTGGTTTTGAACTATCTACAATTCGCCCCAATATAACCTTTGTACAAGGTACTTACACTTCAACGCTAGATTCAATACTGGTCGTGGACTCTGTTCTTGCTGAAGCAGTTGATATTGCAAACTATACTGTTAATGGCAGAAAGTTCGTAATCAATAATATAGTTCATGGTTATTTACCGGGATATAGTTACACCTATAATCATTTAGGAGTTAAAACTGATTCTACTTTATTTAGTGCCAGCTCAACTCAAAATAATAGTATTATATCATATTATGAAACACCATTTGAGGTGGTTAATGAAATTGAAATTGGTCGATTTATTACACCTTATGGTATTGGCTTTGATCTTGGTCCAAATGGATTTACTTGGGTGTATGAAGTGAGTGATTACCAGTCATTATTGTTAACTGATTTGGTGGATATTAGAGCTCATAACACACAGGAACTGATAGATGTTCGTTTTGATTTCATAACAGGTACACCACCAAGAGATGTCAAAAAGGTGGAAACATTGTGGAAGAATTATGGTAATCACCAGTACGGAAATATTGCAAATGATAATGATTTAAGTGCGATATCAGTTGATTTAGACCCAACTGCTTCCGCTTATAAAGTAAAAACGAGAATTACTGGACATGGTCATGAAGGAAACGCAAATTGCTGCGAATGGGTAGACAAACAATTCTCAATTGCTGTTGATGGTGCTCAACAATATTCTTGGAGCATTTGGCAACCAACTGAGTGTGCTGATAACCCAAATATAAGCCAAGGAGGAACATGGCCCTACGCACGTGAAGGTTGGTGCCCAGGTGATAAAGTTCCAGAATATGATTTTGAGTTAACACCACATGTAACACCTGGTTCAAGTGTTAATTTAGACTACGGCATTAGCGCGGTTCCTGGAAATGATCAGGGACAATCATCCGGAAATTATCGTATTTCAACTCATTTGGTGTCATATGGAGACCCTAATTTTAGTTTAGATGCTTCCGTTATAGACGTATTGAATCCAAACGATTGGGAATATTACGGTAAATGGAATCCTGCCTGTAGAAACCCAAGGATAATTATTAAAAATACTGGTTCAGATACTCTAACAAGTGCTAAAATAACTATTTGGGTTGGAGAACATGGTTGGCAAGATCAGAGCTATAATTGGACTGGTAGTTTAGCCTTTTTAGAAGAAGAAACGATAGAAATTCCAATTGAGAACCATTTTTGGTTTGAAGATATAGAAGGGGGCTTAGAGTTTCACGCAAAGATTTCTGACCCAAATGGAGGACTTGATGAGTATAATAATAATGATCAGTATAACGTGACATTTGAAGCGCCTAAATTGGTTAATGGACCATTCTATATTTGGTTAAAAACGAATAATATGGCACATGAAAACAAAATTTATTTGAAAGATGTCAATGGAGATGTTATTTGGTCGAGAGAGTCTCTACAAAATTCAACAGATTACCGTGATACATTTGATTTGCCAAATGGTTGTTATTCTTTGGAATTATATGATTCTGATGATGATGGACTTAGTTTTTGGTATTCTAGTCAAGTTCAGGGAGAAACATCAGGAAGTTTAAGAATAAAAAGAGTAGGTGGGCCAACCGCATTTGTCGCTGACCCAGATTTTGGAAGATATACTCGATTTGATTTTACTATTGGCTATGAACTAGGGTTTCAGGAGGCGAATACTCAGTCTTTTAATTTTGACATCTTCCCGAATCCAAACGAAGGTAATTTTAAAATTAATTTAGATAATTTTATTGGTGAGAGTGTATCAGTTCAAATCTATTCTTTATCAGGTAAGTTGATAAAAGATTTGACGTATGGGCAACAAAACATTGATGGTTTATATACCTTGAGTATTGATTTAGAAAATGTTGCCAATGGTTTATATTTTGTAAAAGTAACTGCTGATGAACAAACTGCAGTTAAGCAATTAGTAGTTCAATAAGTAAAAAATATTTAGTTTGAAAAATGCGATCTCTATCTCATTAGAGTTCGCATTTTTTTGTAATAAATCAGCGCAACTAATTCTATTCTCTTTCGTTAAATGTATAAGTGGTATAAAGGTTGATCATAATGACTATACTAAAATAAAAACAGAAGCGTTATAAACAAAGTGAATCGATTGATAATTATATGTTTAATGATGGTTTTAGCCTCAAATGAGGCTTCTGTGTTTGCAATTGTGCCTGAAAATGAAGGTTTTTCGTCTTCTGAAAAATTACAAAGTGTCATTATTCCACCGGTTGATTTTACCTGTGTCAGGGTTGAATTAAATGGTGATATTTCAATGGACTGGATTCCTGCAACGGCCGGATCAGGTACATTTATTGAATATCAGTTGTTTTGTTTACAAAGTGGTCCAGGACCAATTGCAACATTTTCAAATATAAATTCTAGTGCTTATACCCATATTGGAGCTGCTGGTAACTCGTCAGTTAAAGATTACTATATGGTTACACTTTCTGATTGCGGTGGTTTAACTGAAATTTCACATTCTGATACAGTTTCTTCAATTTTTTTAGAAATAAATGATCTTGGTGATGGTCGTGTATTTGTGGAGTGGAACCCAGTTCATAATCCGCAATTACAAGGAGAAGCATCTGAGTACAAAATCTTGCGAGAATTTCCTACAGGTAATTGGCAGGTTAGGAAGTTAGTGCCTTTTGGTCAATTTAATTATCGCGACACAATTGATATTTGCAATGCTTTTATTAACTATAAAATTGAAGTAGAAAATGCTAATGGTTGCATTTCAAGTTCGAATATTGTTGGTGACCAGTTGGAGGATATAATTAATCCCTATATACCAGTTATTAGTCGTGTTACAGTGGACACGGCAACGCAAAATGTTAAATTATTCTGGAATCAAAACCAATCCAGTGATACCTATGGTTATATCATTTTAAAATTGATCAATGGTTTTTGGGAAAACATTGATACAGTCTATGGTATTGCAACAACTTCGTATATTGATTATGGTTCAATTGAAGACATTCAATCCGAAACATATGCAGTAGCGGCTTTTGACTCCTGCATTGTTAGTAATGTTCCGCCAAATTATCAAACTTCTGCTGCAAGCGAATCTCATACTACAATTTTTGCAGAAAGCACGGTTAATAATTGTGATTTAAATTTATTATTGAATTGGACAACCTATGTTGGTTGGAAAGGGGTAGACGTGATTGATAAATATGAGATTTTGGTAAAGAAAAATGATGGACAGTTCGAAATACTGGACGAAGTCGCTTCAGATAAAGCTGGCTATAATTACAATGGATTAGAAGTGAATAGTAAATATTGCTTTTACATTCGTGCAGTATCATCAACTAGTTTGTATTCTTATTCTAATTTAATTTGTGAATTTATTGTTCCACCGTCTAATCCGGACTTTCATTATTTAGCAAATGCATCTCATATTTCGGATGGAGAAATTGAATTGGAACTCTATTCAGATCCAAGCGGAAATGCACTTGTATATGAAATTTTTAAAAAAGGGCCGTATGATTTCGATTTTGCCTTAGCAGATACTATAACCCCAACATTACTTCAAGAATACCGTTGGATTGATAATGATGTGAATGAAAGAGGACACTATGAATATAAAGTAGGAATTGTAGATTCTTGTAATAAGTCTAGTAACATTACTCCAATTACGAAAAGTATCTATTTAAGTGTGGATAGAGACCTTACAGATGATGTTGCAAACCTATCATGGACTGAATATGAAGGGTATGATGGAAATATTGAAAAGTATATAATTTATCGGTGGGGAATTGGTGTTAGTGATACTATGAGAATTGATAGTGTTTTACCTAATGTCAGAATTTATGAGGACGATTTATCTAACTTTTTTGATTCGCAAGGAGGGTTTTGTTATAAAGTTGAAGCTGTAGAGACATTTAATAGTTTTGGTCGAGATAAAAAAGCCTTTTCAAACGAAGTTTGCTTAACATTAGACCCCATAATTTATATTCCAAATGCATTTGTAGTTTGTGGTGTTAACAGAGAGTTTAAACCGGTAATAGATTTATATGATTTTGACACCTACCAAATGGAAATTTTTAACCGTGAAGGAGGAAAAATATTCGAGACAGAAGAAATAGATAGAGGATGGAAAGGTCGAATGCCAACTGGTGAACTCGCACAAGAAGGTATTTTCGTTTTTAGAATCACCTTTAGAGATGCTGAAGGTAGACGTTATGAAAAAACAGGAACCTTAACCTTATTACATAGATAAACTAATTCATCTTTTTCACATAGTTGCAATTATCTATATGTTGTTTGGGTGCTATTAATACATAGCTTTCCTGTAAAACATTTCCTTTGTAAAGCTCTTCCATTAGTGACTTATTATATCGACCTAGCCTTATTTTCCATATAAACAGTAATACCAATTTATATGATTATCACCTAATAATTATCATAGCTTATCCGATAATTATTTTGATTTAATTATTATGTAAAATTGCAGAAAAAAAGCCAGCAGTCTCAGACTGATGGCTTTTAGTACATAAATGTGTTGCGTTTATATTCCTATCTAGTTATAGTAACTTGTCCTTGATAAGTTTCTGTTTTGTTTTGCTCAGTTGTCAATTGAACAACCCAAACATATGATCCAGTTGGGGCAGGCAAGAAATCTTTCTTGTAAAGTCCGTCCCACGGTCTACTTGCATCATTTGTTTCGAATACTAATTTACCGGACTTGTCATATATGGTCATTATAAAAGGAGTATTCGAAACTAAAAGTGCCTTCGGAATAAAAGTTTCATTCAAATTATCTCCATTTGGTGTAAACGCGCTAGGTGCTAATAGATTATAGTCGTTTTCAATTGGAACCAAAACGTTAGAAACAGATTTACAACCTTGTTTATCCGTTAGGTTACAAATAATAATGTAGCTTCCTTTATATTTGAAATCATAACTAAATGATTGTTCGTTAGATTGATGAAGTCCTTTTATTTTCCATGAAATTTCCTTTACATCAGTGTTTTTTTGTTTAAAATTCGCTCTTGGTAAAAGTGCGTTGTCATTAAACTCGTAACTAATTTCATTATGTGGCAAAGCGTTAACAGTAATAGTGATTGGCTCTGATTTGTTAACTAATTTTCTAGTTTTTGAATCAACTAGTTGTACACTTACATTATATACACCCGCTTGTTCAAATTGATAATCAAGGTATGGTCCACTAACAATATCACCATTTCCTAAGTCCCACTGATAAGCAGCTTTTAACTTTGGAATTGAAGGTGAAAATGAAATAGATTGTCCAATACAGATCTCACTTTTATTAGCAACAGCACTTAGGTTGAATTTAGAAAAATCAATTTCAGCTGCAATCAATTCAGCATTTTTCTGTGGGTTTTCTGTTTCCGGTTCTATATTATCTGAAGTAATCGGAGCTAAATTAGAATAATCAATATTAGAAGTATTTGCAATATGCTCATCATCTAATTGAGTGATTGGTTTTTGAGATTGGATATTGTTAGTTTGCGATTGAGATTTTGGCTCACTAATATTGACTTCATTCTTAACCTCTTCTTCTTTATCAATTACTGTACTAGTAATTTCTTCAACAGCAATTGCGTTTTCACTTACAATTTCAATCTCTGATTCAAAGTTGATATCATTTAAGACAATTGCTTCAGATGAATTAGTATCTACTTCTGTACTCGGAGCCAAGTACCAAATGCCTAAAACAATTGATGCCGCTACAATAGCTCCACCAATATACCATTTAGCACCCAGTCCCTTTTCAGGTCCTAGTTTCTTAGAAAGAGCATCCCAAGCAGCCTCTGAATAAGGTGCCTCGTAGCTTTCCGCAGATGTTTTGATTAACTCTTCAAATTTATCCATTATATTCAATCTTTTCGGCACTTAAAAGTGCTCTTAATTTTTGTTTTGCTTTTGCCAAGTTCGATTTTGATGTACCTTCAGAAATGCCAATATATTCAGCTATTTCTTTGTGAGTATATCCTTCCATTACATACAAGTTAAAAACCATTTTATAACCTGCGGATAATCGTCCAATCGCCTCAACAGCTTTTTGGGCTTTAAAGTTTAGTTCAAATACTTCTTCATCCAAAACTATACCATCTTCTGAATCGCTTGCCAACATATGATCATCCTCTAAAGAATAAGTCTTGTTTTTATGCTTCCGAATAAAGTCAATAGCAGTGTTTACCATTATTCGCCTTACCCAACCTTCAAAAGAACCCGTAAAATTGTAAACCGCCAGCTTGTCAAACACTTTGATGAAACCGTTTTGCACCATATCCTGAGCTTCGTCCTCATCTCGAGCATATCGCATACAAACACTTTTCATTTTTCCATAATACTGTTCAAACAGCTGTTTTTGGTATTTGCGCTTACCTTTAATGCAGCCTTGAATAATATTTTGGAGCTCTGTATTACTTTCCACTTGATGGTTTACGATTTAAAAACGCATTTAATTGCGAAGGGTTGCCTTAAGTTAAGAATTATTCCAAAAATACAAAAAGACGGGAGTTCGAGAGGGAATCTTTGAAAATCTTTCTTAAATTTGCGCCGAAATAATCGATACTAACCAAAACAAAAAATAAAATGAAAGTTACTGTAGTAGGTGCTGGTAATGTAGGCGCAACTTGTGCAAATGTTTTAGCACATAATGAAGTTGCAAATGAAATTGTATTATTAGACATTAAAGAAGGCGTGGCTGAAGGTAAAGCTTTAGATATGTGGGAAACTTCACCTGTAAATTTATATGATTCAAGAATTACAGGTTCAACTAATGACTATACAAAAACAGCAGGTTCTGAAGTTGTTGTAATTACTTCAGGTATTCCGCGTAAACCAGGAATGAGTCGTGATGATTTGATCGCTACCAATGCTGGCATTGTAAAATCAGTAACTGAAAACGTTGTAAAGCATTCTCCAAATGCAAAAATAATTATTGTATCTAACCCTTTAGATGTGATGTGTTATACTGCATTTTTAGCAGCAGGTGTTGATAAAAGTAAAGTAATGGGAATGGCAGGTGTTTTAGATACTGCACGTTACCGATCGTTCTTAGCCATGGAGTTAAATGTATCTCCAAAAGACATTCAAGCTTTATTGATGGGTGGACATGGTGATACAATGGTACCATTACCACGATATACAACTGTTGGCGGTATTCCCGTAACTGAATTGATTGAAGAAGATAAATTAAATGCGATTATTGAACGTACAAAGTTTGGTGGAGGCGAAATCGTTAAATTACTAGGAACTTCTGCTTGGTATGCACCAGGAGCTGCAGCAGCTCAAATGGTAGAAGCGATTGTAAAAGATCAGAAAAGAGTTTTACCAGTTTGTTCTTGGTTAACAGGTGAGTATGGTCAAGAAAATATTTATTTAGGTGTACCGGTTATTTTAGGGAAAAATGGGATCGAAAAAATATTAGAAGTAAAACTAAATGAGCAAGAGCAAGCTTCATTAGAGGAGTCTGCAACAGCTGTAAGAGGTGTAATGAGTGTTTTAGATGATATGAAAGTATTCTAAAACTGTCTCTTTGCAAGATTAAATAGCAAATTTTAGAGTAAAAAACCTAGTTGATTTTCAACTAGGTTTTTTTATTATTATTTTGATTTTATTTCTACAATTTAATATAGCTATATGTCAATGTATTTTCCTCTTTTAGGTTTTAGGTTATCTGTTAAAAATAGCATACCATCAATGAGCCACCCAAAACCACATAAACCGAAGGTTAAAAGATATAAAATGCCTATAGCATAATGCCCTAAATAAAATCTATGGATGCCAATTATGCCTATAAAAAACCAAAGTAAAATAGCAATAATAAAACTTTTATCATTTCCACCAAAAGTATCTATATAATCATCTTCATTTAAATCACTTATATCTTTTTCTGCTTCCTCATCAAAAACAGTTTTTGTGCCATTGGGATATTTTAAGACCGAAATATCTGAAATTGATTTGCTAAATATAGGTCCATCAAGATTATCACACATTTTATACTTTAATTCCGTAGTTCCGACCTCAATAACTTTAGCTTGAATTTCATTTCCATTTTTTAAAACAATAATATCACACTCTATATTATCCTTGATAGTATGATTTTTAAAAGAATTAGTATTTATTTTGATGTGTTCTTTTTGAACAATTTTATTTAGTCTGACTTTAGAACTAAGGATTTCACTATTAATTATTTTTTTAGAAACAACCTTTGTTGTTTCTTCGAATATTGAAAGCTTATTTTTAGTAGTTCTTTGAATAAAGTCGGGTTTATTTCTTGCCAAATCTATTGCGTTGCCATTTTTAGAGCTAGAAATATGCCAACCTCTATTGTACTTTCTTTTCTGAATAAAGTTTTTAGATACGACCTCATTTGACGTAGAGCACGCTTGGGTTATAAGTACAAGAGTAAGAAAAAGTGAAATTTTTAAAAAAACGGATTTCGTCTGCCTCATTTTCTTTAATTAGGATATTATTTTAATATGTGAATTTAATTATAATAATTTAATCAGACATGTTTTACATCAAGATTGCGACTAGACATTGAAGTTTACTTCAAAAAGAGGCAATTTTTAAATTGGTCTAATTATTTTTTTAGTTTATCAATTTTTAAAAAAGTCTTTACTTTATATTTATTAATATTACTGAAAAGTATAAAAGTTTAAACTATGAAAAAATATTTTGTATTAGCACTAATAGTAGGCTTAACTCTAATGTCTTGTAATAAAAAAGGCTGTATTGATGTTCTAGCAAGTAATTTTGATAAGGAAGCAAATACTGATGATGGTACTTGTACTTATAGCCAAGATCAATACATTGGTACGTATTCGGTGCCTGATGCCTGCGGATTCGCGTCATACACCATTACAATATCTGAAGGACCTACCAAAGGAACAATTATTATTAATAATTTTGAAGGAGAGGATGGTGTCAATATTAAAGCAACAATTGATGGAAATGAATTTTCATTTTCAGATATTCATAATGGAGTAGGGTTTGTTGGTACTGGTTATATTGTTGACACTGCCGTCACAATTGACTATTTTGCTTGTGAAGATTATAATTACCCGGATAATTGTACTGAATTTTCATGTTCCATTAAGCTGACAAGACAATAATAGGCACAACTATTCCCTTTGGCATTATTTAATGAGTCAAAGAAAATTAATATTTAATAAAAAAGAGAGACGAAAAGCCTCTCTTTTTTACTTCAAATTTAGTGCTATTTAAATAAATTAATGTAAGATTCACTTGCGATAATATGAACTGGTTCTGGAAATTCAGCATGCAAAATCAATTTGTTTTCGTGATGGTGTTCTAATTTTTCTATTTTCTTACGGTCCATTAAAATGACAGTTGAATTACCATGGTTGTCAGTTTTATCGATTATTGTTTTTCGATTGAAATCACATTGCCAATGGGTCTCACCTAAATTTTCTTTATACGTAATTTCAAAGGTAGGGACTTGAAAATAACTATGCTCCCCAATACCTTCAATATCTATTACCAAACGCAGGTGGCCATTCTCCATCAATAAGTCATTATCTGTTAGACCTAAGTCAGCAAATGAAATTTTGCCAGCAATTGGTTCGTTGAATTTTAGTTTTAATTCTCCTTCGTTTATTTCTACTGTGTTTTTCATCTTTTCTGTTTTTTATTTTAAATTTACGAAGTATTAACAAGTGTTATTATGACCGTTGTTAGGTCATACCCTTATCTTTATCAGTTATGTTTACGAGCGACGAAAAAAAAGATTTAACCAGGCGGTTTTGGCATGAGCTAAATGACAAATTAACAATTTCGGGCAAAATGAACGGACGCAATATTGATTGGATGAATTATCCGAATAAGATTAATCACCTATACTTTAGGATGGAGTCTACTATTGAATATGCGAAATTCTGTGTCGATATCCAATTTTTAGATGCGGGAGTTAGAGAAGTGTTTTTTGAGCAATTTGAAGAATTTAAAATGGTGCTCTCAAAAAAAATGCCTCATGAATTAGTTTGGCTCAAATCATTTGAACATTCTAACGGTAAAACGATAAGTCGCATTTATTCAGAAATCAATAATGTAAGCGTTTATAATGAGGGAGACTGGCCAAAAACGCATCAGTTTTTAGTCGATAACTTTATTGCTTTTGATGGTTTTTGGCAAGAGTTTGGAGAAGTATTTAGAAATTTGAAATAATTAATAAACGGCCATTTTTATCATCAGATTTTGAAAGTAAGATTTGATTTTGGAAGTTGGGCAGGTGTAATTATTAATAATCATGGCATAGGCCAATTTTTTTCCCGTTTTAGTATTCACATATCCAGCATAAGCTTTCATCTTGCTCATTGTACCACTTTTACCTATCACTCTGCCTTGGGCGCTTGTTTTTCGGCCAATGCTTGACATTGTTCCTCTTTTACCAGCAATGGCTAAGCTATTTTTAAAGGTAGAAGAGCCTTTCATAGCACTAAGTAAATTGATATAGAATTCAGCTGAAACTGCATTTGATCGTGATAATCCACTGCCATCTGTCATAATTAAGGGTTTAGAATTAAACTTTTTTCCCCAATACGCTTTTGCAATTAATGCTCCATTATATGTACTACCATAGCCACTTCTTTTATGAGAGATTTCGCAGAGTAAATGTTCGGCAAATAGATTCACACTATATTGATTTGTCAGATTAATAATCCGTGATAATTTAGGAGATAGATGTGTAAAAATAATTGTACGCTTTTCAGTTTTGTAATTTTCTTTTTTTCTTAAGTTTCTTTCTGTTTCAGGATAAAAAGAAACAGAGATGCCCTTATGTTGAAGGATCGAATTAAAAACATGAGCAAAAGTTAATTCGGGGTCAGGATTGGCAGCCTTAACAATAAAATCTTCTCTAGAATGAGGAATTGAACCGGTCACAAACCAGTCAAATGAATAGGGCGCCCCAAATACATAAGCATTATCTCGCCTAGATTTAGCAGCAGTAACAGTGCTAGAAATGTATAGATTAGGAATGTATGGTTTAATACATGCTAATTTAGCAATGGTTCCAATTCCTTCAGTATTATAATAAAGCTTTAATATGTTGTCATAAATAGTTAATCCATTGGGACCAGCACCATAATAGTTTCCTAAATCACCCCAAACCCAACCAGTAGGAACCCCTAAATAACGATAAGCTGACCCGTCTGCAATTACTTTACCATTGATGTGTTCAATACCATATGATAATATGCTATCAGCCCACGAATTCATAAAATCGTCTTCTTGTCCATCATCAGTAAAGTATTTTGAACCCAAAGTAGGGTCACCACCACCAATAATTACAATGTCACCATTGAGCGTTTTAGTAATTGAGTCAATTGTGCCTGTATAACCTATTTTTGTTTTAAACCTATGCTTAGTTCCTAATATTTTTATCGCGGTAGCGGTTGTGACCAGTTTCATAGTTGAAGCTGCAGGAATGCTCATTGAACCATTGACATTAGCAACTATTTGACCATTGTCAAGATTTTTTACGTAAAAACTAAAAGGTGCTTGTTCAACCCCAGGAAATGTTTGAATTGTTTCAGCATAATTTTGAATTGGATTGACAGGTTTTACAGTCTGTGAATTACTAATAGTGCCTTGAAAAATGATTAAAAAAAATACAATTTGTCGCATGCTTTTCTGAATTCAATTATCTTTACCACTAAAGTAAACACTTTGTGCGGAATAGTTGGTATTTGGTTAAAAAATGAGTCTGAAATTGTTCGCAAAGAACAATTAGAGGCCGCGGTTTTTGCTGTCCATCACCGAGGACCTGATTCACATAATGTCAAAATTGATGCCAATAAAGGCTTTGGGCATTCACGTTTGTCAATTCTGGATTTATCAACTCAGGCAAACCAGCCAATGATGGATTCGAGCAAAAGATATACCCTTGTATTTAATGGTGAGATATATAATCATGAGGAACTAAGAAAAAAACTACCCACTAGTTTAGAATTTAAAACGAGTTCGGATACAGAAGTGTTACTGCAATATCTGATTCATTTTGGCCTCTCAAAAATTAATGACTTAAATGGCTTTTTTTCATTTTTGTTTTATGATAGTTTAGAAAATAAACTCCTGTTTGCAAGAGACCGCTATGGTATAAAACCTTTATTTTTATATGAAGATGCGAATCAAGTTATTTTTGCTTCTGAATTAGCTTCAATTTTTCAGTTTGATATTGATAAAAATCTGAATTCAGAGGCAATTAATCTTTTATTTCAACTCACTTACATACCAGCACCACTAACTATTTTGAATAATTGTAAACAAATAATGCCTGGTCAATGCGGCATTATTGAAAATGGAGAAGTCCAGCTTGAAACATATTATGAATTGGCAGCATCTAAAATGAGTGATTTATCTTATGCAGATGCAACCAAAATCTTGAAGATAAAAATTGAGAATGCAGTAAAAAAACGTTTAATTTCGGACGTTCCACTAGGCACTTTTTTGAGTGGAGGTGTCGATTCTTCAATTGTCTCTCTTATTGCGAGTCAGAATAAAAAGGGATTAAAAACATTTTCTATTGGTTTTGATGTGTTATATTTTGATGAGTCGAAGTTTGCCACGGAAATGGCCAAAAGCATAAGCTCCGATCATCATCAAATTCAATTAACACGTCAAGATTTTAAGCAACGATTTGCTTCTTTTTTAGATTTGAACCATCAACCGTTTGCTGATTCTTCAGCATTTGCTATTTATTTGCTCAGTGAAAAAACAAAAAATTATGTTACGGTTAGTTTGAGTGGAGATGGTGCTGATGAGCTATTTGGAGGATATAGGAAGCATGAAGCGGAGTTCAAGATTAGAGGTTTTTCTCCACTGAGATCAAAACTTACTAAATGGATTAGTAAAATGACTGTGACTTTACCACAAGGTCGTCATGGTAAATGGACAGAGTTAAACAGGAAAATTCAAAAATTAAGTAGGGGATTAACTTTATCAGCAAATGAAAGGTATTGGGAATGGCTTAAATTTATTAGTAATAAAGAAACGAAGGCCTTATTAAGACATGAGTATAACCAAACAGTTCCTCATTTTAGAGTTGAAGATAATTTAAATCAAGTGCTGGTTAACGATCAATCTTTCGTTCTACCAAATGATATGCTAGTTAAGGTTGATAGAATGTCAATGGCACATGGTTTAGAAGTAAGAACTCCATTTCTTGATCATGAGTTAGTTGATTTTGTGAATACTCTTCCAGCAAGTTTTAAAGTCAATAAAAATGGAAGGAAACAAATATTAATTGACGCATTTAAGGATCAATTACCTGAACGAATTTACAAAAGAGAAAAAAAGGGTTTTGAAATCCCATTATTTAATTGGTTGAAAGATGAAATATCAGAGACGTTTGAAAGTGTAATTTTTTCAAAGCCTTATATTGAGGAGCAAGGCCTATTTAAGTATAACTATATTCAAACATTAAAAAATGAATTTGGAAGTCCAACATTTAGTGATAAGATTTATTTAGTATGGACATTAATTATTTTTCAAAATTGGTGGAATAAAAATATATGGAAGCAAAACGACCAATAAAAGTATTAAGAATAATAAATCGATTTAATTTAGGTGGGCCTACGTATAATGTAACTTACTTAAGCGCTTATTTACCACGTAATTTTGAAACAAAGTTGATAGGTGGTGCACCTGAATCAAGTGAAGGTGACGCTTTGTTTATTCCAAATCAACATGGTTTAAATCCTGATATTATACCTGATTTGCAAAGGTCTATTCATATTCCGTCAGATAGAAAAGCTTATAAAACAATAAAACAACTAATTGAAAATTTTAAACCTGATATTGTCCATACCCATGCATCAAAAGCAGGTGCATTAGGTCGATTTGCAGCAAAAAAATGCAAAGTACCGGTGATTATTCATACGTTTCATGGACATGTGTTTCATTCTTATTTTGGTAAAATAAAAACAACTATCTATAAAATAGTCGAACGTTATTTGGCAAAGCACTCAACTGCTATTATTGCCATTTCCAAAATGCAAAAAAATGAATTAGTTAACATTCATAACATTACGGACAATGACAAAGTGCATGTTGTGAATTTAGGCTTTGACTTAGACCGATTCCAAATCAATAAAGCCAACAATAGGAAAATATTTGTTGATGAGTATTCAATTGATGACTCCGCCATCTGCATTGCCATTATTGGACGACTAACTGCCGTTAAAAATCACAATTTGTTTTTTAAGGTGATCCAAAAGGTATTTGAACAGACTGAAAAAAAAATTCATGTTTTTGTAATCGGAGATGGAGAGTTAAAGACAGATTTAATGTCAATTTCTTCTGAAATTTTACAGAAATTCTCTCATCAGAAAATTACTTTTACTTCATGGATTAAAGATGTTTCAATACCACTTTCAAGACTAGATGTAGTTTGCTTAACCTCTTTAAATGAAGGCACTCCAGTCAGTTTAATCGAAGCCCAAGCTTCTAATGTTGCAGTAATTAGTACCAACGTTGGCGGAGTTAAGGATATTATTGATGTTGACAAAACTGGCATTGTGGTTGAAGGATTTGATGAAAATAATTATGCACTCTCCTTGCTTAGCTTGATAGAAAATGCTGATAAACTAAGGATGATGAAGGCAAATGGATTGGATTTTGTAAAGGAAAAATTTCATTATAAAACCCTTTGTTTTAATATAGAACAGTTATATTTGAAGTTGCTAAATCAATCAGATGAACAAAGTGAAAACTAATATTTTTTTGCCGATCATATTACTCATTATTTTAATTCAAAGTTGTGGTATAAATAGTGATTTAATGCTTAAGACTCCAAAGGATTATAAGTTTGAATCACTCGATTCGATTAACGGTTTATTAGATAATAGAGAGTATATTATAGGGATAAATGACATTGTTAAATTTAGATTTCAGACCAATAACGGCATAAAAATTCTTGATATTGCAGCTGGCTTGTCCGAGGGAGTTGGGAATGTGGGTAATCAATTGAACTCTGTTAGTAACATTCCATATGTAATTAATGCTGATTCTATGGTTAAATTGCCTTACATTAAGGAAGTAAATTTAGTTGGAAAAACCATTCGTGAAAGCGAGGAATATTTACAAGAAGCCTATAAAAGCTACTATGTTGATCCTTTTATACAAATTTCTGTAACTAATAAACGAGTACTTGTTTTTCCTGGAAATGGAGGGGATGCACTAGTTGTCAATTTGTTAAATAATAATACTACACTTATTGAAGCTATTGCATTAGCAGGAGGGATACGTGATAGAGGTAGAGCGTCAAAAATTAAACTCATTCGAGATGTTAATGGCAAAAGGAAGGTTTATTTAATTGACTTGTCAACTATAGAGGGGCTTGAATATGTTAATTTAATTGTTCAAAATGGTGATTATATTTACATTGAACCAACACCACAATTAGGTAGAGAAGTGTTGATTCAGGTGGCACCAATACTTTCTCTAGTCACTAGTTCAATTGCGGTAATATTAGCTATAAGTAGGCTATAAAAGCAACAATATGGAAGGAAACCAATTAGATAAATTATTTAGTTCTTCTAATCTTAATAGAGAATTAGATTTTGATATCTTTAAATCCGTCTTTAAGAGTAATTGGTTTTGGATAGTAGTTATCTTTTTTATCGGTATTGTATCTAGTTTGCTTTATTTAAGGTACACTAAACCTGTTTTCGAATCAAATGCTATTATTCAGAGAACTTTGCGAGATGAAGGTCATCAGGTGCTCGCTTTTGAAAGTTTTTCTCAAGAAAATAACTTGTCCGCTGATGTTGAATTATTAAAGTCTCCATTTTTGCTTGAAAAGGTTTTGATTAATCTAAATTTGCAAATTAGCTACTTTAGTGAAGGAGAGGTTTTAACCGAAGAAAAATTTACTCAGTCACCTTATCATGTAACCTTTATGGAGTTGAAAGACTCTTCAATTGTCAATACGCAAATCGTTGTGCGTAAAAAGGATGAAAAACTTTTCTTAGACTACATCAAATCCGATAAGAAATATTCAGCAGAGGTTAGTAATAATGAAATTGTCAATAATGATCAATTTAAGTTAGTGTTTAAAATTGATGATGAAGAAAGGTTCTTTGAAGACATTAAAAATGATAAGTTGTATTTTAGAATTAATAACTACAAGTTATTGACTCAAGAATTGATTAAAAACCTTCATGTTAGCGTATTGAATTTTGATGCTAAAACAATGAAAATTTCTTTTAAAAGTAATAATCGATATCTAGCTAGAGAGTTAGTTAACGAATTAGTTAATACTTTTTTTGAATATGATTTAGAAAAAAAGAGTAAAAGTTCTGAGAATATTCTTGAATTTATTGATGAACAACTGGATACTGTATATGCTAGTTTAAAATTCTCTGAGGATGATCTCCAATCATTTACAAATCAGTCTAAGACTAATAATCCGGAACTATTCAAACGGAATTTAATAGATCGTATTAATGAACTTCGACAAGAAATGTTAACAGCAGATATTGAATATGATCTAATAAATGGTTTGAATCAGGGTGTAAACACAAAAGATAGAACCAAAGTTTATAATTTAATACCAACCGTTATTGGTACTCGTTTTCAAACCCTTTTACAAGGACAATTGGATCAGTTGTATAAATTGCTGGAATTGAAAGAAGATGCCTCATATAGATTTACAGATGAAAATGAAGGGCTTAAGAACCTAAATACAAATATTGATACACAAATATCAACAATCAGTCAAACATTGAATGCAATTAAAAACCAAGTCAATTTGCGTAAGGAAGGACTTAAAAGGAGACTGCAAAGCCTAGAAGCCCAGTTGTATGGCGTACCGGCAAAAGAGTTAGAACTAGCAGGTTTACGTCGGAAATTTAACTTAAACGAAAAATACTATTCAATTCTAATAGAAAGAAGGACTGAATATGAAATTTCTAAAGCTGGGTATACAGTTGATAATAATATATTGCAATCTCCAACATATCCAAGTTTGGTTTCTCCTAATAAAAAAATAGTTTATTTAGGAGCATTCCTTATATCACTTTTGACGTGTTTTATACTGTTAGGTATTAAATACATTACATTTAATGTTATTCATAATGAAAATGAACTGAGAAGCCTATTGCCTTCAAAAATTGGATTTCTAGGTACAATTCCACAGGTTAAAATGGAAGCGAATAATTCTCAATTGCTAGTCCATTTGAGACCAAAATCTGCCTTAGCAGAAAACTACAGACATGTAAGGTCAAATATGCAGTTTATTTTAGATACAGAACAATCAAATGTAATTGCAATCTCATCATCAATTTCTGGTGAAGGTAAAACTTTCGTATCCTTAAATCTTGCAGGCATTTATACAATGTCAAATAAAAAAGTACTCATAATTGACTTAGATTTAAGAAAGCCAAAAATTCATTTAGGATTGAAAGTTGATAATATTGAAGGAATGAGTTCAATTCTATCAGGTAAAATCGGCTGGAGGGACTGTGTAAAGCAATCAAATCAGATTGAAAACTTGGATTATATTACTGCTGGTGTAATACCACCAAACCCTTCAGAACTATTGCTAAATGGAGTTCTTGAAAAATTATTAGATGAAATTAGAATTGAATATGATATCGTTATTATTGATAATCCTCCTGTTGGAATAGTTTCTGATGGGTTTAATGTAATGAATAAATCAGATTGTCCTATATATGTAGTTCGGGCAAATTATACTAAACGAGCAACCATGCGAGAAGTAAGTAAACTTGTGTTCGAAAATAGATTAAGAGAACTGTATGTAATCTTAAATGATGTGACGATTAAGAGAACTGGCTATGGGTATGGCTATGGAGGTTATTATAGTGATGATGAGGTTACCAATAATAAGAAATGGTGGCAAATATGGAAATAGAAAAGTTTGATATAAATGATGTTATACTCTTTAAGCCAAGAGTTTTTACTGATGATAGAGGTTATTTTTTTGAAGCATTTAATCAAAAAACCTTTAATGAATGTGTTGGTTATGAAGTGGATTTTGTTCAGGATAATCAATCACAATCTCAAAAAGGTACAGTAAGGGGCTTACATTTTCAATCGCCTCCATTTGAGCAAGGTAAGTTGGTAAGTGTTGTCAAAGGTGCTGTAATTGATTTTCTTGTAGATATCCGCACAAATTCTTTAACTTACGGAGATTCAATGAAAGTTCATCTTTCAGAAAATGATTTCTCCTTTTTATGGATTCCACCTGGCTTTGCTCATGGTTTTTGTACACTAGAGGATAACACAATTTTCCAGTATAAATGTTCCAATTTTTATAATAAGGATAGTGAAGGCGATTTAAAATGGGACGATTCTAAATTCGGATTTGGCAACTTAATTAAGGACCCAATTGTGTCTGAAAAAGATAAAAAAGCACAGGCATTTACTTCTTTTAATAGTCCATTTTAATGTGTAATGAGAGATAGTGTTTTTTCAATTGTTAATCTTTTAATTATTGGTGGGGGTGCATTCTTACTATCTATTATTATTAATCGTTTTTTCTTGAGATTTGCTCACACTCTGGGTATTCGCAATAAAAATGATGTGACTATAAGATGGAGTCTTGATTCAAAACCATCATTAGGAGGGATTAGCTTTTATATTGTTTTTTTGGTTGGTTTTATGTTTTATGCCATTTACTTTGGTCAGGAAGATGTATTCAAGAATGAGAGTTTGCTAGGCTTGTTCTATGCAGTATCTATTGCTTTTCTGCTTGGATTGTCTGATGATGCTTATGATACTAAACCTTTAATAAAACTACTACTACAAATTTTGTGTGGTTTAGTTTTGATAAAAACTGGGAATGGAGTCAATTTATTTGAGCATCAATGGTTAAATTTTATTATTACAATTCTTTGGGTTGTGGGTATAATGAATTCTATAAATATGTTGGATAATATGGATGGAATTACTACAATTATTTCTATTTCTATAATTACTGCCGTTATTTTTATTTTAGTACCGTTCTCACTAAATAATAATATTGACATATTTTTTCTAATTACTGCCCTAGGTAGCCTATTCGGTTTTTTAGCATTTAACCACCCTCCTGCTAAAATGTTTATGGGTGATACTGGAAGTCAATTTCTTGGAGTCTTATTAGCCTATTTTTCTATAAAGTATTTGTGGAATAATGGAATAGAAATTTCAAATTATTCAATATTTTCTAATGTAACCCTTGTTATTACTGCGTTTAGTTTGCCTTTAATGGATACAATAATTGTAAGTATGAACAGAATATTACGAGGAAGATCACCAATGATAGGAGGTAAGGATCATACAACTCATCATTTAGTTTATAAAGGGTTTTCCGAACCATCAGTATTTTATATTTTTACAATTCTTGGAATTATTTCAGGAATGTTAACTTTTATTTTTCAAAGGTATATTCCATTTAACTCATACTCTTACTTAGTTTTATGGTGCTATTTTATTGCACTCTTTTTGCTGTTCTTTAGGTTAACTAGAAAACAGAAATCTATGGTTGATAAAAATGAAGGAAAGACAGATTAGATTTATTTGGGACTTCTTTGGAGCTGATGGTCTTGAGACGGCTATACATCATGCAAAGCACTTAACTACTTTTTTTACATTAAACAGGGTTGATTTTACCAATATTGGTTCTGAAAAAGAAGGAGAATTAAAAAGTATTGCATTTGTTGTTTCAAGTGAAAAGAATGTTGAATTAATAAAGAAGAGCCTCCGTCCGCATAGGGCAACAATAGAGTCTTGATTATTGTTGGGTGCAAATAAAAAAGGTCTGATATAAGAATATCAGACCTTTTAAAAATTTGAAAATATAATCTATTAAATTACTTTTACATTTACTGCGTTCAAACCTTTTTTTCCTTCTTGTAGTTCGAATTCTACTTGGTCGTTTTCACGAATCTCGTCAATTAATCCTGAGATATGCACAAAGTGCTCTTTGTTTGTTCCTTCTTCAGTGATAAATCCAAATCCTTTTGATTCGTTGAAAAACTTTACTGTACCTTTATTCATTATTATAATTTATTAAATATTGACACAAAAGTACGATTTATTTTAATGCAAATCACATTTACTACGAAATATAGCGTCCCACTTCATTAAATACTTATTAATCATGTATTTAAAATTGAATTACTTTTTCTAAAATTCTAAACGATAACTAATTACTGGAAAAACACTTGATGATGGTATAATAACTTCTTCTTTGGTTACCGTATCATATTCACGATAAATGGCATTACCATTCGAAAATAAATTTTTGATCTGTAAGGCCCAAACAGAACGCCTTTTAGTAGAGTTTATTTTATAGCTAAATGTAAAGTCCAAAAACACTAAAGCATCATCTCGTTCAGAGAAAGCAACTGCCTCATTATATATTGTTTCCTGTTCAATTTCTGAAGCTGCTAAATCAACAGGTGTATAGGGTGCCCCTCCAAGCATTGATAAGTTCGTATTCCATGCAAAAGCTTTATATTTTCCTCCTTTTTCTTTTAATTTGTATTCTTTTCCAATGAGTAGTTTAATATTATATTGATTGTCATAAGCCGTGGATCTTTGAATATTGTCACTTCCGGTATATAAACTCCTGTAAACAGATCCATTAAAAATATAATACAATCCATTTTCAGTATATCTTTCAAATCCAATATCAAGACCATAGTTTGCACCAGTTCCATTATTGTTTAATAATCGAATCTCTTGTAGTTCTGACATGTTAATGGTTGAAAAGGTGCCTGTTAAATCAATAGGTACATTGTTTAATTGCTGATAATAAGCTTCAATCCTTAAACTGTGATTTGTCCAAACTTTACCTTTATATCCAAGTATGTAATGATTTGACTTGGCAAACTCTAAATTTTTATTTGGATGAAGGTTACTGTCAGTTGCTTTATCTGTATACCAATATGTAGCAAAATGTTCAATTTGTGAATGCATTCCAAATGATGCACTCAAGGAATGCCTAGGGTTAAGTTTGTAATCAATACTTACCCTCGGTTCTATTGCCTGACCTGAATTTACATCATAATAAGTATAGTGAACTCCTAAGTTTAAGTTCAATCTGTTTGTTAAAATAAATTTAGAGAGGGTATAGGCTTGCAATTCATTACTAACACCTGAACCATTAAATGGAATAATAGTAGATTGACTATTAAATTTATACCTTGATGAGCGCCAATCATGAAATGTGTTTGCAAAGCTTAACCCCGTAATATGAAAATGACGTTTGTTGAATTTGTGCTTAAGAGATGTTGCAAATGAAATTGGCATTGATTTATATTCATTTGTTCTTTGATCAATTGTACTATAATCGTTTGTAAGGTACTGCTTATTGTCTATCTGTTTAGTATAGCTGATTGCTGCAGTTGCTTTAAAAACAGTTTGGTCGGTTAAGAAGTGTTTAAATACGGCTCCAAATGATCCCATTTCACTTCTTAAAATTAGGTTTGTTCTATCAATGCTCTCTTCCCATAAACTGGAGTCTTTCTCCGCTAGCCTATCACGCAAACTAGTTCCTCCAATGGCAAATAGCTTTAAATTACTTCTATTGGTTAATGGGAAGTTAAGTGTAAAGGAAAGGTCTTGATAAATGGGTTGGGTAGGGTAGCCTATTAATCTTGCTAAACCAACCAATCCGAATCTATAGTTGATAGCATATGAAGCTTTTTTAGACTTTGATAATGGTCCTTCTGAAGCAATATCTAATCCTAAAACACCTGCTTGTATAATATGTTCATGTTTTTGATTGTTTCCTTTCCTAAATTTTGCATCAAAAACACCTCCTAAAGCATTTCCATATTGAGCTGAGAAGGCACCTGTATAAAAGTCACTTTTATCTAATAATTGTAGACTAAATATTGTGAAAGTTCCACCTGCACTTCCAATTCGAGAAAAGTGAGTTGGGTTTGGTAATTCTATTCCTTCCATAATGTATTTTAAACTTCGAGGTGAGTTTCCTCTAATGCTGATGAAGTTTTCTGAAAAACCTGTTGCTGAAGTTACTCCGGGAAGAGTTCCAGCAACTCTTATTGGATCATCTAACCCACCTGCAATTCTTTTAGCGTCATCTGCTTGAATAGAATAACTGCTTGTTGTAGCCATTTCATTCACTGGTTGCCCTCTTAGTTTGGGAGGTGTGACCTCTACCTCAGTCAAAGATTTAACGGATAGTTCCATTACTATGTCCATCACTATTTCTTTACTAACAGAAATTTCAACTCCTGGGCTAATAAATGACTTGTATTGGATATGATTAAAAAGAATATCATATGTGCCTAATTCTATTTTTCCAATATTGAATACCCCATTTTCATTTGAAAGGGTATTCATTAGTACTTTACCATCCTTTAAAATTTTAATTTCAACCCCTGGAATAGTCGCTTCAGTAAATTTATCTGAAACACTTCCACGAACAGTCTGGTATGACTGCCCAAAAGAAAAATTATAATTGATAATTATAAGTATGGTGAAAAAAAGTCTAAAAATTGTTTTCATATGAAATTTAAAACAAAAGCCTTAACTTGAGCTAAGGCTTTTATAATTTGGTGCAAATATCCAATTTTTAGCGTGATAAAAAACGTTTATTCCATAAAAAAAAACTGTTTTTTGTCATGTTTTTAGACTATTTTTTAGAGAGAAAACCATAATGACTTGAATAATAAAGCATCTGTTCTTGAAAAGTTTTTGGCTGACTAATTTTAACATCAACTATGTTGCCCTGATCATCAGTTGCGGCTTCTAGCATTGGATTAACAAAACCAGAATATGGAGGTATATTAAGTTTCATACTTCTATCAATAACTTCCTGATGGATAGCATTATCAACTTGAACACCGTAATTCTCTACTAAATCTTTTCCAGCTTCATAATCACCTTCCGACTTAATTCTCTGTATTTCTCTCAAAAGGTCTCCAAAAATGTCTTTTAAAGCTTGATAGTCATTAATTTCAAAGTATGTATTTCCATTCCTCTCAACTTTAGATATTACACTATTCTCTTGCCCTTTTTCAAAGGCCCATGATGCTACTAACTGCCTATTTCTCATGTGCGCTTCCTCAAGAACAGCACCAGGCACTAGCCTTCTTAGTTGAGCTAACATCCCGTTTCTAATGTAAGAATCATATTCTGCCATTCCTACTTCTAATGATTCCATAAGCCCAAGGTCAACTAATTTATTATCCATTAAGTAGAATAAAGCCACTAAATCAGCTCTGGCTTCCTCAAGTGTAGAGGAGTAGTTTTTGAGTGTTTCTTTCGGTGTTCCAATACCTGGATTAATCTTACCTGATGCATGCCCAATAACTTCGTGCATTGCCGTGTGTAATTTCGAAGCAAGTTTTGAGTGTTTTTTGGCCCTATCAATTTCATCCTGGTCATGAGCAAATTCTTCTAACAATCCTTCTCCTCCTGCTGACTCATAAGCCGCTACAATATTACCTAAGCTAACTGATTTAGAACCATGATTCGACCTAATCCAATTCGAGTTTGGTAAGTTTACACCGATTGGTGTTGATGGAGATGCGTCACCAGATTCTCCAGCCACGTTTACTACATTATAGGTTACACCAACTACATTTTCTTTTTTATGTTCATCTAAAATGGATGATTTATTTTCAAACCATTGGGCGTTTTCTGCTAAGACTTGCATCCTTTCTGATGCTTCAAAATCCTTTATTTGAACAATCGATTCGTAGGTTCCACGCATTCCTTTAGAATCTCCATAAACTTCAACGAACCCTTGTATATAGTCAATGTCGCCTTCAGTAGCATCAACCCATGCAATATTATAGTCTGACCATTTTTTTAAGTCACCTGTTTGGTAATATTCAATTAGTAATCCAAGTGCATTGGCTTGTTTTTCATTTTCAGCAACCCCTTTGGCAAGTGTTAACCACTTAATAATTTCAATTATTGCATCATTATATAAACCATCAACCTTATAAACTGATTCCGATACAACACCATCTATTTTGATGAGTTTAGAATTTAGTCCATATTCAACAGGAGTTTCATCATTCTTATCAATAAGCTTACTATAAAAAGCATCTACTTCAGCTTCAGTAATATCTTCTTGATAGAAATTATTGGCTGAGGTCAAAATTAGATCTTCAGTTGCATCTAGACTTACCCTTTTATTATCGGCCTCATTAAAAATTACCTCTTGCGCTAACAGTTCCAAATCAGTGTTGGTACTCTCTAATAATTTAGTTAAATAGTCAGCTGAAAATTTAGGTTTAAATTTCTCCATTGAATAATGATGGTGAATTCCATTCGCAAACCAAATTTGTTTAGTGTAGGTCATAAAATTCGCCCAATCTTCTGAGGATTTATCTCCATCATAGTTTTCAATTATGCTTTCACATGCTGTTCTAATCGCTAAATTATAGCGATAATTTTGATCCCAAATGATGTCTCTGCCGCTTAAACCTGCTTCATACAAATAGTATACTAATTTTTTTTGTTCAAGCGTTAGCCTATTAAAGCCATTAATTTTATACCGTAACACTTGAATATCGCTAAAATTTTCAACATTAACATCAAATGATTCGTCTGTTAATTCAACTTTAGTATCTTCAGGACTTTGGACTTCATTTTTTGTCTCACTTTCACTACAACCAAAAATGATGGAAACAAAAGCGAAACATACTATTAAATATATATTTTTCATAAGGAATACTTTATAAACAAATATAGTTATTCTTTTTTTAAAATCCTATGTTAACTTTTGGTTGAAAGTTCTAAACTCCAGAAGCAAAAAGAGTTAATTAATTGGTATATTTAGGCAACCTAATTTCAGGTTTTTACGTTTTAATTTTAATACCTTAAAATTATGAAGATATTTCTTATTATCCTATTACTTTTGCCTACTGCATCCTTTGCACAATTTGACTTCAATAGAAATGATGATATTGTCGTTATTAAAAACAATCTTGAGCAAAAATTTGCTTGGGTTGGTGGGCTTGATGTTGCACAATACTCAAATATTGATTTAAATCAAGATGGAGTAGAGGACCTCTTTATTTTTGATAAAAGTTGCGATAAACCATTAACATTTATTCAAAACGGAGCTGCTGGACAAATGGATTTTGAATACGCTCATGAATATGAGTCTGCGTTTCCGTATTTGACAGGTTGGGTTTTATTAGTTGACTATGATGGTGATGGTAAAAAAGATATTTTCTCATCCGCACCAGGAGGTGCAACAGTTTATAAGAATATATCCACTCCAGGTAATTTGGAATTTACTTTAATTACTACTTTTCTTCCAGCAAGTTACACATTGTTGCTTACTAATGGATCGTTGTTTACTATAAACTCTACTGTAAATGTGGTGCAAAACGATCTTCCAGCTATTTCGGATGTTGATAATGATGGAGATTTAGATGTTTTGGCATTTTACTTCAATAGTACCTGTGTAAGATATTACAGAAATATGTCTCAAGAAACTTATGGGCATAGCGATAGTTTATTGTTCAAGGGGTCAAGTGTTTGCTATGGTAACTTTAGAGAAGATAACGGCACAAACCAAATTATATTAAATGATTGCTGCTATAATCAGGTAGATGACCCGGAATCGATTGCATATGAACGACCAAATGGCAATGCAAGTGATCGTCATGTTGGCTCTACAGTATTGTCTATAGATCTAGATGCAGATGGACTTGAGGAACTCATAATTGGTGACTTGTCATTTAATAATTTAGTAAGTTTAGATAATTCTGGTTCAGCAGCAAATACAAATGCAGACTTTATTAATCCTAATTACTCGTTTCCTTCTTATGACACACCTGCCGACGTTACAATTTTTCCTGCAGCTTATTACGTTGATTTAGATAATGATAATATTAGAGATCTGGTTGTGACACCAAATTCAACGGTTACCTCAAATAATTATCGTGCAAATTGGATTTACAAAAACGACGGAGTGGATGACAATCCTGATTTTGCTCTTGAAACAATTGGTTTTATGCAAGATGAAATGATTGAAGGAGGATCAGAATCTTTTCCAATTTATTTTGATCATAATGGTGATGGATTGAAAGATTTGATAGTGGCCATTACTGATCGTTTCGATCCGGTATCAACAAATGGATACTCTCAATTGTTTTATTACGAAAATACTGGTACAAGTAGTAACCCTGAATTTACTTTAATTACTGAAGATTATGGTAATTTCTCAAATTTCTTGAATATCCCTCACTACTACTACCGACCAGCTTTTGGTGATGCTGATGGAGATGGAGATGAAGACTTACTATTAAGTGACTTGAATGATACTATGTATTATTTCGAAAATATTGCAGGATTAGGAAATGCAGCACAATTTGTCAATGCCACACCATTTAAGAATAGTTTAGGGCAAGTAATAGATGAAGGCACTCAAATTACACCGAAGTTTGTAGATTTGAATAGGGATGGAAGAGTGGATTTGGTTATTGGGAAAAGAGATGGTAAAATAGCATATTACGAAAATTTGGGTGGCGTAAATACTTATAGTTTTGAGTTTAAAACCGCCTCTCTTGGTAATGTTGATGTGTCAGAGTATAATACTATTCTGGGGGTTGCATCACCTGAATTCGTTGATATTGATGGTGAGTACCATTTGATTTGTGGTGCCGTCACTGGTAATTTACATTACTATACTAATATTGACAGTAATTTAACAGGTAATTTCACTCTTATTGATTCAGTATTAGAAGATATTTACGTTGGAACTTACGCAACACCTGCAATTTACGATATTAATGCCGATAATCGTTTAGAAATGATTCTTGGTAATAAAAGAGGTGGTCTAACGCTGTTCGAATCTGCACTTGTAACTAGTGTGGGAGTGTTTGAACATGATTTGTCAGAAATCAGTGTCTATCCGAATCCAGCAAAAACTAATTTTTACATTGATTTATCAGGGCTTCAAATTGGTTCATTTGCATCTGCGAACTACACAGTTTCAGATATTGCAGGACGGGTTGTCAAAACTGGAAGTATAAATCAGACTATTTCTAACTTTAATTGCACTGATTATACTAGAGGCGTCTACTTTTTAACACTTCGTATTGATGATCAAGTTATTACTAAAAAAATCCTTTTAGACTAGATATATGAAATATTTACTTTGTACTTTTTTTCTTTTCCCCATAATTAGTTTTTCCCAATTTGCTTTTGAATTGAATAATGATATTGATGTAATCGTTAATAATATTCAATTAAAGTACCCTTGGGTAGGCGGATTAGATGCACCACAGTATTCAAATATTGATTTAAATTTTGATGGCGTTCAAGATCTGTTTATTTTTGAAAGAAGTACGGAGAAAGTTTTAACTTTTTTGCAAAATGGTGCACCCGGACAAATAGACTTTATATATGCTCCACAGTATGAGTCTGACTTTCCAAAATTAAATTCATGGGCTCTTCTTGTTGATTATGATGGTGATGGAAAGAAAGACATTTTTTCTTATAACTATTCTAGTGCTTCTGTATTCAGAAATACAGGAAATCAAGGTACAGGTTTAAGTTTTGTTTTGCAAAATCAAACCCAATTACCCGCCACATTTTTAATAGATGGGATTTTAATTAATTCCATAGTGTTTATGAGTAGTATTGATATACCGGCTATTACAGATATTGATAATGATGGAGATATTGATATTTTGGCATTTGGAAGTAGTGTTACTTCAGCATGTATCACATATCATAAAAACTTGTCTCAAGAATTATACGGAAATAATTCTGCCTTAGAATTTAAGGCTTCTAGCGTTTGTTACGGTAACTTTTGGGAAAATAGTGGCTCTAATTTAATTGAATTAGGCCAGTGCTGTTATAATCAAGTAGACAATCCTGAGACAATAATTGATATAAGGCCTACGGATGGTGCTAGTGACCGTCACACAGGGTCAACAGTATTGTCGCTCGACCTTGATGCTGACAACATGCAAGACTTAATTATTGGTGATAACCAGACTTCTAATCTCGTACGATTAATGAATGCTAATTCGGTCCCGAATACAAATATTGACATGATAAGTCCGGACTATGCATTCCCCTCGTATGATGTGCCAGTTGATGTTGACCAATTTCCAGGTGCTTATTATGTTGACATAAACAACGATAATATTCGAGATTTAATAGTTGCCCCTAACACAGCTGTAGAATCTAACAACTATCAAGCAAATTGGATGTATAAGAGTGATGGCTTGGATAATAATCCTGATTTTTCTCTGCAAACTAAAGGCTTTTTGCAAGATGACATGGTTGATGGCGGTGGGAGGTCTTATCCAGTCTATTTTGATCATAACGGTGATGGTTTAAAAGACTTAATCGTGTCTATTGGAGATAGGTACGATTCTGTTTCTGCAAATGGATATTCTCAATTGTTTTACTATGAAAATACTGGAACTGCTAATATCCCTGAATTTACCTTAGTAGACAAAGATTATGGGAATTTTTCAAATTTTTTAAATAGGCCTCATGAGTACTATCGACCAGCTTTTGGTGATGCTGATGGAGATGGAGATAAAGATTTGTTATTAAATGATTCTTATGATACAATGTACTATTTCGAAAATATTTCTGGAGCAGGAAATATTGCTCAGTTTGTTAATGCAACGCCGTTTAAAAATAATTTAGGTCAAGTAATTGATGAAGGGTTAGATGTGACACCAAAATTTATTGATTTAAATAGAGATGGTAAGATGGATTTAGTTTTTGGAAAGAAAAATGGAAAAATTTCTTATTATGAAAATCAAGGGGGAACCTCTAATTATGATTTCGTTTTTAAAACAGCTTCACTTGGAGACGTAAATGTTGCAGAGGGTAATGCCTCAGTAGGTGTTGCAGTTCCTGAGTTCTTCGAAATTGATGGAGAGTATCATCTTATATGTGGTGCAAAAAATGGATTTTTACATTATTACACTGGAATTGATGGTAATTTGACAAGTAGTTTTAATCTAGAGGATTCAACACTAGAAGACATTAATATAGGTTCTTATTCTACACCTCTAGTCTATGATATTGACAATGATAATAGATTTGAAATGCTAGTCGGAAATAAACGTGGAGGTGTAGTTTGTTATCAGTCAGCAATAATTACGGATGTTGGTTTAAATGATTTTAAGGCATTGAATGATGTTAATATTTACCCAAATCCGGCAGATACTTATCTCATTATTGATTTATCGAAACTAACAATTGGTTCATACGAATTAGCAAAATTCACACTGTCTGACGTATCTGGACGTTTGGTTTTACAAAGTAAAATAGATCAAACTAAAACAAATATTGATTGCAAAGATTTTTCAAAAGGCGTATATTTCCTTTCTGTAAATGTAGATGGCCAATTGTTGAGCCGCAAAATTGTAATCGATTAATGAAACAAAAAATCAGTTCGCTTACTGAATTGTTGAATATTGAACATCCCGTCATAATGGCACCAATGTTTTTGGTATCTAATGCAAAAATGTTAATAGAGGCCGGAAATAATGGCATTGCTGGTGCTATTCCCGCATTAAATTTTAGAACTATTTTAGAATTTAAGAATGCTATTCTAGAAGTTAAACTAAAAACTAACGGTCCAGTGGGTGTTAATATAATTGTCAATAAGTCAAATCCTAAAGCAGCAGATCAATTAAAGGCAAGTGTTGAACTAAATGTTGACTTCATTATTACTTCATTAGGGAACCCAGAAAATGTAATTAAGGCTTGCCAGGCAAAAGATATTAAAGTGTTTTGTGATGTGACAGACTTGAAGTTTGCAAAAAAGGTTGAATCTTTAGGTGCAGATGCAGTTATTGCTGTTAATAATAAAGCTGGAGGCCATGCAGGTGGGCTTGCTCCAGAAGAATTAATTCCTAGTTTAGTAAAACATTGCAAAATTCCAGTGATTTCAGCAGGAGGTGTTGGTACAAAAGCTGATTTAGATTATATCCTTAAATTAGGAGCAGCTGGTGTCTCAGTAGGAAGTTTATTTATAGCTAGTGAAGAGTCGGATGTTTCAGATGACTATAAGCAAGCTTGCGTTGATTATGGAGCAAATGACATTGTGATGAGCACAAAAATATCAGGAACACCTTGTACAGTGATTAATACGCCCTATGTACAAAAGATAGGTACTGAACAAAATTGGTTTGAACGTTTGCTGAGCAGGAGTAGACGATTAAAAAAATGGGTCAAAATGTTTACATTTCTAAAGGGAATGAAGTCAATTGAAAAAGCTGCATTTAGCGCTACCTATAAAACAGTATGGTGTGCAGGCCCAACAATTGAACATACAAAATCAATCCGACCGATCAAGGAAATCATTAAGTCTCTTACTGCTTGATCAGTTTTTTCGTAGTATTCCCAAATTCAACAAAATATATTCCTTTTGGCAGTGATTCTATATTGATAATTGTAGACCCAGAATTATTTACAATTAATTGATTGATTATTTGACCTGTAGCACTCCTAATGGATATTGTTCCGGCCCCTTTTGTCTCTATTGTAACTTGATTAGAAGCAGGGTTTGGATAAACTGAAAATTCATTTCTTAAATATTTAAGTGTTACGGATTCAGTTTTGGACAAAGAACTACTTCCATCAAAATCTATTTGTTTTAAACGGTAATAGCTTATTTTATCTTTTAAATTTTCATCAATATAGCTGTAATCAATAGTGCTAAAAGAAGTTCCTGCACCTTTAACTCTAGCTAACTCAAACCATGAATTAGCATCAATAGACTTTTCAATAACGAAATAATCATTATTGATTTCCGAAGCTGTAGTCCAATTTAATTGTGCATCTATATTATTAACCTCTTGAGCTGTAAAGTCAGTAAGTTCAACAGGAAGCGTCCAGCAGAGATTGCTTGCGCCAAATTCTGCAGATTTAGTATAAAATGTATTCGGCGCATTTTGATTTCTATATTCCGTCAATATCCAATCCGCACTTCTTTCCGCACTAATAACTCTTCCTTCGTCAATAATACCGTCAAAGTAAAATGCATTTTGCTCCTTACGTGCAATGTTTAAATTCTCAACTGGGTTTCCCATCGGTCCAGTGTGGTTACCAGTATTACCTTGTTGAACACCATCAATAAAACATCTTATTGTGCCAGCAGACTGATCGTAAGTCAATGCCACGTAGTGCCATGCATTTATAGTTATGCCATTGTCAACAATATCTTTTTCTCCCGACCTTTGCAGTTCAATTCTAATCGCATTACTTAAAAGAAATAAGCTATAACCTGGATCATCCCAGCCACCGCCTCTATTGATTACATGCCCACTTGCAGCCGTACTAAACATCCAAGCTGAAACTGTAATATCATTATTTATAGTTGTAGAGGCGTCCGAACCGCAATCAAAAAAATCATCCGTGCCATCAAAGTCAATACCGTTACCAATTCTTCCAGTAACAAGATCTCCGGCAGTCATTGACCCATTAGCAATACCATCATTTGTATTGGCTGTATAATCTGTTAGCTGTGGTGAAGATCCAGCAGGTGATTGGTTCATATGCCAAACTGCTGCATAATCGCTATTCCAAACATCTGTGGTTGAAGGATCGTTAGATACTGAGCTATTGCCGTAGTACATGTGTATATTGGTGTTGCTGGAGGCCAGTAAAGTAGGAATTCTTACCCAGGCGATATATTCTCCTGTTGTAGCATTGTACTCTTCAATTTGGTGATCTAATAATGTATTACAATCTCCAAGAGTGAATACAATATCAAATCCATTACTGCTCTCTACATTACCGCCGTTCACTGTAGTTCTTAAATCCGTGTCAGTAAAGCTAACAAGCATCACAAAGTTGGTTAAATTGGTGGAGCCTGCAACTTGAGCTGAGTTAACGAGTAACTGCTTACCGAAAGAATATCCAGGAGGTTGGGCATATGTAAATTGTGTAGATCCAAGAAGTAAAATAGTTACTAAGGGAAATAAACAATATTGTCTAATAATTTTTAAGAATGTCATCATCATCATTATATACGATAACTATGCCAAAAAAGTTAGTGATAAAACATAAAAAAAGCAAGTTCAATTAAAAACTTGCTTTTTGGTAAAAGGTTAAAATATTAAGCTCTTCCTAATGACTTAATCATTTTAGTATGATAAACCAACGCTTCCATAAAAGTTTTGTGAGAGTGATATGGCACATTGAACTCTTCAGCAGTTTTTTTCACAATAGAGGATATTTTTTTGTAATGTACATGGCAAATGTTTGGAAATAGATGGTGCTCAACTTGGTAGTTTAATCCGCCAACAAACCATGCTAATATTCTACTTTTTGGAGCAAAATTAGCGGTAGTTTCCATTTGATGGATCGCAAAACTGTTTTCAACACTATTGTCAACATCTGGTCTTATAAAATCTGTTTCAGGTACTACGTGTGCTGGCTGAAATATTATGGCCAATACAAATCCCGCAATTAAATTCTTCATCAAAATAAATAATGGAATCCACCACCATGAAATAGGTAAAATTATAATAGGTAAAATTAACATTGTAGTATAATAAAACACTTTGCTGAAAATTAATTCAGCTAATAACTTACCAAAACTATCATTCTCAGTTTTGGTTAAGTCCATTTTTTTGTATCTAAATAATTGTTGAAAATCTTTTGTAGTGACCCATGAGACTGTCATTAAACTATAGAAAAACCAAACGTAAAAGTGCTGGTACTTATGAATCGGTTTTAATTCTGCATTTGGGGAGAATCTTAAAAACGGAGGAGGAGAAATGTCCTCATCATATCCATGAATATTTGTGTAAGAATGATGTAAAACATTGTGTTGAACTTTCCAAGTTGCAGCGAATCCACCAATTAAATTTACAATTTTACCTATCCATTTATTTACATTTCCGTTTTTTGAATAAGCACCATGGTTGGCATCATGCATTACACCCATTCCAATTCCAGCCATTCCTAGACCCATTAATACATACATTAGAGCTATTAAACCAACAGATTCGAATCCGCCAAATAAAACAAATGATAAAGGGACAAAGTAAAGTGAAACCATAAAAATGGTTTTTATTACCATTGCTGAATTTGCATGTTTTGAAATATTATTGTCCTTAAAATAGCCTCTTACTCTTTTATTGAGAGTAGCACTAAATTCACGACCTATTTTCGGTGAAAATTTCACAGCTTTTAGTCCTTGCGAAGATTCATTCATATGGGATGATTAATTATTAGTTGAAGCAAATTTACGCTTTTTATCTAATAATTGGGTTCCGTTTTTTTTTCAAAACGATTGATTTTTTTTAATCTATTATTTTGCAAGTAATTAGCAGTGTATGAGTATTGTCATATTTGTGAAATTTTATCGATACTCTACAGGATGAAAATAGATATTTAAGATTTAAATTATTGTTTTTTAGATCTTTATATGGTGTTTGTTTGTTAGTTCATGAAATTTGTTAAAAATCATTTTTTATTAACAATTCTAAATTTAAAAATATGCCTATGTTTGAAGATACCGTAAAATAACAATTAATATGAGTACAACTTTAATTTTGTTTATTCTTGTTGCTTATTTTTTAGTATTGGTTTTAATATCTTTTATTACTGGAAAAAAAACCGACAATGATACCTTTTTTAAAGGGAATAGAAATAGTAGATGGTACATAGTAGCTTTTGGGATGATAGGTGCTTCATTGTCTGGTGTTACATTTATTTCAATTCCAGGAACTGTCGCTACAAGTGGATATACCTATTTGCAAATGTGCTTAGGTTATATTGTAGGTTATATTATTATTGCTTTCATTTTACTTCCCCTATACTATAGACTAAACCTAACTTCAATTTATGAGTTTTTGAGAGACCGCTTTGGTGTGTATACTTATAAAATGGGAGCTGCCTTTTTTGTTTTATCACGCATTATTGGAGCTGCACTAAGGATGTATCTTGTCGCAAATGTATTGCAAGAGTTTGTTTTTACAAATATGGGTGTGCCTTTTGAAATGACCGTAGCAATAAGTATTCTATTAATCTGGGTCTATACATTTAGGGGCGGAATAAAAACAATTATTTGGACAGATACATTACAAACTTTATTCATGTTAGTAGCAGTTGGATTAAGTGTATATTTAATTGCAAGTGATTTAGGAATTGGAATTACTAATATCTATCAAGAAATTTTAGCTAGTGATCTTAGTGAAACAATTAAGTCAGGTCAAATGGGTGAGATGTGGCAAACATCAAATTCTAATGCAAAAAACTTTTGGTGGAAAGGCTTACTTGGAGGAATATTTATTACTCTTGGTATGACTGGGGTTGATCAAGATATGATGCAGAAAAATCTTACTGTTGATTCTTTAAAGGGAGCAAAGAAGAACATGATTTCCTTAGGTGTCATATTATTTTTTGTTAATATTATTTTCCTTACTCTCGGTGGGTTGTTATTTTTATTTATAGATGCAAACCCGGATGTCATGACAAAATGGATGGCTCATAGTGCTGAGGCAGATACTGATCTTCTATTTGCTTCAATTGCACTCGAAGGCGGATTACCACTTGTCTTAGGAATCTTCTTTCTTTTAGGTTTAATCGCAGCTGCGTATTCGAGTGCTGATTCAGCTCTGACTTCATTAACGACCTCAGTTAGTATTGATTTCTTCAACATAAAAGAAAAAGATCAGTTAAAGCAGATACAAATTAGAAAATGGGTTCATATTGGCATGTCGTTAGCCCTGCTTTTAACTATCATAGTCTTTAAGTGGATAAAGAGTGATAGTGTAGTTATGGAATTATTTGGTGCAGCTAATTTTACTTATGGCCCTCTTTTGGGGCTGTTTATGTTTGGTGTTTTATGTAAGCGCAGAGTAACAGATTTGTATTCATCACTAATAACTATTGGTGTTGCTGTTATTGTATTCGTTTTTATAAAGTTTTATAGTGTGGCTGTTTTTGGTGACTATGTATTTGGGTCTGAACTGCTAGGAATAAATGCCATGCTTGTATTCTTCATTTTGTATTTAGTATCATCAAAAAAAGGAATAATCAATGGATAGGCTTGCAATAGACTGACAAATGTGCAGTTAAAAAAAGTGGTATTCTATTTGTAATAACAGAAATAGAAATTAAGTTTGCATAAGCAAATAATACAATAACAAAACAAAAATATTATGGCATTAGAATTTACAGCTGATAACTTTGAAGAATTAGCAAAAAAATCAGATAAACCAGTAATGGTTGACTTTTGGGCAGCTTGGTGTGGACCTTGTAGAATGGTTGGACCAATTGTTGAAGAAATATCAAACGAGTATGAAGGCAAAGCAGTTATCGGTAAGGTAGATGTTGACGCTCACGGTTCTATATCAATGGAATATGGAGTAAGAAATATTCCGACAATTATCTTTATGAAAAATGGAGAAGTTGTAGATAAGTCAGTTGGTGCGGTTCCAAAAGCTCAATTAATTGAAAAATTAGAAGCATTAATGTAATTACTTCTCATTATTTACAGTATTTTTAAAAACACCCATCCTAGGATGGGTGTTTTTGTATAAATTAAAATTTATAATGTCGAAACAATTTTGGGAAAGTAGGTGGGAGTCGGGCCAAATAGGATGGGACCTAGGAATAGTGTCACCTCCGCTAAAAGCATATATTAGTCAACTTGAAAACAAAAAGATTAAAATACTTATTCCCGGCTGCGGTAATGCATATGAAGCAGAGTACATGCTTGAACAGGGATTTGAGAATGTTTATATCATTGAATTAGCAAAAAAAGCCATAGATTTATTTAAGATTAGATGTCCATTATTTCCTGAAGATCAAATAATTAATGGTGATTTTTTTGAGCTAGAATCTTCTTTTGATTTAGTAATAGAACAAACTTTTTTCTGTGCAATTATTCCTGATTTAAGAGATCAATATGTTAAAAAGGTTAATAGTTTGTTGAACCCAAATGGAAAATTAGTAGGAGTATTGTTTAACCGATATTTTGCAGATGGTCCTCCATTTGGTGGTGATATAGCGGAATATAAAACAAGGTTTAAAAGTCATTTCGAAATTTTAACCATGGCAAATTGTCATAATTCTATTTCTCCTCGTCAGGGAAGCGAAGTTTTTATTAATTTGCAAAAGAAATGAAAACAAGATTCTTATTTTTGAGCTTAGTATTTTTCATAACCACCAGTTGTTCTCCTAATCAAAATTTAGATGAGTCGTCAACCACTGAGGGTTATGCTGAACTGTTTGACAATAAGTATAACGCAGTAAATTTAAATAATCAAATATCAAGCATTCAAAAAGCAGCATTGGTATTAGTTGATTCGGTATTTAAGACTAGTAACAAACTGATTTCGAAAAATGTTGATGAAGCAATATTTGAATTAGATATTAGCATTAACCGATTAAAAGAACTAAGTGAGACGGATTCCATATCAAAATATTTTTCATCTGCAGTAATTAATTTGTTACAATTTTATAAATTCGAGTTTGAGAACGATTTTAGAAAATTAATACCTATTTTGGAAAAGAATGAATTATCGGTTACAAATAGGACTTTACTCCATAGTTACGATAAAAAATTCGTTGATAAGGAAGAGGATTTATTCAATGAAATAATAGTGAGACAAGATAGTTTTGCGAAATATTTTGATATTGAATTGAAGGAATGATGTAAGGAAAATTAAATACTAAAGACCAACAAGGCTATGATGCATATTGTAATAATAGGAAATGGAATTGCAGGCGTTACGGCCGCCCGCCATATTAGAAAATTGAGTGATCACCAAATTACAATAGTTTCTTCGGAAACCAAATATTTTTTCTCAAGGACAGCATTAATGTATGTTTACATGGGTCATATGAAATTCGAACATACAGAACCATATGAACCTTGGTTTTGGAAGAAGAATAGAATTGATTTAGTGCAAGACCTAGTTACAAAATTAGAGCATAAGTCAAAAACTTTAGTTCTAAAATCCGGTGACTCTATTAACTACGATAAATTAATTATTGCGACCGGAAGTAAACCAAATAAATTTGGTTGGCCAGGGCAGGATTTGGAAGGTGTTTTAGGAATGTATCATAAACAGGATTTAGATAATCTTGAAAAATGGGCGCCCAACAACAAAGTTTGTAAAAGAGCAGTTGTGGTTGGTGGCGGATTAATTGGAATTGAATTAGTAGAAATGCTGATGTCCAGAAATATCCCAGTTACTTTTTTGGTTAGGGAGAAAAGCTTTTGGAATGGTGTTCTGCCTGCGGAAGAATCTAAACTAATTAGTGAACATATAAAGTCCCACCATGTGGATTTAAGAGTCTCTACTAATTTAGAAGAGATAATTAGTGATGAAAAAGGACATGTAAAAGGTATTAAAATTACTGAAACAGGTGAGGTTATAGACTGTCAGATAGTTGGATTAACTGCAGGAGTTTCGCCGAATATAGATTTTCTGAAAGATTCAGGACTTCAACTTGGTCGCGGCGTTAAAGTCAATCAATTTCTTGAAACTAATATTACGGATGTATATGCTATTGGAGATTGTGCTGAACAACATGAACCAATTGGAGAAAGAAGGGCAATTGAGGCAGTTTGGTATACTGGAAGAATGATGGGTGAAACCATAGCGCAAACTATCTGTAATAATAAAATGAAATACCAACCAGGTAATTGGTTCAATTCCGCTAAGTTTATGGATATAGAGTACCAAACTTATGGTTGGGTATGGGCTAAACCTAAAGAAAACGAAGCTAGGTTTTATTGGCAACATCCAGCAAAAGAGGTGGCGATACATATTAGTTTCGATAAAACATCAAATGAATTCATTGGGATCAATACGTTTGGCATACGTATGCGACATGAATTTTTTGATAGAGCTTTAAATAATAAAGATTCAGTTCAAGAAGTATTGACACATTTAGCGGACGCTAATTTTGACCCTGAATTTTATAAAACACACGAAAAAGATATCATAAATCAATTCAATTCTGACCATAGTGACAATATTCAACTAAAAAAGAAAAGCTGGAAACGAATTTTTCAAACCCATTAAAAAAACATTATGAATCTTTTAAAATATATCGGAATGGGTATTTTCCTTTTGGGATTAGCCATTTTTACATCAATACCTTTTTCTGGAAATGTTCAACTTACTTCAGATGAACTAAAGACTACTTTATCTGAACAAGAGTTTGCAAATTTGAATGAACCCCTAACTGAAAACTTAGTCGGTCAAACGTTTAATTCTACATTTACTTTTTCAAGAGAATTTATTGGTCAGTTTAATGAAATCAATGAAGACTTAAAAAAACAAGAAGCCTGGGATAAAGTGATGTGGACCGAACCAGAAGAAATTGCTTTAAAATTATCTCAAAATGCCAGTAAAAGTACGGCTGTAAATAATAAAACACTCTTTTTTTTCTTCACCTTTGGATTGGGAATAATAGGAGCATTATTATACATTTTTGCCACAGTTAGTATGCAAGGAAAACCAGGCATAAAAAATGATGGTATTTATCATGATAGTGCAACGAATAGAGGATGGATAGGTATTCTCACGGGTGTCTGGCTAGTCACATTTTATGTTATTCTTTATTTTCATCCCTATGCATTTGCAGATGCTATAAGTATTACGGACCCTGTAAAACAAATTTTTATAAAGGATGCTAAAGCATCTAAATGGTTTCTCTATGGTTTGCTCTACACAATTTCAATGATCGTTATGGGCTTAAGAATGATATTCAAATACAGGCACAATAATTACCAAATTGTTAGAACAATTGTTGTAGTGTTATTTCAAATAATTTTTGCTTTTTTACTCGTGGAAATTCTTCCAATGTTCGGTTTACCGGGTAAAGATTTAAAGAATGCCTGGCCACTTGACTATTACTTCCTATTTGATTGGAATGTTTCTAAATTAATTGATGCGGGTCATTTCGGAAAGTTTATGTTTGTATGGGGGATTGTTTTGTCCGTAATAATTGTACCAACGTTAGTTTATTTTTATGGTAAACGTTGGTATTGTTCATGGGTATGTGGTTGTGGTGGTTTAGCTGAAACTTTAGGGGATCCATACCGTCAATTATCGAATAAAAAATTATGGTCATGGAAAATGGAACGCTGGATGATACATGCAGTCTTAGTTTTTGCTGTAGTAATGACTTTATTTACAGGATATCATACATATAATGTATTTGTAAATCCTGATATGGACCATAAAGAAATTTTATTTGGTATATCTGCATTTGATGTTAGACAATGGTACGGATTTTTAATAGGTTCAATGTTTGCGGGTGTTATTGGAACAGGCTTTTACCCAATTTTCGGAAACAGGACATGGTGTCGTTTTGGTTGCCCTCTAGCTGCATATATGGGTATTGTGCAACGTTTTAAATCTCGTTTTAGAATTACTACAAATGGCGGCCAATGTATTTCATGCGGAAATTGTTCAACTTATTGTGAACAAGGAATTGACGTTAGAGCATATGCTCAGAAGGGACAAAATATTGTCCGTGCATCCTGTGTAGGCTGTGGTGTTTGTTCGGCTGTTTGCCCAAGAGGTGTTTTAAAACTGGAAAACGGTCCGGAAGAGGGAAGGATTAAGTCTGATAATCCAATTGTATTTGGCAATGATGGATTTAAATTACAAGATTAATTTTTCTAGCTTATAATGATAGTAAAGAATGTTGCAGTAATTATACCAGCGTTTAACGAAGAATCCTCAATAGGTAAGGTTATCAATGCACTGCCAAAGTCATACATTATGAAAGTGGTGGTTGGGAATAATGCTTCAACGGATCAAACTAAAAGTGTAGCAGAGAAGGCAGGTGCAATTGTTGTTGATGAATCAAGAAAAGGTTACGGATGGGCCTGTTTAAAAGCAATGGAGCACATTGCAACATGGCCAGTAAAACCAGAAATTATCGTATTTATTGATGGTGATTTTTCAGATTACCCTGAAGAAATGACCAATGTCATTGAACCCATTTTAAAGTCTGATATTGATCTGGTAATTGGGTCCAGAGCTTTAGGTGAGAAAGTAAAAGGATCAATGACTCTTCCTCAGATTTTTGGAAATTGGTTGGCAACTAGATTGATGAGAGTGTTTTATGGTGTGAAATATACAGATCTGGGGCCATTTAGAGCAATTAAGTATCAAAAATTAATGGATTTGAATATGTCTGACAAAACCTATGGATGGACAATTGAAATGCAATTAAAGGCAGCAAATCAAAAATTAACTTATACTGAAGTGCCTGTTAACTATAAAAAGAGAATAGGTGTATCAAAAGTTTCTGGTACAGTGAAAGGGGCTGTTATGGCAGGATTTAAAATTATTGGTGCTGTGTTTAAGTATAAAATAGTCAAATAATCAATGCTCAATATTTATTGGAATTGAATTAAAAAAAGATCCTAAGTTATCAACAAAGCATAGCCAGTTTGATATAAAAAAGTATCTTTGGTTACTTAAATCAAATCTCAATCAATGGCAAAGATTATTGCAATTACAAATCAAAAAGGAGGGGTAGGCAAAACAACAACAGCTATTAATTTAGGTGCTAGTTTTGGTGTGTTGGAGTATAAAACTTTGATAGTGGATGCAGATCCTCAGGCCAATGCAACAAGTGGTACAGGTTTCGATCCTAGAGATGTAAAGACGAGCATTTATGATTGTCTGATTGATGATGTTGATGTGAAGAGTTTGATTTTTGAAACTGATAATCCTAATCTATCTATTCTTCCTGCTCATATCGATTTGGTTGGTGCAGAATTAGAGATGATTAGTATTCCTAATCGAGAGCACCGATTAAAGATAGCTTTAGAGCAGGTTAGAGATGATTTTGACTTCATCATTATTGATTGTTCTCCTTCACTTGGTCTTATTACTGTTAATGCACTAACTGCTGCAGATTCAGTTATTATTCCAGTTCAATGCGAATATTTTGCTTTAGAAGGATTAGGTAAATTGTTAAATACGATTAAAATAATCCAGTCACGATTAAATACTGAATTGGATATAGAAGGAATAGTTCTAACATTATACGATACTCGTTTAAGACTAGCTAATCAGGTGGTAGATGAAGTTAAAACTCATTTTCAAGAACTAGTGTTTAACACAATTATTCACCGAAATACCCGTTTAGGAGAGGCGCCAAGTTTTGGTGAAACTATAATAATGCATGACGCAACCTGTAAAGGAGCTATTAATTATTTAAATTTTGCAAGAGAAGTTTTACAAAAGAATGACCTTACAAAAATTAAAAATCGCGATAAACAAATCATTTAATGACTAAGAAAAGAGCTTTAGGAAAAGGACTAAGTGCTTTATTAGAAAGTGCTTCAACTGATATCACATCTAGTCATCAAGCAGTAAATGCTACACAAACAGTGGGTGCAATTGCTTCTATTACTATTTCTCAAATTGAGGCGAATCCTTTTAACCCTAGAACACATTTTGAAGACAGTGCGCTAAATGAGTTAGCAGATTCGATAAAGGAACATGGCATTATTCAACCGCTTACCGTTAGAAAATTAGGTCGTGATAAATATCAACTAATTTCAGGTGAGCGTCGATTTAGAGCATCACAATTGGCAGGCCTTATAGAGATACCATGCTATATTAGAATTGCCAATGATTCTACCATGTTGGAAATGGCATTAGTTGAAAATATCCAACGAGAAGATTTAAATGCTATTGAAGTGGCTTTGTCATATCAACGTTTAATTGATGAGTGTAATTTCACGCAAGAAAATCTAGGACAAAAATTAGGAAAGAGTCGCTCAAACATCACTAATTTTCTTCGATTATTAAAATTGCCAATCAAGGTGCAAATCGGAGTACGTGAGGGTTTAATTTCAATGGGGCATGCAAGGGCTTTGGTTTCAGCTGGGAGTGAAGAGAGACAAGAAGAGTTATTTACTAAAATTTTAACAGATCAATTATCAGTTCGTGACTTAGAATCTTTAATTAAAGGTAAGTCAATTCCAACGAAATCTGCTCAAAAGTCTAACGTCCAATATTCGACTATCATTCAAGCATCTCAACAGTATCTTGCTGAAAAAATTAATTCTAAGGTAAGTATAAAGTCAAGTTCAGCCGGTAAGGGGAAGCTTTTGATTGATTTTAAATCGGAAAAAGAACTCGAGAAAATATTAAATCTACTGAACGATTAATATCAATAAATGAGAATTGTACTAGCTCTCGTTATTCTACTCAATTTTGCTTTTGAAGCTTCTGCTCAATCAGACACTACCTATCAACATAGCAGAAATAAGGCAGCTGTGTTTTCTGCGATACTGCCGGGAGCAGGTCAAATTTACAACGAAATAGGGCACCGTAAAGTTCGAGGTCGCAAACACATTTCATGGTGGCGAGCACCAATATATATTGCAGGAATTACATATGTTTCGTATTTAGCCTATCAAAATGCTTCTTTGGCTAGTGATTACAAAAGCGAGTGGTTGTATAGAAATGAATTTGGTACTGATAAATTTCTATTTGATAAGTTTCAAAATATAACAGTTAATAAAATTGTTGATAATTTTCAAACTAGTGCTAAGTATCGAGATTACGCAATTGCTGGTGCTGCACTTATTTATGCTCTAAACGTTATTGATGCTTTTGTTGATGCCCATTTTGTAACCTTTGATGTATCTGATGATTTATCGCTTAATATACGACCCAGATATTTTGGAGGTGCAGAATTAGGCTGTAGTCTATCACTTCATTTTCAATAAACGCAAAAAAAGCCACTCCATTTAAGGAGTAGCTTGATATTACGGGGACTAGTTTTAGTTATTTAGTCAAGTTCACGTTGATAATGAAGCCAATTTCATTTGCAATTAAATAATCAGCAGGTACACCTTCACTACCTTCAACATGGTAGCTCATTCCCCACTCAGTTCTATCAATGGCAAACTTTTCAGACATAATGGAAACACCAGCGTCAGAAACATTAACATTAGCATTAAAACTAATGCTTTTTGTAGAATCTAAAATAGTTAAGTTTCCTGTAATTTCAGAGTTAAAATCTCCTGAACCAGCGGAGATACTTGCTAATTCGAACTGTGCAGTTGGGTTAACCTCAGCATTAAAAAAATCGGCGCTTTTTAAATGTCCAGATAATTTTCCAGCTTGCTCTTCATCATCTTCAAAGTTTAAAACAGTTAAAGAATTAATGTCAATTACAACACTAGCATTCTCAACTACGTTATTATTCACTGTTACATCAGCTGATTGCAGCATGATTTTTCCAAAACGTGGTGCAGTTCCACCTAGGTGAGAGGCAAACCATTCAACATGACTATCATCTGAAATAGTTGAAAGTTTTACTGATTCAGCAGTTTCATTATTTTCAATTGCTACGGCATCACTTGCTTCAACTTCTTTTCCGTTGTCTGTGCATGATGTAAATACTAAGCCTAACATTAAGGCTGATAAGATCACTTTTTTCATGAGTTTTTTTAAAATTATTTAGGTCAAATATAGATAATCATATCGTTGTTGAGGGGTCCTTTTTTCACCAAATCTATAAAATAAACGCTTTATTAACATAAGTTAATCGTGTGCTAAAGTCGAAAAAATGTAAACTATATATGATTGGGTGTAATCAATTCTTATTTTTGATTCATACAGTTTTATGTAGATTTAATTCAATTTTAACAAATAATCCCTCACCCAAATGGATGAAATGCACCTAGTATAGGTTAAATCACCTATTTGATATCCATGTTCTTCCTGAAGAATTGATATTATTGTGCAGCCATATGGCAAATGTTAATTAACCTACAAATACAAATAATTATGAAAATGACAAAAGTTTTACTAATGCTTTTAATGTTAAGTCTAGTAGTAACAGCCTGTAAAAAGGATGAGGAAAAAGAAGAAGAGAAAAAGGAAGATCCAGCTCCAGATCCGACAAGTAAATTGACAGAATTACCTGACGGAGATCAAACATTTACAGGAAACCTCTCTACAGGGGAAAAACTGAGTGATTTGTCTTGGGCCTGGAATAGTTCAATGGCATGCTTTGTAGAACCAGGAAAATCATGGTTTGAAGGAAATCACGTATTCTATCAAATTGATTTGCCTACGCAATCAACAATTGAAATCACTTTAAATTCAACAAACTCTTCTGATGATATAGCACTGTATGCATATTCTAAGGGAGCTGGTAGTAAGGTTATTCCTCCAAATATTTCATCTTGTGTTTCCTGCGAAGCTAGTCCTTCAAATTCTACTGCTATACCTGGTCAGAAGTATGTGTACTTAAATGCAACTACAAATCCGTATTCTATCATTATTGGTGTAGCAGGTGCAACTGGATTAACTTCTGGAGAATACACGATAAGCATAGATGTAGAAAGTTAAAATATTGAAATAAAAGAATAAAATGAAAGTAACAAAAACGATTTTAGGACTGATATGTATTGGTTTGCTTTTTACGGCGTGTAATAAAGACAAGACTAAAGGAGGTCTAAATAAATTAACTTATAAGGATCAAACTTTTAGTGGAAGTATTGATAATGGAAAAGTGCTAGATGATTTATCATGGGCATGGAGTAGTAATATGGCCTGCTTTGTTGAAACTGTGAAAGACCAGTACAAAGGGAATCATGTTTTCTATAAAATAGAAATTCCGACCAATTCAACAATTGATATCTATATGACACCTACAAATCCTGGTGATGAAATGGCCTTGTATGGCTATTCTAAGGCAGCTGGTGATGAAACAATTCCTCCAGGAATTTCTTCCTCTGTATCATGTGAGGCGTCTCCTTCAAATAGTAATGGAGCAAAAACTGGTGAGCAACATGTATACTTTAATGCAATAAATAACCCATATGCAGTTATATTTGGTATTGCTGGAGCTGATGGCTTAACTGAAGGAGGTTTTGAAATTAGAATTGATGTGGAAAATTAGAATAAATTTTTATTCTCGAAAGCCTAGATATTTTTGTCTAGGCTTTTTTTGTTTCAAATTATAAATAGGTTCTATCTTTATTGTAAAAATCTTTTTATGTTATCTTTTTGGGAAAGCGAGTCGTTTACAAAATATGATGTAGCAATTATCGGTGCTGGAATTACCGGATTGTCAGTAGCCATTGAATTAAAAGCTAAGCAACCAGAATTAGAGGTGATTATACTAGAACGTGGCTTAGTTCCAACCGGTGCCAGTACAAAGAATGCAGGTTTTGCATGTGTTGGTAGCTTAACTGAAATTCTAGATGATTTAAAAACTATGTCATCAAATGAAGTCGTAGATTTAATACAAATGCGAAAAGATGGCTTACAGATATTAAGAGACAGATTAGGAGACCAGAATATAGATTATCTAGAAAACGGAAGCTATGAACTTTGTTTACAAGAAACTGATTTTACTAGTGATATTAAACTTGTAAATGAATTAATATTTCCGGTTTTTAAACGACCAGTATTTAAATTAACAAATAAAGTGTTTGGTTTTGGAAGTGAAGTTAAAACTGTAATTGAAAGTACTGCTGAAGGGCAAATTAACACCGGTAAGATGCTGAAGAGTCTTTTAAAAAAGGCATTAACTTTGGGGGTTGAAGTAAAAACTGGATATTCTGTCAATAATTTAATTACAAAGCAAGATTCAGTTAGAATAGAGAATGATATTTTGCCAATTATCGCAAAGCAAGTTTGTGTTTGCACAAATGCTTTTGCAAAATCTTTAATACCAGAAATTAAACTACAACCAGGGCGAGGACAGGTACTAATTACTAAACCGATTAAAAACTTGCCCTTTAAAGGTATTTATCATTTTGATGAAGGGTATTATTATTTCAGAACAATAGCAGATAGAGTATTGTTTGGAGGAGGAAGGCAATTAGATTTTGAGGGTGAAACAAGTGATAAGTTTAAGCTAAATGAGTTTATTCAAAAGGATTTAGAAAAAAAAATGAAAACTATTATTTTACCTGGTATTAAATTTGAAATAGATAAACGTTGGACAGGCATAATGGCTTTCGGTGAGAATAAAAAGCCAATTATTAAGCAAGTTGATGGACGTGTATTCGCTGCAGTCAGGTTCGGGGGAATGGGTATTGCAATTGGAAGTAAAGCAGCTGAATTAGTTGCTGACTTAATGATTAGTAGCCGTGATCTATAGCCATAAAAAACCATCTTTCACCTCTAAAAATGGCTCAATATTATTAGTGTATAAACTCCCAGTTCCAAGCCCTTGAGGAAGTAAATTATTTTTGGTGGCAGTGTACTGAGCAATTGCATTTAATCCAACATTACTTTCTAAAGCAGAGGTAATCCACCAATCAATACCTAAGGCCTCGGCTATTTCAATCCATTCGTCAGTTCCCGAAATACCACCAATCAGACTGGGTTTCAATATAATATATTGTGGGTTTATCGTTTGTAATAATTTTTTTTTGTCTCTACTATTTTGAACCCCAATTAATTCTTCATCAAGCGCAATAGGCAGGGGGGTAGATGAACAGAGTTTTGCCATTTCGTCAAGTTGTCCAGCCATAATTGGTTGCTCTATTGAATGGATATCATATTTTGTTAAAACGTCTAATTTATCTAAGGCTTCTTCAAACGAAAATGCACCATTAGCATCAACTCGAATAGTCATATCATGTTTAGAGTATTTTGATCTGATAAATTTTAATAATGAGAGTTCGGACTCAAAATCAATCGCTCCGATTTTCATTTTTATACAACGAAATCCTAATTCAATTTTTTCTTTTAACTGATTCATCATGAAATCCTCTGTTCCCATCCAGACTAATCCATTAATTGGAATTTTTTTGGTTTTCGTTTTAAAAATTTGATAATAACCACCATTGTCTAAATCTAGTTTTGCTGTTTCTAATGCAAATTGAATTGATGGAAACTGATGAAGTGTTGCTATGTTATCGATATAGTCATTAATTTTCATTGTCACTTCTTGAAGTTGTACTTCGTAGATGTCACTCCAGTCTGGTGAAAGAGTTTTTATGATTGAGGCTTCACCTTTTCCAATTATTCCTGGTGAATCCGTTCTCCATAAACTTATAATCCATGAGTCTTTTGTAGTTAAAACACCTCTTGATGTGCCACTAGATTGTTTGAAATTTAAAGTGATTTTTTCAAATTTTGACTGATACATCTCTGCGTTTTATGAAGGATAAATTTAGAAAAAAAAACGTACTTTTGGGCAGTGAGTTTGCCATCAAAATATTTGGAGGATGTTGTTGAGCATTTTTCGTCATTACCAGGAATTGGTAAAAAAACTGCTTTGCGACTAGTTCTGAATCTTTTGAAAAGAGATGAAGAAGAAATTCAACAATTCGCAGATGCATTACATCATTTAAAATCGAATATTGCTAGCTGCAAAACTTGTGGAAATATTAGTGATGGAGAGTTATGCTATATCTGTATTCAAGGAAATAGGAAGCGAGATATAATTTGTGTAGTTGAAGATATCAGAGACATTATGGCGATTGAGTCGACTGAACAATTTTATGGACTTTATCATGTCCTTGGTGGTATTATTTCACCAATGGACGGAATAGGGCCGAATGATTTAAATATTTTATCATTATTGGATCGCATTGAAACAGATGAAGTATCTGAGGTGATTTTAGCGTTACCAACTAATATGGAAGGTGATACAACAAACTTTTTTCTATTCCGAAAATTAGAACCTCTTGGGGTTAAAGTCACAACGTTAACAAGAGGCGTATCCATTGGCACAGAGCTACATTATGCAGATGAATTAACATTGGGCCGTTCTATTTTAAACCGAATGCCTTTTGAGTTCAGTATTTCAAAAAAATAACGATTGTATTAATTTGAAAAATCAAGTTTTAAGGAAAAAATATTCGTTAAATTTGAGGCATAAATTCTAAAGCATGCGAAAAATTTTAGTAACAGGAGGTGCAGGTAATATAGGAAGTGCATTAACTAGTAAATTACTAACTGATCAAGCTACTGAAGTTGTTGTTGTTGATGATTTATCAACGGGGTCTTTAAAAAAATTAGATTTAAAACACTCACAATTAACATTCGTAAAGGCTAATGTCAATAATAGAACAGAGCTTTCAGAAATTATGCTTGCCAATCATTTTGACTTTGTATTTCATTTTGCGGCCATGGTTGGAGTGCAAAGAACTCAAGAAAACCCTATAAAAGTTTTGGAAGACATTCAAGGCATTAGAAATATTCTTGAATTATCTAAAAATACTGCAGTAAAGCGATTCTTTTTTTCAAGTTCATCTGAAGTATACGGGGAGCCAGTTGTTATACCTCAAAATGAATCTACAACTCCCTTAAACAGCAAGATTCCTTATGCTGTGGTTAAAAATGTTGGAGAGTCTTTCTGCCGTTCGTATAAGCAAGAATATAATCTAGATTACACAATATTTAGATTCTTTAATACTTATGGACCTCATCAAACTACAGATTTTGTAATGGCTAAGTTTATTTCTCAGGCGTTAAATAATGAACCCATTACTATATTTGGAGATGGCAGCCAAACAAGAACTTTTTGTTATGTGGATGATAATATTGATACTTGTATAAAAACACTTAACGAAGACAAAGTGGTTAATGATGTGGTTAATATTGGTGGCGAAAAAATAATAACCATACTCGATTTAGCGAAAACAATTATAAAAATAACGAATAGTCAGTCCAAAATTATTAATTTGCCTCCATTACCCCAAGGAGATATGACTAGACGTCAGCCAGATAATCAGAAAATGCGGAGTATTTTGAATAGGGAACTCATCACGATAGAAGAAGGGGTGAAAAAACTGCTAGAGTCAGATGTTTTTTTAAACGAAATAAAGGGTTAATATGTGCGGTATAAATGGTGTTTATCGTTTTTCAGGCCAGTCTTATCCTAAGGATTTGATTCTTAAAATGAACAATACAATTGCTCACAGAGGTCCAAATGCCGAAGGTGAATTTCATGATAAATACGTGCAATTAGGGCACAGAAGGTTGTCAATTATTGATACAGACAGTCGATCAAATCAACCTTTTAAATCTGAAGATAATAGATACATTCTTGTTTTTAATGGAGAAATTTATAATTATAAAACACTTAAAACGCATCTACAAGATTATACTTTTAAAACAGATTCTGACACGGAGGTTGTTTTAGCTTCATATATTAAGTGGGGAGAACAATGTGTGAAGCATTTTAATGGCATGTTTGCTTTTTCCATTTGGGATAGCATTGAACAATCAATGTTTATCGCACGAGATCGACTAGGAATTAAGCCTTTATATTATAATTTAGATCATGATAGAATTGTTTTTTCCTCATCAGTTAAAGCCATTTTAAATTCTGATTTAGTGCCAAGAGTACTTTATAGAGAAGGGGTTGTTGATTATTTAAGATTTCAAACTGTTCATGCACCTTATACCATTATTGAAAATGTCTTTTCACTCATGCCAGGGCAGTATATGGTTTTAAATGATGAAAGACAAGATTTAAAAACATACTGGAGTCAAACAGAAAATTATCAAACAGTTAAACCAGACAAAACTGAGATAATATCTAATATTCAAAATAAATTAGGTGAAGCAGTTAATAATAGACTGATGAGTGATGTTCCATTTGGTGCATTTCTTTCTGGAGGTATTGACAGTTCTATAATTGTTGCTTTGATGGCGGAAAGTAAGAGACAAGCAGTCGATACATTTTCAGTTGTTTTTAAGGAAGAAGAATTTTCAGAAGGAAAGTATGCCAAAGAAGTAGCTGATCGATATAAAACGAATCATCATGAAATTGAATTGACAGCAAATCATTTTAAAGATTTAATTCCCGAGGCATTGAATTTTTTAGATCATCCAAGCGGTGATGGATTAAATACTTTTGTTGTTTCGAAATATACAAAAGAGGCTGGTGTAACTATGGCGCTGTCAGGGCTTGGTGGAGATGAATTATTTGGAGGATATTCTATATTTAATCAAGTGCCAAATCTTCAAGCAAAAAAATGGTTGAATAGTTTTCCAAACTATGCAAGAAAGCAAATTGGAAACGCATATCATGCTTTTAAACGCTCTGTTCCTTCTGGAAAGGTAAAGGCTTTAATGAAACAAGCTTATTTTGATACGGAATACATCCATCAATTTTACAGACAGGTATTGATGGATAATCAAATAGCAGGATTATTAAAATTAGAAAACTTGCCTTTAAACAAGTCATTTGAAATAGCAAATGAGTTGATTGGTTACCGTTCAAAAGGGTGGTCCTTACCGCCATTAAGTCGAATTTCAGTTGCTGAAATGTCTACCTATATGCAAAATGTTTTACTACGAGATTCTGATCAAATGAGTATGGCACATGCACTTGAGGTAAGGGTACCCTTTCTAGATCATCATTTAGTTGAATATGTTCTTGGAATCCCAGATGCTATTAAGAAACCGATTACGCCAAAGGCACTGCTGGTAGAGTCTTTTAAGAGTAAATTACCAAAATCAGTTTACAATAGAGACAAAATGGGTTTTGTATTACCCTATGATCAATGGATGAGATCTGAGTTAAAATCTTTTTGTGAAATCAACTTAAATCATCTCAAAAAAGTAAGTATTTTTAAGGATAGTGCAATCGATAAATTATGGAGCCAATTCTTAAAGAATGATAAACGAGTTACTTGGTCAAGAATATGGCCATTAGTAGTTTTAGGAAATTGGATTGAATTGAATAATATTAATGGATAAGAAAAAGATTTTAATCTGTGTTGACTGGTATACGCCAGGATTTAAGGCTGGAGGGCCAATTAGATCTGTATCTAATATGGTAAGTTATTTTAAAAGTGAGTATGACTTTTATATTTTGACAAGCGCATACGATTTAGGTGATCAAAAACCATATGCTGATATTACCTTAAACCAATGGCATGATCAAAATGGGGTTTTTATTAAATACCTCGATCGAACCTATTTGAATTATCCTACAATAAAAAGTAATTTATCAGAAGTGGATCCAGATGTCATTTATTTAAATAGTTTGTTTTCTCGGAATTTTACGCTATATCCATTAAAATTTGCAAGGAAGTACTCTAAAAAAGTAATTTTAGCACCTAGAGGCATGCTAGGGAAGGGGGCATTAGATATAAAGCAAAGCAAAAAAAAAGTATTCTTATCAGTGGCAAAAATTTTAGGCTGGTATAAAAATATTGTCTGGCATGCATCAACAGATGAAGAGGTTGACGAAGTCAAAAAAGTCTTTGGTAAACACTCAAAAGTAAAAGTGGCTCAAAATATACCTGTTAAACAAGTTTATGATTTGGAGACGGTAATTGATTTTAAGCGCACTGGTAAAGTGAAGTTTATTTTTATGAGTCGTATATCGAAAAAGAAAAATTTACATTTAGCCATAAATGCGCTTAAAGTTATAAATTTAGATAGACCAGTTGAGTTTGATATTTATGGTATGAATGAGGATAAATTATACTTTGAATCTTTTAAGAAAAATATTGGTAGATTATCTCCTCAACTTACTATTTCATATAAAGGCGAAGTTCACCCAGACAAAGTACCTGAATTATTTGCTAAAGCTGATTATATGGTATTGCCAACAAAACATGAAAACTTTGGACATACAATTGTTGAGGCCTGGGCAAATGGATGTCCTGTAATTATTAGTCAGAATACACCATGGCACAATTTAGTTGAAAAAAAAATAGGTTGGGATGTTGATATCGATACCCCAAATAAATTGATTGAAACGTTGGACCAAGCCATTCATTTAGACTTTGATCAGTATAAAGAACTAGTGACTTCTAGTTATGCCTATTTTAATGAGGAGGTTATGGATAAACGTATTTTAGATGATCACAAAATACTTTTATCGGAATGAAAACAAGACTTGATACTTTTGACAATAGTTGGTATAAACCAGGTTCTAAAGTAAGAATCGCGATTTGGTTTATATTTAATGCCATTATTTTGAAAAGTAAGTTGAATCCTTTTAGCCGAATCAAAATTGTTGTATTACGATTGTTTGGAGCAAAAATTGGCAAAGGTGTAGTGATTAAACCTTCAATTTCTGTTAAATACCCCTGGAAATTAACCGTTGGAGATTATGTTTGGATTGGAGAAAATGTTTGGATAGATAATTTGGATGAGGTTATTATTGGTAATCATGTATGTATATCTCAAGGTGCACTACTACTTTGTGGAAATCACAATTACAAAAAGTCTAGCTTCGATTTAATAGTAAAGCCTATTGAATTGAAGGATGGTGCATGGATTGGTGCAAGAGCAACGGTTACTCAAGGTGTAGTTTGCAACGAACATTCAGTTTTAAGTGTTCAGTCAGTTGCTAATTCTGATTTAATGGCCTCATGTATTTATCAGGGCGTACCAGCAATAAAGATTAGGGAAAGATTGATTAATGATGAGGCCTAGAATTTCAATTATTACCGTTGCTTATAACGCAGAGACTTTTATAGAAAATACTATTCAGTCAGTTGTTAGTCAATCCTATGATAATATCGAATATATAATAGTTGATGGTCTATCTACTGATAGTACATTAGATATCTGTAAGAGATATAGCGAGAATATTAGCATTATGATTTCCGAGCCTGACAAGGGGCTTTATGATGCTATGAATAAAGGTGTTGAGGCTGCCACTGGTGAAATTGTTGGTATTTTGAATGCAGACGATTTCTACAATACTGATGATGTGATAGAGAAGGTAGCTACTGCTTTTGATGATAGCAGTATTGATTGCTCCTATGGTGATTTGGTTTATGTTGATCCTATTAATACGTCGAAGGTTGTACGGAAATGGATATCTGGAAAATATAAGAAAAACGCCTTCAAAAAAGGCTGGATGCCTCCACATCCAACATTTTTTTTAAGAAAGAAAAAATACGATCAGTATGGCACTTATAACCTTAAATTAAAATCAGCTGCGGATTATGAACTAATGCTTAGAATGATTCATAAAGTAGGATTGAAATCAAAATATATTAACGAAGTTTTGGTTAGAATGCGGATAGGAGGGGTAAGTAATTCATCTTTTAAAAATCGTTTGAAAGCAAATAAAGAAGATAGATATGCTTGGAAAATAAATGAAATAAAACCTGGCAGGTTGACATTTATTCGCAAGCCATTATCTAAAATAATTCAATTTTTAAGGAAATAGACATTTCTATTTAATTTGAAACTAAAAAAGCCCATTGATAATAGATCAATGGGCTTCTAGTATAGAATTTTTCTTAATGTCCTTTAGCAGCTAAATACCTTTCAGCATCAAGTGCAGCCATGCATCCAGTTCCGGCAGCAGTTATAGCTTGTCTATATGTTTTATCAGCAGCATCACCAGATACAAAAACGCCTGGGATATTAGTCAATGATGTGCCTGGTTTCTCGTATTCGATATACCCAGTTTCATCTAAATTTAGCTGACCCTTAAATATGTCAGTATTAGGTTTATGACCAATAGCAACAAAAAAACCAGTTGCTGGAATATCCTTTTCTTCACCAGAAACATTGTTTTTTACTCTTGCTCCAGTAACCCCATTTCCATCACCTAAAACTTCAACCGTTTCAGTATTAAATAATATCTCTATGTTTTCTGTGTTCTTAACACGTTCAGCCATAATTTTAGATGCTCTAAATTCATCCCTTCTAACTAGCATTGTTACTTTAGTTGCCAGTTTTGATAGGTAGTGAGCTTCTTCGCAAGCGGAATCGCCAGCTCCAACGATAATCGTTTCTTGGCCTCTGTAAAAGAAACCATCACAAACGGCGCAAGCAGATACGCCACCACCAATTTTCAAGTAATGTTGCTCAGATTCTATTCCTAAATATTTTGCTGAGGCTCCTGTTGAAATAATGACTGTGTCGGCATGAATTTCTGTTGTTTCATTCGCCCAAACTTTTTTAATGTCTCCTGAAAGATCGACTTTAGTAATATAGCCGCTTCTGACATCTGTATTAAAGCGCTCTGCCTGTTTCTTCAATTGAATCATCATTTCAGGTCCTGTTACACCATCTTGATATCCAGGAAAATTTTCTACTTCATTGGTTGTAGTTAGTTGCCCTCCTGGTTGCATACCTTCGTAAAGTACTGGGGCCATATTAGCTCTAGCAGCATAAATTGCAGCTGTATAACCTGCTGGTCCTGATCCAATAATTAAACATTTAACTCTTTCTATATCGCTCATTGTACTTTTTTTAATTTCCCAGCAAATATAGTTGATTTTTGGAATTCTGTGTTGTTAAAAATATATGAAAAATGACTAATTATTGCATTCTAAATAATGGGACGATTTAATTTGCTTCTTCAATATAAAGGTGGTATTTTTGCGAAAATATTTCTATTTCCATTCATGATTGACCAAAGCTTATTTGACAAAAAACAATTGTATCCATTTCAAAAAGAAGTAGTTGATGTTATCATAGACAAGCTGAATACGAAAGGAGAAAATTCTAATCTTTTATACCAATTACCAACTGGTGGCGGAAAAACAGTTATTTTTTCGAATATTGCAAGAGAGTATATAAAACTTAAGAAGAAAAAAGTACTGATTTTAACACATAGAATTGAGTTGTGTGTTCAAACATCAAAGCAATTATCGGCACTAAATATTCAAAACAAAGTTATTAATTCTTCAGTTAAGGTCATTGAGAATCATGATGAGTTTGACTCATACACTGCTATGGTGGAAACGCTAAATAACAGGCTGCAAGAGGATAGTGATTTTGTTAAAAATATTGGACTTGTAATTGTTGATGAAGCGCATAATAATTCATTTAGAAAGATATTCCAATATTTTAATGATATTAATATTTTGGGTGTTACAGCAACTCCGCTAAGTTCGAATAGGGCATTGCCTTTAAATGACAATTATGACGAATTAATTGTAGGCCATAGCATTAAGTCACTTATTGAAAAACAATATTTAGCAGATGCTGAAACATTTACATATGATGTAAATCTACATGGACTTAAAATCGGTTCAAATGGAGATTTTACCGTATCATCATCAGATAAAGTGTATAGCAACTATTTTATGCAAGAGAAATTACTTTTTGCATATGAAGAAGTAGCAGTTGGTAAAAAGACACTTATTTTTAATAGTGGTATTGATTCTTCAAGAGCAGTTTATACATTATTTAAAAAACACAACTATAAAGTAAGACATTTAGATAGTACATATAGTGACTCAGATAGGAAAGAAATTTTAAGATGGTTTAAAGTAACACCTGGCGCTATTCTAACATCAGTGGGTATTTTAACAACAGGTTTTGATGAACCAACAGTTGAAAGTATCATTTTGAATAGAGCAACTAGGTCTTTAACACTTTATCACCAAATGATAGGAAGAGGGTCTAGAGTGTTAAAACATAAAAAACATTTTCAGGTAATTGACCTAGGAAATAACGTTCGTCGATTTGGGTATTGGCAAGAGTTTATTGATTGGCAAGATGCATTTCAATTTCCTGATCGATTTTTAGAATCTAGGTTAAGTGAGGAAGATGACATGCTATTTGAAGCGGACTATGAATTATCAAGATCCATTAAATCAAAATTGATTAATCCAGACAAAATAGAAAATTTTTCAATGAAAAAAGTATATGATGCCTGTATTGAGTCTGGAAAAAAAGGGAAAGAAGCAGTAGAGGTATCAATGGATAATCATTTTGAAGTGATTGCTGAAAATTCTGAAGATGTGTATGATGGTTTAAATTTATTAGTTGAATTACAAGATGATATTGAACGTCGTTTAAAGCATTATTCGAAATGTATCACTAAAGCTACAGATAGTTACTTAGCATGGCTTCAAGAAACCTATAATAGGCAGTTGACTCAGAAGTTAAGAGCAGAGTTGCCTGCCGAATAGCTTGTTATAGACCTTTTCGAAACTATTTTTCTAAAAAGTAGTCGTTTATCCATAACTATTTATAATAGAATACATAAGTATTTCTAATATCTCTTATTTTACTGTTAGTGAGGTTTTTGTGTTGTGTTACATTTTGTTTAACAATTTTTAATAAAGATTAAACAAAATTTCTAGTCATTGCTATTTACATTTGTTGCAAACAAAACAAAATCAAAAATTATGAAAAGAATTACTAATTTAAAAAAGAACGCCTTGTTTCTTTCAGCAGCAATGTTTTTAGGAACAGTAAGTTTTTCGCAAGCGAGAGTTCAAATTATTCACAATTCGGCAGATGCAGCAACTGCTACGGTTGACATTTATGCTGGAACAACATTGCTTTTAGATGATTTTTCGTTTCGAACAGCTTCTCCATTTATTGATGTTGCTGCCGGGACAATTCCAATTGGCATAGCCCCCTCCAATTCAACATCAGTTAATGATACATTGGTTTCTTTTCCATTAACGGTAGCTAACGGTCAAACTTATGTGGCCATTGCGAATGGAATTATTAGTCCAACTGGTTATTCGCCAGCTCCGGCTGTTACAATTGATGTATTTACAATGGGAAGAGAAGAGGCTGCTACAGCAGGTAATACAGATATTTTGGTTTTTCATGGTTCAACAGATGCGCCTACTGTTGATGTATCAACACCTGGAGGATCAGCAATGCCCTTAGTAGATGATGCTGCATACGGAGACTTTGCAGGTTATCTAGAGTTACCAACAAATGATTATACCTTGAATGTAACGGATGCGACTGGTACAACTGTGGTTAAAAGTTATGCGGCTCCACTTAGCACTTTGACACTAGGGGATTCAGCTTTAGTAGTAGTGGCAAGTGGATTTTTAGATCCATCAGTAAATGCGAATGGTGAAGCATTTGGATTGTGGGTGGCCCTACCAATGGGAGGGGCGTTGATAGAATTGCCAGAATCGAAATCAAGATTGCAAATTATTCATAATAGTGCTGACGCAGCAGCTTCAGCAGTAGATATTTATTTAAATGGTGCTCTATTATTAGATGATTTTTCTTTCAGAACAGCAACTCCATTTGTTGATGTACCAGCAGAAGTTGAAAATCTAATAGGTGTTGCAGCTAGCACAAGCACTTCAGTAAATGATGTATTAGTAACTGTTCCAGCAACATTTAGTGCAGGAGAAACCTATATTGCAATTGCAAATGGAATCATTAGCCCGGCAGGTTACTCTCCAGCTACAGGTTTTTCTCTTGACGTTTTTGAAGGTGCTAGAGAGGGAGCAGCTACTGCAGGTAATACTGATGTACTAGTTTTCCATGGAAGTACTGATGCACCTACAGTAGATGTAGATGAAGCTTCAGCTGGAAATTTAGTTGATGACTTAAACTATAGTGATTTTCAAGGGTATTTAGAACTAGCGACTAATGACTATACTTTACAGGTGAAAAATGAAACAGGCGCCTCTACACTTTTTCAATATGGTGCGCCTTTATCTACTTTGATGCTTCAAGATGCTGCTATAACTGTTGTTGCAAGTGGGTTTGTTGATCCGTCGGTTAATAGTAATGGTGCTAATTTTGGACTTTGGGTGGCGCTTTCAAGCGGAGGTAATTTAGTTGAGCTTCCTCAATCAACACTTGGTGTTAATGAGGATTTTGCGGGAGATTTAAACATTTTTCCTAATCCTTCAAATGGACTCTTTCAAATTAATGGAATTGAAAATGGAACAACAGTTCAAATAATTGACATAACTGGGAAAGTTGTCTATTCGAAAATAATTAATGACACCCAACCGATAACCATAGAGAATTTCGTGTCGGGTACTTATATGTTAAACTTACAAACAGCAGAGCAATCAACAACCAGAAAAATTGTTGTGCAATAACTGACATCAAATTACATTTATAAGTATTTTTTAGTTAACCAGTGCACGAAGCAATGTCTTTGAGCACTGGTTTTTTTGTTAAGTAAATAATCTGTATTATCGCACTATATTAATAATTCTAAAAATGAAAGTAATAGTCTTTTTTACTGTAATGCTAACTATTTTAACTTCTACTTTTGCGCAATCAGATGATATGACTGTAACTAAGAGTTTTCTGATAGTTAAATCTACTAAAAGCTATCAAAGTGCGCTCAAAACAGCTAATTCTGTCAGTGAAAAATTTAAATATCAGCTCAAACTAAATGGAAATATTGAAGATAAAGAAAATGGATTAACATCACTTGATACATGTGATTGTGGAGAGCAACATGGTTACGTTCCGCGCGGTCGTTATGATGATGGGATTTATGTGAGTATTGAATATTCGTCTTATTTCGAAGGCTTTTCGCCTGGTTACTATATAGTTGTTGTAGCAAGTGGTGCGAACAATAAACTAATAAGCACTTTAAATCAAGTTGTTTTAGAATATGATGATGCTTACATAAAAACTGCATTAGTTTACATGGGGTGTATGCATTAATTTTTTCAAATTTCTTTAAGAATAGAAATTTTCCTTAACTGTTTGAAAGTAAATTTTTATTAAAATTATTTGAATTTTAATAAAAAAAAACTATATTTATAATGCACTCAGAAAAAATAGATCTAAAATTTATTTTTTGTTTGTTGCTTTCTTATACATTTCTAATATTTCAAATCAATTATTTAAAATTGTTTTTTAGAAATGTAAAATTAATAACAAACATATTATTTTTTTAATTAACTTAGGTTGATATTGTTTTGATATTTAGGTTTTTGTGAATTTAATTTAATATGTACAATAAGTTCAAAAATTATATGATTGGAGAAGCGTTAGCAAATGCTAAGACTGTCTTTGATATTGCTAAACTTGAGTTATTATATAATATCATTTTAATTTATTTCATCATTTATATTTTTGGAACTATTCCAGTTTTAGTAGATAAGTATTGGCTTATAATAATTGTTCAAGTAATCGGTTTTTCTTTCATTGTTGCTATGGCAATAGCAGTAAAAAGGTCAAAGAACATAAAACTTCCAAGAAGAATATGGTTCGTGTCAGGTATTGTTTTCACTTTGTCGTCAGCACTTTTAAATAGTGGACAAGCATCTTTTTTAACTTATGCTTTCTCAATGGTTAACATTGTGATATCATTTTTATTATTAGGGAGGTTTTTAAGAAACATTGCCATTATTTACTATGTTATTTTTCTAACTATAGCAACATCAATTACTCTTGGAATTATCCCAAAAATTTTACTACCGATTGACTTGACTAAAGAACATGAGTTTTTTAGTCAATCAAATATAAATGCCATTTTAATTGCATTTGTGATGATTGCTTTTATAATTGATCGTTTTATTAACTCCCATAAAATTGCTACAAAACAAATATTAGAGCAAAAAGAACATGTAGTCAATCAAAAAAAATTACTAGAGAAAAAGAATGAGACTATCATTACAAGTATTGAATTGGCTACAAAAATTCAGTCTGATAAAAAAATTGATCAGTCTACTATATTAAGCTATTTTTCTGATTTCTTTCATATTCATCTTCCTAAGGGGAATTTATCAGGGGAATTCTTCTGGGTAAAGGAATACAAAAGCACAATTTATTTTGCTATTGTTGATACTGGGGAGAATGATGTACCAGGGGCCATGTTATCCTATATGGTAAGAAATGCATTAAATAAAGCTTTAAAAGAAGCTGAAATCGAGTCTCCGAAAAATATTTTACAATTCATTAATAATTTTATGAAACAGAGTTTACTAAATGCTGATGGTGTTAATTCACATGTGAAAATTTCTTTGTGTCAATTTGGTTTTTTGGCAAACGAACTTCATCTAACAGGAGTAGCTCAACCTGTTATCATTCAAAAGGCTGGCCAATTAAAAACATACTATCCTAAAAACCAAAGTTTAGATTATTTAGATAGTCGCGGAAAAGTTGATGAGGCTAAAATTCAACTTGCTAAGGGAGATATTATTTATCTATTTTCGGATGGAGTGTCAGAAGGAGGAGTAACCGCTGAAAGTCAAACTAGCGATTACTCTAGTTTCAAATCAGTTTTATATGCTCACACTGACAAAGAAATGTCCCAAAAGAAAATACTTTTGGAACAATTTTATAAACCATTAAAGCCCGAGAATAGGCAAACAGATGATATTACAATTGTAGGTTTAAAAATATAAGAATGATAAGCAACTTATACATAAAAGTAAAAGATTATATTCTAGGAGCATCACTTGAAGCTGAGAAGGATTTATTTGAAAAAGTGAAAATTGAATTAATATTTAATTTGGCTTTACTATTTTCAATCATCTACTGCTTAGGGTTTATAAAATTAATAGTGAATGGCTATTGGTATATTCTGGTATCAAGACTTGTGGGAGTTATTTTAATTGCCACTTTATTTGTTTTTTTGAAAAAGACTAAGCACTATTCTGTTCCAGTCATAGTTTGGGTGTTTACTATTGCGTTGTTAGGACTTCAAGGATTATTTATTTCCGACGGACATCTTACTTATGCTAGCCTGGGATTTGCACTATTAAATGTGGCTATGGCAGTATTGATGTTAAACAGGGTACTTAAAATAGTGTTTTTCATCTATTACTTAATTTTTATTTCTTATAGTTTGGCAGTAACCTATCAATTATTGCCGTCATTACGTATAGGGGCAAATTTTTTCTACGATCAGAATTTTTTTCAAAGTAATATCCTCTTTTCTTTAACTCCCTTCTTTTTATTAATTTATGTTTTGTACTCTTTTGTAACCTATGAGTATAAGGTGAAAATGATTTTGACTACCCAAATTGATAGTATTGTAAAACAAGAAGAAAAAATTGAGTCTGCTAATGCATCAATGTATAAGAGTATTCAATTCGCAAGTAAAATTCAGAAAGCATTTTTACCTGATTTAGATTCTTTTAGAAATTATTTTCAAGATAATTTTGTATTCCTGAAGCCGAAATATGAATTGTCTGGTGACTTTTATTGGTCTTGTGACTATAATGATTGCTTTTACATGGCCATCATAGACTCATCAGAAAATAATATTTCGGGGGCAATTGTGAGTTCAATATATTTTGATGCCTTGGATTTTGCAGTAACGAAAAGAGATATGACATCAACTAACGATATTCTTTGCTATTTAAATCAATTTATTAAAGAAAAGGCAGACATTAAGAATATTAAATACGGCATCAATATCTCAATTATTAAAATTGATGTTGAAAAGCATCACATTCATTTTTCTTCGGAAAAAAATGCCCTATACTTTGCCAAAAGTGATAAAAAAGTAATAAGACATTATCGTGCAGAATCAATAAGTGAAAATGATAGCTGTATTCAATATAGAGAAGATATTATTGACTTTAAGAAAAATGATATTTTGTATTTGACATCTGATGGATTTGCCAATCAATTTGAAGGTTTTGATAATTTTAAATTTAAAGAAAGCGTATTAAAAGGCTTTCTGATGACAATTAAACAAGAGCCTTTAAATGTTCAAAAAAAATTATTACAAAATAAACTAACAATGTGGAATAAAGGAAGTTTCCAATCGGATGATGTTTGTATGATTGGAATCAAGTTTTAGAATTAGATAAACACTTTAATAGGAAGGATTGATTGAGGTAATTAGTAGAATAGTTAAAGTCTATTTAGTAGTTAGGCATTGCGCAATTGAGTAAAATTAAGGCTTGTAAACGCAATACCTGTAAAGAAATAGACAATTGTAAATAAAGTGAAACCATCTTCAGCATTTAAAAAATAAAATGCAACTATAAAGCATAGTGCAAAAAATAATTGGCAAGCCATAATTCGTAAAATAATTTTTAGGGGTGTGAAACCTTTCTTCTTAAGATTGTTCTCTAATACTAAAGAGAGGATTAAAGGCAATAGGCCAGCGCCGGACCCAACAAGAGATATGAGTAATCCTAATTCAAAAACTGAAAATAAACCTGTTCCATGGTAAGAATTTTCTAGAACTGCACATAAAAAACCACCTACAAAAATGGTCAAAATCCAATTCAAAAAAATTCTAGTTTTAGTAATCACTATTATTTAATAATTACAGCAGATTGCGGTTTCTTCTTATCTGTCCTTGACTTTTTTTGTTTCTTGACTCTGCCTTGTTTTTTCTTTTTATCAGAATCTGGCTTTTTGTCGCCATTCTCAATGTTAACCGCCACATGTTTTTCACCACTTCCTGCTGATCCCTCACCAGTGGGATCTTCCCATTTCTTTTTTTCTACCTTAAATTTAGTTTCACCTGTTTTAGGATCAGTATAAAATACTTTTGTTGTTTTTTCACTTTTATTACCAACCTGAATATCCTTTTGATATTTCCAATGTCCATCCTTCCAATAATATGCATCATACGTAAGGTCAGGAATATAGTATTCATACATACCCTCCAAGCCTTTGTTTTCAGGAGCTAGATGGTCAAACACAATTTTTCCAATTTCTGGGATGAATTTAACACTAACATTAGCTTGCTCTGAATATTCAAAAAAGACACGACGCTGTAGTTGTCTATTTGCATCTTCATCTTCAAACAGAGGGTAGCCAATTCTTAGTTTGCTCCCTTTAAACCAAAATACATCTAACAATTTTTTATTACTACTTTTTCTTCCTCCATTGTAACCCATAATAGTATAGAGGGTTTTATTACCAACTTTAACTGCCACAATTTTATAATATAAGGCACCATACCACTTGTTGGGTGTTAACATATTGGTTGGTTTTGGTGGTATTGAGTATTTGTCTTCTTTAAATTCAATTATTGATTGTTTTTTTGATCCTCTTGATTTTCTAAAGAGTATACAATAATGACTGTGTTCTAAATTATTATTTTCAACATTCCAATTGAACAATCTAAATTCCCCATCAGGAGACTTTATGGTAGACATACTGGTTATTTTGTTGAAGGGATATTCTAAAATACCATTTATTTCCCCCAAATCTTTAACTGCTTGATACAGGTCAATATTATGTAATTCACGCTCAGAATCAGTCTTGGAATCTCTGACTTGTTTTAAAAGAATAACTAATTCTTCTTCAGCCGCAATTAGGTCAGCCTCATTTTGACTATAAACTGCAGAGGTATAAAAACATAATATAATAAGGACTAGTTTCATAGTTTAATAACCAAATTTAGAGATAATGTCACAAATTTCGGGCCTCTTTATGATTTAATCATGTTAATTATGATGAACCAAACAATGCTGAGCCCAAAACTTGTTAATGCAACAATTTTAAGCTGTGGATCAAATGATTTATAATTTTCAGCTTTTTTGATTGTTAAAAGATGGCGGACATGGAGTATTACAAAAAATACTAGGGCACTTGCAAAACTATAAATAATGGATGTTTTATTCTGAAGAAAAGCGAATGTAAAAAGAGATATATAAGCCACTATAAATAGTGTAAAATGATACTTTTTGGCTCTTGCTAATCCCATTTTAACCACCAAAGTATTTTTATTCGAAGCCCTATCATTATCAATGTCCCGCATGTTGTTTAAGTTTAATACAGCTGTGCTGAAACAACCTATTCCGATAGCCGGTAATAGGATCAATAATTCTAATGTTTGTGTTTGGAGATAATATGTACCAAGAACACCTACTAGACCAAAGAAAATAAAAACGAATAGGTCACCTAAGCCATGATATCCATATGCTTTTTTTCCAATAGTATACTTGATAGCTGCTAAAATTGCACTTAAACCTAATACAACAAAAACGGTCACAATAATTGGGTTTGATAAGGATATAAATACTAACAACAATCCAAGTCCAAGTGACAGTATGCTAAAAATAATTACCGCATTTAGCATGGCTCGTTTACTGATAGCACCACTCTGAATTGCTCTTATTGGTCCAAGTCTATGTTCATTGTCTGTTCCTTTTACACCATCACCATAATCATTTGCTAGGTTTGACAGAATTTGAAGCAAAATAGTGACTAAAATACTGAGAAAAAAAATAGTTGTATTAAAACAATTATTCATAATTGCTAAACAATTGCCCATAAAAATGGTACTTAATGCTAGAGGTAAAGTACGCAATCTAAAAGCGGAAATCCAATGTTTTAACATATCAAAAAATGAGTTCCAAAGTTATGATAATTGACGATCAGTATAAAAACTATTGGCTTGTGCAGTTGATGTTAGTACAAGGTCATTAATACAGAGGTGTTTTGGTAAAGTAGTGGAGTAATAGATAATACTAGCAACATCTTCAGCTGACATTACATCAAATCCTTCATATACTTTCTTTGCCATCTCTTTATCACCATGAAAACGGACTTCCGAAAACTCAGTTTCAGCCATGCCTGGGCAAATTTGGGTGACTTTAATGCCATCTTTTAGTAAATCAATTCGCATGGCCTGAGAAATAGCATCAACAGCATGTTTGCTTGCGCAGTAAACATTGCCATTTTCATAGACTTCTTTTCCTGCTGTTGAGCCAATATTTATGATATGGCCAGCGTCACTGTTTTTTACATAGGGAATAAGAGCTTTAGATACATATAGTAAACCTTTGATATTTGTGTCAATCATTTTATCCCAATCCTCGGTATCTCCGTCTTGCCAATGACCCAGGCCACTCGCCAAACCTGCATTATTAATTAGTATGTCAATAGTTTGCCATTCAGCTGGTAGGTCAGAAAGATGCTTTTTTACACTTGCTTTATCTCTAATGTCAAAACTAAGTGGTAAAACTTCAATGCCGAAAGTTTTTAATTCTATTGCTAAAGTGTTCAACCTGTTTTGACGACGACCAGTGATGATAAGGTTGTGACCATTTTCGGCAAAAATATATGCACTAGCTTTTCCAATTCCACTAGTGGCACCTGTAATTAAAACAGTTTTTCTCATTGTTCAACCATATTATGGAATACATTGTTAACGTCCTCATCATCATCTAGCCTTTCCAATAGTTTTTCAACATCAGCTTTTTGTTCTTCGGTTAATTCCTTCATGACTTGAGGAATGCGTTCAAAACCGGACGAAATTATTTCAATCTTTCTATTTTCTAATTCTTTTTGAATGTCACCAAAACTGTTAAAGGGTGCATAAATAACAATCCCTTCTTCGTCATCAAAAACTTCTTCAGCTCCAAAATCTATTAATTCAAGCTCAAGTTCTTCTGGATCAATATTCTCTTTATTAATGGTAAAATTACAACTATGATCAAACATAAACTCAACAGAGCCCTGTGTACCCATATTACCATCACATTTGTTAAAGTGTGATCTGACATTAGCAACAGTACGGTTATTATTATCTGTGGCTGTTTCTACAAGAATAGCAATGCCATGAGGTGCATATCCTTCAAATAGTACTTCTTTATAGTCTGAGGTGTCCTTGTCACTTGCTTTTTTTATTGCCCTTTCAACATTATCCTTGGGCATGTTAACTGACTTGGCATTTTGGATAATAGCTCTTAATCTTGAGTTTGAATCCGGATCCGGACCACCTTCTTTAACAGCCATGACAATATCTTTTCCAATACGGGTAAATGCTTTAGACATTGCCGACCAACGCTTTAATTTTCTACCTTTTCTGAATTCAAATGCTCTTCCCATAAATCTTATTTATCGAAAACAAATATAGTAAATATCTTAACCACAAAAAAAAAGTAAGTCTTTTAGAACTTACCTTTTTAACTATATATAAAGAAAAAAAATTTGATTATAATTACTTTTTACGGTAGATTTTCAATTAGTGCATCTAATACATCAGATGTTGTAGCTACCATGTTAATCGTATAAGTTTGATTTTGAACTGGTGTAACATCTAGTAGTCCATAAAAAAGTTGCCCATTTTCAACAGAAATTACAACAATATTCATTGGCACATCAGCTAAATGAGTTTCTTGAATTACACTATTTGAAATTGATCCCCAACCCTGAACGCCAGTTGGCCAAACTGAGTTTTGATTTTTAAATACTGCAAAAGCATTTGTGTTTGTATTATCTAAATTTGAGAGCCCAGTTAAGTTAAATGTGCAATCGAAGTAGTTAGTTGATAAAAACACATCAATATTACCCCATCCTAAAGAATCTAAATTGATAGAATAAGTGTCATCCGCTGAATTGAATGTAAATCCGCTTGCTGGCCATTGTGTATTCGGTCCACCATTCATTATTGAATCTACAACCTCCCATGGTGCATTGTTTTCATCTGGTCCAGCCAAAAATAATTCCATATTTGGATCTTGTGCCTGTGCTGGAATTTTCAAATCCACTAAAGCACCATTGGTTACAATTAATGGACTTCCATTTTGAGTTGCCTCCATGAAGAATTGCCCACCAGAATTTAGAACCTGTGTACCGCTTACAGGATAGATTCCTGTTTTAATAATTTCTTTTGTTGTATAAACTTCTTTTACCTTAATATTAATAGTTCCTGCTGCTAGTGAATTATCAGCATAAGAAAAAGCGTTTGCAGGAATAGTTAGTATCGAACCTTTTTGAGTTGTAAAAGTACCTCCAGTATTGGCTTGAAATTGGAATTGGTCAGGTTGAACAGACCAAGTATTTAAATACTGTTGCACATTTGCAAACGAAGCACCAGAAGGGTTATTGTTTGATACTGATGGCGATTTAGCTGTAATGTTTTTACTTGATTCGCTATTTTGCGTGATTTTCTCCTTGTTACAAGACCAGAAAACTATTGAAATAATTAGAATTGAAAGGGTTAATAGATTTTTCATGACGTTTAAGATTAGTTACTCTTAAGACATTACAAAAAAATCAATAGTTGCCTTGCTTTATTTCAAAACTGAAAATAATTTTAGTTAAACTGCTTATTTATATTTATTTATGTTGTCAAATTATTATGTAAAGTTTTTTAGCATGACTGAACAAAATATCAATTTCATTAAAAATGATGGTTTAACCTTTGAAGTTTAGAATAAGTCTTACCGTGTGAAATCTAACATTAATAAATGTTGAATTTTCACTTACGTTTCTTAAACCATAAGAGTATCTAAATTCTGGGGCAAGTATGAATTCTGAAAGTTTGAAATTGTAGCCTAAACCAAATTCAAGTGATATATTAGATCGGCTGCCAAATTCAAATGATGATAGGGCGGATTGACTTGTGGAAATTTGAATTTTAGGGCCAAGTAATAGATATGGTAGTTTGTTTTCATTTTGTGCAAAATCATATGTTGCGTGCAACCCAAAATCTACTGTGGTTGGTAAAACGGTATAGTCAAAAGTATTAAAAGCGCCGTTCGAAGAGAGCAAATTATTGTTATGAAAAGAAACTGTTGTATTGGCAACTAGACAAAATTCATTAGTTAATTTGTACCCACCAAAAATACCAATATTAAAACCAATACCATTTTTCACAATCACCTTAATGGGGTTATGCTTTACCCAAATGTTAGTGTAGTTTAACCCCATATTAAATCCATAGAATAATTTTTTTTTATCCCACTTGAGCGTATTTTGTGCAATAGAATTTGAAAAGAATCCCCCAAGAAGAAAAATCGTTAATAATAAGCGCATACGTTATATTTTGATATTGTATCAATGTTTATTTCTGAAACAACTATTAAATGGTCAAAAACTAATTAAAACCACTACATAAGTGTTTGCTCAACGAATCTAATAAAAAAATGGAATAAAAATGAGTAGCAACGGCTTTAGAATTTAGTGACCTTTTCAAATCGAAGTTCTTTGAGCCTCTACCTAATTTTACTTTAGTTTTTGTAAATAGTAGAATCCTTTTTACTGCAATATGCTTAAAGTGTATTTAGAATTATTAAATTAACTTTGTTTAGATTGAAAGCAATTTGGCTTATATCTTATTATTATCAAACAAAATACGTAAAAATGACAAACCATAGACCGCTTCTAAATTTTATCCTCTTCGTTCTGATTCTTGGTGAAATTTTTTTAATGTTTTATGTTTTTAACACTTTTAATTCTGAAATGCGTGATTATATGAAAGTGCTTGAAGGCCTTAAAACTATTTCATTTATGGTTGTACCTGTCTTATGCATTGGTTTTGCTGCTCTTGCCGCTATGGGTCTAGACAAGAAACATTCTTATGGCCAAAGATTCAGAAGAGCATCACTAGTTATTGGACTCATATTATATACATTGCTTGCTGTTGTAATTATTATAAAATCAGCCTAGTATATTAATCGAAATTTTTTAAGTAATCATTTTTAAATGACTCTATCTTAAAATAATTTGACGAAAATTTGCGTAACTTAAAAGTTACGTATATATTTGAGTAACTTTTAAGTTACATAAAATATGAAAACAGAAATTAAACACGAGTGGATATTTAGTCAACCAATTGAAGAAATATGGAAGTACCTTACTAAAGCTGAATTAATTGAAAAATGGTTAATGTCAAATAATTTTGAACCAATTGTAGGTCATGAATTTAAATTTACAACCAATCCAATCCCTGACTTGGAACTAGATGGTAATTTTTATTGCACTGTAATTGAGATCATACCCTTAAAAAAATTAGTGTATAGTTGGAAAGGAGGACCTAACATGAATAAGGTAGTTATAGACACTATGGTTGAATGGAACCTGAGAGCTAGTGATGAGGGAACTGTATTAAACCTTTTACATAGTGGTTTTACCGATTCGAATCAAGCCATTTGTGGTGGTATGTTTGAGGGATGGGCTAGGAATATTAATAGAATGTTAGATAGTTTAAAATAACATCATTATGCCGATTCCAAACCTTGATGCTTTTCAGGTAATTGCCGACCCGAGTAGAAGGCAAATATTGCAATTGTTAACTGAGGATACGTTAAACATTAATACGTTGGCCGAAAATTTTGAAATGAGTAGGCCCGCAGTTTCCAAGCATGTTAAAATTTTACAGTCTGCCGGATTTATCTCTATTAAAGAGATTGGTCGAGAAAGACATTGTGTATTAAAACAAGATGGATTTAAGGAATTAAGAAATTGGATTAATCACTTTGATCAATTTTGGCTTAACAAACTCAAGAATTTAGAGCAACTTTTAAATGAAAAAAATAAGCTTTAAAGGAGTCAAGTAATATGATAGCATCATACAAACAACTCCAATTATTTTTTACATTCTAAAGAAAAATCCTGTACCATAATCATTTTAGCATCTCGGTAAACGGCTGGAAAATTCTCCAAATACTTTGAATATATTTGTGATGGATTAACGCCTCTACCTGGTTCCATCCAACTGCTATTGAAGTTTTGAAAATCTGATATTTCAAAATTGTCTAACACGTGTGCTTTAAATTTTGCGTCAAATGCAATTCTTTGTGCATCAATGCCATCATGGTCCCCGGGAAAACTACACTCAAATAAACTACTCACATAGTAGACAAGACCATCAGATGTGTCGTCTACTAAAACCATATAACCTTGTTGGTTTTGAGCAATCAAACTTGAAGATAACAGTAAGAATAAAATGGATAGTAGTGCAGTTTTCATAGGAACTTAAATTAATGATTGACTCAAATATAGAGAAAATATGTAATAGTGATTGTGTAATTGGGTTTGAAAAGTTTAAATCTTAAAATCGAAAAGGTTTTGCCAACTCGCCTCCTGCTAATTGTGGTTACTAAATGCGACTTTTTATCTTTCAAAAACGACTTCAATACCGCCATTTATGCCTGTTCTTCTATTATTGTATTGCACGGAATCGGTATAAAAATTTTACCTTCCGCATGATATAGAGAACTCTTGCTGCTCAGATTTAAAATAAATTTATCCTTCCTTCTTCTTAAAATTTCTATTCTTGTTCTTATTCCGATTATGAAAAGGTTTCTTCTTCCTAAAATTATTACCCTTTCCCTTTGGTTTTCCTTCTTCCCAAACTGGTCCTTCACCAATTTCTTCTGGCGGCGCTAACTTAGGGATTGTCATTTCAATCAATGTTTCAATTTTTCTGAATCGGTACATGTCCTTTTGATTCACCATGGTATAGGCTTCACCAGTGGTATTGGCACGAGCTGTTCTACCCACTCGGTGAACATAATCTTCAGCATCATGTGGCACATCATAATTCACCACCATATTTATTTCCTTAATGTCAATTCCACGGCTCATCACATCAGTAGCCACTAGAATTCTAATCCGCTTAGAACGGAAGCCACGCAAAACTTCTTCCCGTTTGTCTTGTTCTAAATTAGAAGAGATGCCACTTGCAGGAAAACCACCTCTTCGCAAATCTTTCACAATATCATTCACCTAACTTTTAGTTGAGGTAAAAACGATAATGCTATCAAAGTCTTTTTTCTCACTTAAAATATGCTGTAGTACTTTGTTTTTTTGATTATCAAAAGTCAAATACACTTGTTGGTGAACGCCAGCAGCTGGTTTAGAAATTGACAAACGAATCTCTTGTGGATTGGTCAGAATTTTTTGTGCCAGTTTATTAATGCTAGGTGCCATTGTCGCACTAAATAATAAAGTCTGATGCTTTTTGGGCAAATGAGAAATAATTTTTTGCAAATCGTCAATAAAGCCCATGTCTAGCATTCTGTCTGCTTCATCTAAAATTAAATGCTTCACCGTATCAAACTTAACATAACCAAGTTTCAAGTGTGAAATTAGTTTACCAGGTGTTGCTACAATAATATCAGTACCAACAGTTAATGCTTCTTTTTCTTCTCCAAAAGATTTTCCACCTCCGCCACCGTAAATGGCTTTAGAACCAACAGAAATAAAATAAGACAAACCTTGAATTTGTTGTTCGATTTGAATAGCTAATTCTCTGGTTGGTACAATAATGACTGTGTCAATAGAGGTGTCTTCTTTACCAATTAATTTATTTAATATCGGTAATATAAAAGCAGCAGTTTTTCCTGTACCCGTTTGCGCACAACCAATTAAGTCAATTCCGTTTAATACTAATGGAATGGCTTTTTCTTGAATAGGTGTTGCAGTTTCGAAGCCCATATAATCAAGCGCTTCTAACAATTGAGGTTTAAGGTTTAATTCCGTAAATTTCATGGGTATGAAGGTAGCGAAATTTTGGTAGCGGTAATATTTGGTGGTTATTAGTTATGAGCAGGTGGATGTTAGATAGCTGGGATTTAGAACCTAGATACCAGAGTCAGAATCTAAATGTTGAATAGCACGATAAGTGCACTTCGACTCCGCTCAGTGTACTTATAGATAGTTATTTTCACGTTTCTCTTAGTGTGAGAGTAACTCATGAGGTAAATTTCTCGGCCGGAAAAATGCCAATCGAATTCCAAGAACAAAGGACACTGAGAGAAGTGCCGGTTTCTACTTCCAACTAACCTTAAAAAATAGCGAAATCAACAAAACTATACCATAAATCACATAATAAACCTGATGCAAAATAAGTATCAATAATTGCTTAAAAGTAAACTGCTTACTCAAAACCCATTCAGTAAATATTTTAATAACTAAAGGCAATAACCAAAGTGAACTAACACTTAAATTTATTAAGCAGTAGAAGGGGAGTGCGTGATAAATAATATAAACTGAAAGTAGTAAAATTGCTGGCACATTCAATACTTTTTTAACCCACCTTTTGCGCTGACTGATGAGATTTGTAAAGTTATTTGGAGCAGCCGTTCGAATGATAAGATTAAGATTCGAATTAGAATTGATTTCACCGCCATTACTTTTAATCGCTTTTAACAAATAAACGTCATCTCCACTGGCTTGATTAAAGTCGGACCGAAGAGGCATAGTCTCTAAAAAAGCAGTTTTTGAAAATGATAAATTAGCGCCGTTGCAAAGTATTGGTTTTTTAAATTTAGTTAAGGCAAACGTAAAAGTCTGCAACCATTGAAATTCAATTTTATTTAAACTCTGAAATATACTTTTACCAGACAGTTGAACAGGTAGGATCGTTAAATCAGCCATTGGTAATTTACTAATGTTAATTAAAAAATCATAATTAAAAATTACATCAGCATCTAAAGTATGGATCTGCTCATGACTGGCATTGGAAACGCCATAAACAATCGCAGCTTTTTTACCACTTGTATCCTTTAAACTCAATAATCTAAATGGGATGTCTAAATCGGTCAATAAAATATTAACCGTATCATCAGTTGAATGATCATCTACAAAAATGACCTCAAGATTTTTGTTCCACTGTGAATTATTAAAAGATTGAACTAAGGGCTGAATCCGTTTGGCTTCATTTTTAAATGGAATAATGAAAGTCATGGATTTACTTTCGATATTATCTGTAGCATTTGAACTTGTTTTAGCCAATCCAACAAGCCAAATAGCAAGTGCGAAAACCAATCCATATATGATAATAATCTCGATCAAACCTTCGGTTTTTTAATCCAAAAATACCAGCCAAATGCCGCAGGAATGGCTAGGTTGATTAGCCACAGTAAAAACGACACTGATAGAATAACTGAGATTGGCAAAGCAATCCAACTAAATACAAATACGGCTGCTGATTCTCTAACCAATAATTTTCCAAAAAAGATACCTGGAATTACTGTGGTGATTAAGAAGGTAGTCGCTGATAATGCCGAAATAATTAATGGAGACTGGCTAATTTCAAATACTTTGAATAAACAATAATACTGAATAATAAAAATAGAATATCGGCCAGTACTAAATGCCAATACGCGCCATTTTAAAGAATTGTTAATGGCTGCCAAATCATTAATCTCTTTACTTCTCCACGCCATTATTTTATTGCCAAATGGTAATTTTAAAATTGATTTTGGATTAAAATACAACCAAATTGCCACTATTAGTAAAAGGCCAGGAGTCAATACAAACATGTAAAGATTTAAATTTTGATTTAAATAAATTAAGGAGATAAATAATCCTCCAATTCCAATAATTATTGAAATAATGAATTGCGCTAAATTACCAACTTGGGTATGAATGGTTGCCTGTGTTTTATGTCCTTCCTGAACATATGCTAGTCGCCCAATAAAATTACCTAATCGGTTAGGTGTAACTAAACCCGTTGCTAAACCTGCTAAAACGGATTGATACGCCAAATAAGTTTTCATTTTTTGAAACGGACTGACCAAAACTTGCCATTTTTTGGCTTCTAAAAACCAATTGATAAAACTGAAGCTAAATGCCAGTAAGAACCAATAGGCCGCTTGCTCAGAAAATGGCAATTTAAAAAGGTCTCTACTCAAAATGGTATCCGAAATTCTACTGTATAAAAACCAAATTAAAAGTCCTCCTACTAAGAGTTTCAATGCTAAAAGGACTCTCTTGGAAGGGCGATATTTCAGCCAAGTGCTACTTCCGACACTCATAAACTTTAAACTGTTGGTTGCTAGTAAGCACTTTAACCGATCGATATATTTTTTTTAACTGACTTTCATATCCTAAATTTGCATTGGCAACTAAGGTCAAGGTACCGTCCTTGTTTAGCTTTTGATAAGCTTGATTAAATAAATCCAAAGGTATACTGATGTCAATAGTATGCTCAAAATGAAAAGGAGGGTTACTGACAATCCAGTCCAACGAATCATTTTTAATGTTGTTTAATTGAAAATTCTGTTCAAATTTGGCTTTGTCTGAGCTGACGTTTAGCTTCGCAGATTCAATGGCCAAAAAAGAATCGTCTAAAAAACAAACTGATTTCGCTTTTGTATGGTCCAAAATCCATTGTCCAATTACACCATTTCCACAGGCTAGATCTAATACAGTTTCGGCAAGATAAGGAACAGAAATATTTTGCAATAAATAATTGGTTGCAGCATCAATTTTTCCACCCGAAAAAATGCCTTTATATTGTTTAATATCTGAATTATTGTAAGTGAAATTTTCAATGTTTTCAGATAATTTCACTTCTTTTTTGCCTGTTAAGATTAGAACTCTTGCTTTTTTCTCCGCTTTACTTTGGCTAATAGTATCAAAATATTTTTCTGCTAATTTCAAAATACCTTTGCTAAAATGCTTGGTCATAAATCCACAATAGACTGTGCCATTAGTGGTCAAAGATTGATGGATATGTTGCAAGTACATCTCAAATAAATCAAGCACTTTTGGAATTTTTAAAAGTCCCACATCAATTGGTTTTGAAACAGTGTCTAACAGTCCCAAAAACTGACTATCGTTAATTTTTTTATCAAGCCCTTTTGCGTTGAGTTGAATGGCATCTTTTTGACTTTTTAAATCGGTAATAACTAATGGAGCTTGATCTGCCAATTGGCAAGTTAAGTAACCAAATCCATCATTGTAAATAGCTAAAGAGCCTTTTTGATCTCCCATTTCTTTAATCATCAATTCATCCGCCGCATTCCAAGCTTTTAAAGAGTGGTGGTGCTGACTTGGTAATCGTTTCAATTGATAATTATTAGACATTAAATTTGATTTTAATCAGCAAAGATAGTATAAGTTAGGTGCAAATAGAATTCAGCCGCATTCCCGCAAGATTTCTGAACAAAATTAAGTACATTCGTCATTCAATTATTTTTTAAAATTATGACGCCCGACCATCCAAAAAAACTGTTTTTATTAGATGCATTTGCCTTGATATATCGCGCTTACTATGCATTCATAAAAAATCCACGATTAAATAGTAAGGGTCAAAATACATCAGCGGCTTTTGGGTTTACGAATGCCATGCTCGACATAATTAAAAAAGAAAAACCAACTCATCTAGCAGTAGTTTTCGATTCTCCAGGTGATACAAACCGAGTCAGCGATTTTTCTGATTATAAAGCGAATCGAGAAGAAATGCCAGAAGACATTCGAAATATGATTGAGCCGATTAAGGAAATTGTAAAGGCGTTTGATATTCCTATTTTAATTAAAGCAGGTTTTGAAGCAGATGATATTATAGGAACGATTGCTAAACGTGCAGAAAAGGAAGGGTTCGTGACTTATATGATGACACCTGATAAAGATTTTGCCCAACTAGTGTCGGAAAATATTTTTATGTACAAGCCTGGCCGCGGTGGAAAACCAGCTGAGGTTTGGGGGATTCCTGAGGTTCAAGAAAAATTCGAAATTGATGATCCTATACAAGTGATTGATATTTTAGGTTTGTGGGGAGATGCAGTTGACAATATTCCAGGAATCCCGGGGATTGGTGAGAAAACTTCAAAAAAGCTGATCAAGCAATACGGTTCTGTGGAAAATTTAATTGCTAATGCCCATGAGCTTAAAGGAAAACAAAAAGAAAACGTAATCAATTTTGCCGAGCAAGGATTATTATCCAAAAAATTGGCAACCATCATTTTGGATGTACCTGTTGAGTTTGATGAAGAAGATTTAATCATGTCCGAGCCAGATAAGGATA
>JBGCFR010000028.1:0-18558 GCA_045107045.1 Crocinitomicaceae bacterium
TCTATCACTTATATTTTTAATCCAGAATGGCGTATTCTCCCAATCTATTGTAAAACAGTATCCATTTAACGTAGAAATTAAAGGGGAAGGAAAACCAATCATACTTATTCCGGGAATTTCGTGTTCAGGTGCCGTTTGGAAGGAAACAACAGACTCGCTCAAAGACAAGTTTGAATGCCACATTTTAACTTTAGCAGGCTTTAACGATCAAAGGCCAATAGATTTAAAGCACGGTTACATCTCTTTAATCAAAGAAGGTGTTATAAAGTATATTAGTGTTGAACTATCTGAAAAACCAATCATTGTTGGCCATAGTTTAGGTGGTTTAATATCCATGTCTATTGCATGTTCAGAACCTGAAATAATGTCACAACTAATATTAGTCGATTCTTATCCTTTTGCGCCATCTGCATTTAATCCAAATGCTACAAAAGAGAGCGTGTTGCCTCAAGCAAAACAGATGCAAGAAGCTACGCTCACTTTACCCGACAGTTTATTTTATAAGCAAGAAATGATGAAATTGGAAACAATGATTACTGATAAGGATAATATCAAGGTAGCATCAGAATGGTTAATGGAATCCGATAGGGAAACAATTACACAATCCGTATTTGAAATGATGACAATGGATTTAAGAGATGAAATTGAAAATATTAAAGTACCTATATTGGTACTTGGTAGTTGGTATGGATTGAAGGATTATGGAGTCACCAAAGATTTTGTTTACTCAAGCTTAATAAATCAATTCTCAAAAGCAAAAGACTGTAAAATAGAAGTTGCTGACACATCAAAACATTTTATCATGTGGGATCAACCAATATGGTTTTCTGGAAAAATTAAATCGTTCATTTCTTATGACTAGGAAAGACGAAAAATTTAAGCAAATTCATAAAGATTCTAAAGATAAAATATATCGATTATGTTTAAGCTTTGTCGGAAATAAAGCAGATGCAGATGATTTGTTTCAAGAGATTTATATTAAGGTTTGGAAAAACTTAGACGGTTTTAAAAATGAAAGCAACATCAATACTTGGATATATAGAATAGCTACTAATACTGCATTACTTCAACTCAATAAGAAAAGTAAATCAAATAAAAGAGTTAGTCAAATTGCCCCTGAAAATTTAAATAAGGCCATTGAAGAAAGTGAAGCAAGCCTTTATGGCGAAGTCGAAATAAATAAATTACAGCAAGTCATATTTTCGCTAAAAAAAATTGATCGGGTAATTATCCATCTGGTACTAGAAGATAATAGTTACGGAGACATTGCGGAAATTACAGGATTAAATGTGTCAAATGTTGGCGTGAGAATTAATCGAATTAAAAAGACATTGGCTAAAAAAATGAAATAATCATGGACGAAATAAAAAAATGGAAAGATATGTACCAAAAACAAGAGGTGAATACGAAGAACGTAGATACATTAGTGGAACGATTGAATAGAATAGAAGTAAATGTGAAAAGAAGAAGGCGTTTATTAATAATTGTTTCTGGAATTTTAATTATTAGTGCAATTATTAGATTGTCTGAATTCGAAAATAAGTTTTTCATAATTGCATTCGTTCTAATTGGCATAGCAATCGCAATGAAACTGTCTTTACTTTATAGAGGGAAGTATGATGTAGTAAATAATGAGTCGGAATTCAATAATCAAAGCTTCATCAAAGATCATATTAGTAAATTAAAAGAAAAAATCACTTTTGAAAAAAAACATCTTTTGATTTTTTTGATAGTATTGATTGTAGGATTGAACTGTATTTTAATAGGAATGTACGATAAAGGAACTATTTTTAATTTTGAATTTAATGAAAATAACAGGATTTATATCCACTTATCCACGCTAGTAATATTTCTTGCTGGGTACTATGTAAACTCAAAGAAAATTGACCGTTATAAAAAAAATATTTTAGAATTAATTAGGGATTTAGAAAGTCAAGATAAGGAATGAAAGTATATTTAATACCAGGGTTAGGATTTGATTACAGAATTTTTGAAAGACTCGAACTAAATAAAATTGATTTCGAGTACCTCAATTGGATTGATCCGAAAAAAAACGAGACTATTAAGGATTATGCAATTAGGTTTTCGAATAGAATTGATGATAACCTGAAAGAAATTGTTTTGGTAGGACATTCCTTAGGTGGAATTATTGCGCAAGAAATTGCTGCGATTAGATCAGTTCGTAAAATAATTTTGATTTCGTGTATAAAGACACGCAAGGAGTTGCCTTTGCATTTTAGAATAGTGAAACCGCTTAGAATACATAAGTTTTTCTCAAAAAAATTAACAGCGAAAACGATTAAATATTGGGGAAAAGACCATGATTATGAAACACCAGAAGAGCAAGAGTTGGTTGTTGACATGGTTAGCAAGCAAACAAATAACTATTTAAGATGGGCACTAAAACAATTGTCTGTTTGGAAAAAACCAGAGGTAGATGCTGGGACGAAAATATTTCAAATTAATGGGGATTTAGATAAGACCTTCCCTCTAAAATTGATTGTACAACCCAATGAGATAGTTAAAAATGGTGGGCATTTTATGGTCTATAAACATTCAAAAGTAATTAACACATTAATAGTAAGAGAAATAGCTAGTTATTGACAAATACTAAAGCTAACAACATGCAAGTTTCATAGCTGTTTCGTACCTTACAGCAACGAAAATTTGCTCAACCGTTATCGGCAACTAAAATTGAAACAATGAAGACAATCATTTTCTTAATCAGTGCTTTCCTATGTGCTTCTTGTTCTGTAGGGCAAGAGTCAATCAACAAAAATGAGTTATCAACCATCTCATTGGAAGATGCTGGCTTCAATAGAGACTCCATACAAAATCTCATAAGCGAGATCAGTGTTACTCCTCAACGAAACTTTAGGGGGTTAGTGGTTCTTAAAGACAATCAAATTGTGATAGAAGAATATTTCTGTGGTTACGGTAAAGGTAATATCTTGGACATAAGGTCTGCAGGAAAAAGTGTTACCACGCTGTTATTGGGAATTGCAATTAAAGAGGGATTAGTTGACAGCTTAGATCAAAGCCTTCACTCACTTTTTTCGAAAGAGAATAAAAGAATTAATGAGGATTATAAGTCTATCACTTTACGTAACGTTTTAGATATGTCTACAGGGCTAGATGCCAATTCAGATGATTGGAATTCTTATGCTCATGCGAGAAAATGGATAGAAAAAGATAATTGGAAGGAGTTTTTGTTGAACATTCCAAAGAAATCGAACCCCGGCAAAAATTTTGTATATGCCGACATTCACCCTGTTCTAATAGGTCTAGCAATTGAAGAAGCATCAGGAATGAGTTTAAAAGATTACGCTCAGAAAAAATTGTTTGAACCATTAGGCATCACTCAATTTTATTGGTTTACAAACGCGTCTAACCAAACAGGTGCTGCTGGGAACTTATACATAACTACTCTTGATTTCGCGAAATTTGGGGCCTTAGTCGCAAACGAAGGAAAATGGGGAGATGAGCAAATTGTTCCTTCCAACTATGTTGAATCGATTATAAATTCTAAAAACACAGCTATTGGTGATTGGTTCTTCTTAGCTCAGACATACGGTATGTTTTGGTACAAGACAACTAGAAAGTTTGCGGGAAAAGAAAGAGAGTATCTATTTGCTTCAGGAAATGGAGGAAATCAACTGATTGTTCTTCCCAAAGAAAATATTGTGATAGCACTTGGGTCAGGAGCCTATGGTCAAGGGTATGCACATTCGAGGTCATACAATTTTATGAAAAAAATACTTGAGGCCTTAGAAGAATAAAAAAGCTGGTAAGAATGTATATGAAGTCATAGCTCATTCCACACAACTCTTCTTACACAAACGTTAGCAATAATGGAATAAAGCAATTGGCATTACTAAAATGAAAACATTTAATATTCTTATTCTCAAACAAAGTAGAATTATTCTGACAATATTTTCGGCGCCAGCAATTATCTTTATATTAATTTTTATAGGTACCCGATTTAATGATTTAACTATTGCCTATTTAGTTATTCTGTCAGGTTTACCAGTAATGATTTTTTTGCTATACTATTTTACAAAAGGAAGATTAATTGTAACGTTTGAAAATCAAATACTATATTTTGAATGGGAGAAAAAATATTTCTTCAACTATTCGTCCATACTTCCCCTTAAAATTATAGATATTAAAGGTATTGTACTTGATGAGAATAAAGTATTACGAAAAATAATGACTAATGACAGAGAGATTTATTTAGGACATGCACTTCCAAACCAGTACATTAAATCAGATTCCCAAGAATTCATTGGATTGTTATTATCTGAAAACAAGGGCTTAATAATAAAAGATAGCTGGGATGCTTGGCATGATAAAGGTCACTTGAAATTCATGTTATGGGTTTGTAATATAATTTTCGTGGCTGCATATATTACATTTTTTTATGTATTAATTTATAAAGAGATAAAACCGAAATACTTTCTTTTATTGAGCTTTATTTTACCACAAATTGCACTGTATCTGATCCAGAAGAGAGTAAAAAAGAAAAATACTAATTCTAACAACAAAGTCTAAATTTCACAGCTATTTCGTACCTTACAGCAACACAATTTCACTCAGGTAGTATCTGTAAAATAGAAATAAATTCAGTATAGATACTATTGTTTGCGCAAACGATAGCTTTAATTGACTACTTGGATGAGTTGCAAATACTAATATCAGCAAATTACTATGGAGGAAAACACTACCTTACTAAAAACGCCTTGTCTCAACTGTGGCGCTTCTGCCAAGGGTAACTTTTGTCACGAATGTGGCCAGTCTATGCGTGATAATTCAGACCGTTCAATAAGTCGCTTATTAGGTGACTTTTTGAGTAACGTCTTTTTTTTGGACAATCGCTTTTTTCTAAGTGTATGGTATCTTATAAGATTTCCTGGCCGAATGACAATTGAATTTTTAGATGGTAAGCGCAAAAGATTTATCTCACCTGTCGGCTTGTTTTTGTTCATTAATGTCATTTATTTCTTCGTCAGTCCCCTTTCGGACTATTCTCTATCACTTGAAGACCAATTCTATTCTCAGCCGTATAGCTCGTGGATTAAAGAGCTAATAGTAGACAAAATAGAAACTGAAGGTCTAGAATCGAAAGCTTATGGCATTATATATCAAAACGCTAGTGACAATATTTCCAAATCAGTAATGATTCTCAATATCCCTCTAATTGCATTTTTTGTATATCTAATGACCTTTAAACGAAGACGCTTTTATTACGACAGCCTCATTTTTGCCTTCCACTTTTTCTCTTTATTTCTAGCAAGTTTAGTTATTTTAGATTGGGTAGGAAAGTTATTTGATTTTTTACCTGAATCCGTGAGCATTATTTTCGACAATAACTCCTATTTTCTGTTTGCCTTTGCTCTTCCTCTGCTCTTTGCCATGATCAGTATTAAAAAATTCATAGTTATTCGCTGGCACTTGGCTATATTGGCTAGTTTGGGTGTATTTATAAGTGTTTTCCTTACTAACTTGATCTATCGATTTATCATCTTCTTTTTAGCTTTTTGGGTCACCTAAGGTAGAACAACCCCGCCACTAAATTGGAAAATAGTTATAAAACTGAGCTGAACCTAATATCAGTTGGACTCCCCTATTTGCCTTCTAATAATCGTTATCTTTATTAAAAAATAAATCCAATGAAATTCCGACCTACGTTAATTATTATATTTCTATTCTTTTTGACCAATTGCAGTCAAATACCAAAAATGAAATTATCGCAATGGAAACAAAAAATTGAATATGAAGTAGCGAATGATTCTTTACAAATTAAATTCAATAATCCCTTAAATTGCCCTTTAAGGATATCTGCCAAGTCAACAAACAAAACCATTCAAGAAAAAATAGTCAATCATTTCCCTTTAACTCTTAACCCTAATAAAGATACCGTATTCACTTATTGGACAAATCAATCAAAGGATGAAATACCAATACAATTTTCAGCAACTTTAGGAAACCCCAATGACAGTATTTATAAAAAAGAGATAATGCTACCATTTAAAAAAGGATCTAAATACAAGATTATTCAAGGCTATAATGGCAGTTATTCTCATACTTCAGAATATTCTAAATATGCCATTGACTTTAATATGCAAGAAGGAGATACTGTATGCGCAGTTGCAGATGGTGTTATCGTAGGCGTAATTGAGGGTTATAGTGAAAACGGAAAATCTAAGAAATGGAGAGATTATGCTAATTTCATTACTGTTTTTCATCCTGAAATGAATTTATATACACAATATGTACACCTAATGTTCGAGGGCAGTTTAGTTGCAGTTGGGGACTACGTTAAATCTGAGCAAGCCATTGGCTTGTCCGGAAAAACTGGTTATACAGATATGGAGCATCTTCATTTTAACGTTTTAAAAGCAAATCATTCTGGAATGGAATCCACACCAATTAATTTTGAAGAAGGTTATAAAGGCATTGATTTGAAAAAAGGAAACTGGGTTGAGAAGTAAAGTAATCATGCTGAAGTATTGCAAGCACGTTTGCTTGATGTCTTTTCAAAACAAGGATAACCAGAACAGGACATTAGATAACAACAAGCCATACAACCTTTTAACCCAATAGAATATTTTCTTTCATTATTTTTTTTATTTTTATCTAAAAATTAGCCATGAAATATTTTCTAGTTGTAACATGCTGCTTTGTACTATTCAATTCCTATGCGCAGAAAGATAAAAAAGCATACAAAAGTAATCAGCATATAATAGACCAGAACTATGGTGGAATTGGAATGACTTTTATTCGTCCAAACCTCGGACAAGGTGTCGCAGTTCCTAATAGATGGTATGGAATTAGCCTTGTATCAGATTTTTTAGAAACTGAATTTCTGATGGGAGAAGTTTCAAAAGTTCAGCCATTAGTAAAAAAAGATGCCTTTCAATTACCTGTCAATAATTACGGAACAGATTTTGGTTACTTATTGTCAACTGGTGTCAGTTTTCCAATCAACTTTTTAACCGTAGGGTCCTATAAAAATGCATTCAACGTTTTTAGAGGCCATCCAGTTATTGGCGGTAATCTTGGTTTTGGAACCTTTAAACATGCAGATGAGTCAAGTGGAAAATCTCGAATCTACTATTTGGGATTGAATGTTGGGTATCGACTACGTTTGCCAGTAGGATCTCTTGAATTTAGTCTAAAGGGAAGGCTAGGATGGTCTGGTGTGGACGATTTTGCAGGAACTGGTTATGATTTTTATAAAGGAACAGGCATTTCTCCAGCCATTACATTTCGGTTTGATGCCATGAAAGGTTTGTTGAATCCAACCATGGTGTCAATGAATGTGCAGCAAGCTACAGTATCAAATGTCGAAAGCAATACAACAAGAACAAGCTCAAGATATGTTGGTAATAAAAGAATAGACTCATATAGCACTACTACAACTGGAGACGTGAATGTAACATCTGGTAATATAGGAGTTCAAGATGTTGGTCCGCATATAGGGTTTGGCCCAAAAGTTAGTTTTATGAATCCAATTAGGTCTAATTATATCAAACCAAGTTTTTTATTTGGTATAGTGGCTGAAGGACGTGCAAATGTGGTAGATTTTGGATTAACACTAGAAGGAGGTAATGTTGGTCACGGCAGTGCCCTTCGATTTACTGGAGTTGATGAGCCAAAAAGAAAACTAGATAAAAAGGACAGTAACCCTTTAGGAACAGTATCTGTGGTTAACTTTTATGCCAATTTAGGTTTTGATATTTCGCCAGCATTTTTTGTGCCTTTCGGTATTGTAATTGACAAAGGAGAGTCTACCAGTTTTTTTACAGCCACTGCAGGTTTCAATTTTGGTGTTCATGGAGCATTCAACCAACAGTATGACAACCCTATAGTTGCAGATTTTTATGTTGATTTAGCTGCAGCTGATGAGATTGTAAAAGATAAATTCTATAACCCAGCAGATGTTGGTACAGGATTTCTTGGTGGCTTCTATTTTAGTTTGCAAGTTGGTGCTACTAGCTTTAAAGTTACAAATTATCGATACTATGGAGCGCCTTTTGCCAGCACCACTATGCTAAGTGTCGCTTGGCGGTTCCCAGTTTTAATTGATGGGTTTTTAGATTTTTAATTCAGATATTCTTAAACATCTTTGTCTCTCAGAAAAGGAAGGTTTTAAGTAAATACCTTAAAAAATAGGGCTCATTTGAACCTATTCTATGCCAATGAGTACTTATTATACACTATTTATTCCAAATGAAAATTCTATTCTTATTAATCGTATCATTATTAGCTATTGCGGGGCAATCTCAATCAATGCTAGAGAAGGAAGTCCCAAACGCTGAAACCATTGAGCTATACAAAAGAATATGGGATATTTTTCAAGATTCAAAGGGTAACTATTGGTTTGGAAGCAATGGTAAGGGGCTTTATTTTTATGATGGACAAAATCTTAAACAGATTACAATGGAAGATGGCCTAATCAGTAACCATATCCGCAGCATACAAGAAGATAATAAAGGAAATATTTACATAGAAACTCCAAGTGGTATCAGCCATTTTAACGGTTCACAATTTAAAACTTTAGAAGTGATTAAGTCTGCTAATAATCACTGGGAATTAGAACCAAATGATTTATGGTTTAATTGCAATGGGAATGCCAATCACGTTTATCGGTTTGATGGGAAAAACCTTTACGAATTGCAACTTCCAAAACAGGATATAAAAAACGAATTGAATATCAATGAGGAAAATATTAGGTACAGTCCTTATACTGTTTTTGGTATTGATAAAGATAAAGCTGGAAATATTTGGTTTGGAACTGTAATTGCAGGCGCATTTCGATATGATGGACAATCATTTCTATGGGTTGGAGATAAAGAACTTTCTCGCCTTCCTAGTGGTCGTGAGCCAGGTGTACGTTCAATTCTTGAGGATAATAATGGGCATATTTGGTTGAGCAATTTCATAAGTAAGTACGCAATCACTGATGACTCCATAGTACAATATCAAAAAATAAAAATAACTGGGATCTCCGAAAAAACGGTTAAAAATAACATTCTGTATTTTAATTCAGGATTAAAAGATGAGGATGGAAATTTATGGATGACCACTTATGGTGGCACCGTCTGGAAATATGATGGGAAAAAATTGTCTAATTTTAAAATTAATAATGGAAAAGAAAATGTGCTCCTAATTTCAATTTATCAAGACAATAGTGGTACACTTTGGCTTGGAACAGACAATGATGGTGCTTATAAACACAATGGCAACAGTTTCGAAAAATTTGAAATAGATAAATAAAAGATAATAAGCCCTTAGCAGAAAAGACAATGCAAGATTATATTGATTTAGCTAAAAAGAATGGTGTTACACTTTTGAATCATGGAAGGTGTCAATTTTGCGGTTCAGATACAAAAAGGGGAATTCATGAATGTTTAGAAATTTTTAATTTAGGATTTCAGGAAATTGATTTTTCGAATCAAAACAATCACATTTACAGATTTTTAATTGTAGATGCCCATACGCTGCAACATCCCGAAATTCATGGAAGGTGGAATAATCATTTTCATCTACTTAGGCTGCATTTAATTTTTAAATATGGCGTCAAGTGGACCTATAAATTATCACCGAAACTAAGTAATCATTTGAATAAATATAAAGTTAACAAAGAGAATGAATACCTTATTCCACCTGAAGTCGGACAACGGGGCTTCATAACAACAACAAATATTAAAGAAAAGTCAAATAGTGAGGAGGACTGCAAAAAAGTAATAAAAAAATGGGCTTTAGAGGTCTATGATAAATGGTGTGATCATCATAATGTTGTAGATACTATTGCAAAAGATTTTTTGAAAATTAACCTACCTACCTCCTAGCCTTTTACTACAATTTTTTTACACTTTTTCCAACATATTATTAAATTTGACAAAAGCAGTAAAATGGTACGAATGAGAAATTTGATTTTGATATTAACTGGCCTATTCATTATAGGTTGTGGTTCAGAAAGTAAAATAATAGAGGAAAAGGAAGAAGTTGAAGAAATTACTGAACAGACCTTGAATCCAAAAGAAATGTTGCGCGAAGCCTACCAGCTATTTAAAGAAGGTGATGACGAAGCCTCTATTAAATTGGCCAATCAAGTTTTAGAAATAGGAAAAACTACTCAAAACGACACCTTGATAGGAAATGCCTTAACATCTCTCTGCAGAAATGCACAACGTAGTTTGGACACAATTCGCTTAACAGAATTAAGTAAAAAATTAGTTGATTTGTCAGCCTCGTCAGGAGACCAAAAATGGATGATGTATCGTGCACATATGAATGCAGAAATGTGGCGTTTAATAGGAAATATGGACAGAGCAGAACAATTTTATGATGAAAGCATGGCGATTAGTTCTGAAATAGGTGCAATGGGCATGTTTACGATTGATCATTTTAATAAATCATTTGTATCTACTGCCAAAGGTGATTTTGAAACAGCCAACAACTTAATAAAAAGGTATTATGAACTAAGAGAGCAAGAAGGACAAGCACCCGAAGATGCGTATGGTCTAATTGCTTTAACCTATTTATTAGAACAAAAAGAAGATTATAAAGGTGCCCATGAAGTGGCGATAGTGACTAGGAGATTATTTAAAACTCAAAATATTTTTCCTGAACCACCAGACGAAAAACCACTCTTAATGGTTGAGCAAAAGGTACAGTCAGTTCTTGATTCTTCGGTATTGAATGAAATTTCTGCAAGTTCAACTTCCGAATCGGTTTCAAGTTTATTGGACAAGTATTTGAAATAAAATACATGAAAATTTGTATTGCGCAAACTAAAGCTTTAAAAGGAAATGTTCAAAAAAACATTCGTAACCATTTACTTTGGATTGAATATGCTGCAGAATTAAATGCTGACCTAATCATATTCCCGGAATTATCATTAACAGGCTATGAACCGCAATTAGCAAAAGGATTAGCTGTAAAATTGGAAGACAAGATATTTAACCTATTTCAAGAATATTCGATTAAGCTTAACATCACAATTGGAGTTGGAATGCCTATAATTGCTAAAAATGGAATAAATATTAGTCTACTAATTTTTCAACCTAATACCCAGTCTATTGCTTATTCTAAACAGCGTTTGCACACTGACGAACTACCCTACTTTACCTGTGGAACCTCTCAGCTCTTTTTAACGATTAAAGGACAAAAAATTGCATTTGGAATTTGCTACGAAACGTTGCAAACTGAACACTTTTTATTTGCAAATCAAAATGAGACCGATATTTATATTGCCAGTGTAGCCAAATCGAAAGACGGAATAGAAAAGGCCTATTCGCATTTTCCGAAAATGGCTAATCAATTTAAAACACCAATCCTCATGTCAAATTCGGTGGGCTATTGTGACAATTTTATGGGTGCAGGAAATAGCGCAGTTTGGGATAAAAATGGGAATTTATTGCGGCAACTTGATGATGAAAACCAGGGAATACTAGTTTATGACACACAATTAGAAACCACAAAAATTCATCAATTAAAAATTGAGAAAGGGCGATTATCTGATCTAGAACCCATATTCAAAATATATTTGAATGCAAAACATGAGTTAGAGAAAAAAGGCATTTATCAATGGACTGATCAATACCCTACCAAGTCAATAATTGAATCTGATTTACAAAAAGGAGTACTTTATATGCTCAAATACGGAAATAAAATAATTGGTGCCATTAATTTGAGTGAAGAACAAGAAAAAGAATATCAAACTGTTAAATGGAGATTTAATCATTCTAAAGCACTAGTAATTCACCGACTTGTCATCAATCCAAAACACCAAGGGCTTGGTTATGCTCAAAAATCAATGGCCTTTGCCGAGAATTTTGCGAGGAAAATGGGCTATTCAAGCATTCGATTAGACGCTTATAGTTATAACAAAAGGGTAATTGATTTTTATCAAAAAAGAAATTATGTAATTCGAGGAGATGTAAACTTTCCTGGCAGAAAATATGTCTTCCATTGCATGGAAAAAGAAATAGTAAATAGTTTATAACAATAATGGAATTAGATTTTATTGATAATGTTAATGAATTTGGTGAAAGTGTAGTCAGGCTTTACAATTTTGATAAAAATGAGGCCATCCTATTTAGGGACCTTATTGAAGAGGTAGTAATTTTAAATAAGCGAAAGTTATACCTTTCGGAAGTGGATTTTATTAAACCTCGTAATTGTAAATTGGTTTTAGGGCTATTTAAAGATGACGAAGGTATCTTCACCTTAGACTACGAAACCTTTTTCTGTGCCTTAACCATTAATGGATTTAATGAGATGCTAAAGCTATTATCGCCATTTTGTGAAAAGGAAACCAAAGGTCATCAATATTTATATGAATTAGATAACCCAATAGATTTTCTCTTTTCCCCTGCCGGAACATGGTAAGTAATCTATTTATTGTCGTAGTTGAGAAAAACTTTTAAATATAATCTATTGAATAGTTTGATAAATAGAATAATACCTCTTCCCTAGTTCCCTTAAGCCTTTCGCATCATAATGCAACTGATTAACTGAATTAGAATCTTTTTCAATGGTAAAGGGAGTATATGGGTTCGCATAACCAACATAACTATGTCTTTCGGGTGTGTTTTCCAGAATATTTTGAATAATTTGAGTTGCAGAATCATTGGCTACCCAATACGGCACCATACCACCTAAAATAAATGGCAGTTTTTCATTACCCAGTCGCTTTCTTACTTCTTCTATAAATTTATCTAACTCTTCTTGGTAGTGATTATTTTCTGAATCCGATTCTCCTTGATGCCATAATATGGCTTTCAATTCACTATTCGGATAAACTGATTGCACATAGGTTACCCTTTCTATTAAATCGTTATACAAATTACCTCCAATTCGCCAATTGTTTTTGATAAACGAAGAACCCGCCTTGCCACATGGAATAATTAAAATTTTTTCTTCATTCGGCACATAACTATTCAAATACAATTTAGCAAACGTCATGGCAAAACCAATTGCATTTAAAACTCTTGTATGATGGTCTAAAGGTTGCACAGCCTGAACAATCTTATAATCTCTGATATCATGCCTACCAAACTGTAAAATTCTAGTATCAGGGCCATCTATACTTGAATCGTATCCAAGTCCATAATGTGTATTCGATTGGCCTGCTACAACAATAACATGGTAAAAAGTCTGATCTATTCTTTCTGCATCTTTTCTGCATGAAGAGAGTAATATTATTGCAAAAACTGAAAAAAAAGATTTCATTTTTATTGGCATTCCAGCATAGTGAATTTTACCTTTTAATAAACTTTGTGGTATTACACAAAGAATTATTTCTATAAGCGCTTATAAAATAAACACCCGAAGGCAGGTGGTCAATATTAAAATGAGCATTTGAACTATTTGAATTAGAGACATCTTTCTGATCAACAAATTGTCCATTTAAATTAACTATTCGTAGAGTAGTTAAGTTACATTCTTTACAGGTCACATTAATAAATTCGGTTGCAGGATTTGGAAAAAGTAAGGGACTACAAACATCTACTTTTGCTAAACCATCATTTTGGGGAGAATACGAAACCCAAGGTCTAGCCTGTTTAATAACCAAACTATTATTTTTTGTTACCTTATATTCAATATCCATTGCAAAAGTGCTATTACCTTCAGCATTATATAGTTTTTCGAAAGATTCATGAATTACTGTTAAGTAGTCTCTCAGTTCATCTAAATGTTCTTGACTCATTAATAATGAGTCATGATCAATAATACTAGAATACTGTATAATTGAATAATTATCTTCTTCGGTCTTAACTTTATTCAATAGAATTTCTTCTGGTCTAGAACCTTCAGGGTTTGTAATTAAATTATCTCCAAGCTGAGTGTTCAAATAATAACTATCCGTCGTGTTATATATTGGATCTGCACTCACACCAACACCATTCACTAATTCATCTGCATAATTTAAATGACATAATATTCCCATAGAGGCAGTAAAGTGGTCTATTCTAAAAAATTCTCTTTCTTCAAATGCCCTTAAATTCCATAAACTTGCATAAACTTGTTTGATTGATTTGGCAATATGTCCCTCCAGAGGATGTTGCGTTTTTGAATTATATAAACCTGCTCCACTAAAACCAGGCAGATCTTCATTATTTGTGCTCGACCGCACTCTTATGGAAGCTCCACCTTTAAAAGAACGTTGCATTTCTCCTAGTTCTAACCACATCCACTCAGGCATTCTTGAATTCTTTATAGTAAGTCGCAACTCTTCTAAACTAGACTCCCTTATTGTTCTATCAGCAATAAATTCAGGGTCAGAAATCATTTTATCGATTAATTCAAAAAGGTTATTATACTTCATAAATTCTTGATAATAATAAAATGGGATTCCAAAACCATCTGGAATAGTTCCATCCATAAAACCAAATGTTCGCATAGTAGCTACATTAGTACATTTTGCACCAAAACCATCATACATATCAAAAGTAATCTCATCTAATGTCAAAATTGATCTGTAATCTAAGTTTAGTGGTGGTACAGACTGATTTTGTGGCCTTATCTGATCAAACCAGGCATTAGCTTCTTCAAATGTAGATTTTCTTATGGTATAATTACTCTGCTCTACATTGTAATAGATGTATTCATTGATCAAATCAGCAATTGTATCACTATCCAAAGGGTCTCGAATAAATGCATTTGGAATGTTATCCTGAATTGCTCTTAAATTGACGTGAGACAATGGGGTCTGAATAACAGATGTGATAATTCCAGCAACTCTTGGCAATGAATTTGGAATTGATTCGTATAACATAATATCTTTAGCGCTTGGCAGTCCTGTTTCACTTGCCAAACGAAGTATGCCATACCCTTCAGTTTGATTTAACCCCCAGTAATTAAGGCCAGCATACACATCTGTTTCAAACAAAACAGGAACTCTTGAATTTTCAATTTTTTCTAAATCATTCAAATAGGCTGGTTCATTAACTTCATTAATGTAAAAGGATAAATTGTTTTCTAAAAATAACATACTTGCGCCAATCAATTCATGCACCTTTTGGGTGATTTCAAAATTTTTCCATTCATTATTCGTAAAATTAAAAGCATAACTGCCCAACGTACCATTATTTGATAGGACAGTTGGATGAAAAACTATTTGCCCTTTTACAACATCTGCCCCCAGATGATCTACATTCATAAATTCTGCAAAATTGAGGTGTAAAGGATATTTATTCGTATTGATAAAAAAAAGCTTCGGATTGGATGAAAAAAAATCCAGAAAAATAAATTTCGTAAACTCCTTTCCATCTAAATAGGGAGAAAATGCAATTTTGTCTTTTTTCAAAGCCAATTCAATAAACCTTTCTGCGTCAGTAATAACTACTCCTCCATCATCACTATCAATTGATTCCGCAAAATTCAAAGGATTATCATTTGGTATATTATTAAATTCCGTGATATCATCTATCCCATCACCGTCGGTATCATCTGGTACTGCTATCGAATATTCAAGTACCTGATAATTCTCTTCAGGGTATGCTTTTAAGGATTCTCCAATAAACGTTGTTCCATTACTACCAATAGTCATGGATACTGGTCTTTCGAATGCAGAATCGACATGATGTCTAACCTTTAAGATATAGTAATTATTTGCTGATGAATTGACCTCCAACTGAACCTGTCCATTGATATCTGTACTATAGTTCAAGATTGGAACTTCCAGCCCCTGTGAATAGCTAAAAAACATACCGAAGGTGCATAAAACGGTAAACATGACTGCTTTTAATCGACAGTTATGTTTTATTGCTTTATATAATTTCATTGAAAATAAGTTTTAACTAATGTAACCTAAAATAGAAATAATAACTGTAATAATCCCATTATATTGCATTGTATAGCAATCATCATCTTAATTCAGCAAGCAATTCAGTTTCCAATTTTTCTCTGATAGAATCCATTATTTTATCTACTTCTTTATCCTTCAAAGTTTCATCATGGTCTTGAAAAATGAAATTAACAGCATAGGACTTCTTGCCTTTTTCTAATTTTTTCCCTTCGTAAACGTCAAACAAACCGACATTTTTCAAGATTTTACGATCTGCTTTTTTAGCGATTGCTTCTATGTCTGAAAACTTAACGGAATCATCTAATAACAAGGAAAAATCTCTCCGAACAAACTGTGTTTTTGGTAACGGCTTGTACTTCGTTTTATTCATAAATTGCAATTCTACAATATCTCCCCAGTTTAAATCAGCAAAAAACACTTGGTTTTTTATTCCGAACTGTTTTAAAAGAGATGATTTTATCCAGCCTATATCGCCAACCGTTTTCTTTCCAACAATTATGCTTACACCATCTTCAAATAAATCAGATTTAACAGAACCAGTTCTTGAGTTTGAATCCAAGCCCAAACGGCTTAAAATAGATTCCGTGATACCATTTAATGAGAAATAAGTATGATTTTCATTGTGACTAGCCCAATTTTCGTCATATTTTCTTCCAGTTAACCAAATACCAAGTTTTTCAGTTTCTTCGTACTTGCCTTCAAACTTTTGATAAACCTTTCCGAATTCAAATAATCTTAGATTTGGATTTTGTCGATTCTGATTGTATGCAATAGTTTCTAGACCACCAAACATAATGGTTTGACGCATGATGTCCAGATCAATACTTAATGGATTTAAAACAGAAACATTATGATCCATTTTTAGAGAATCACTTTCTGATTTCTCAATATGTTTTGAAGCAGTTAAAGAATTAGACATGATTTCATAGTATCCCTGAGACACTAATAAATCTGCCGTAATATTGTACAATTTATCTTTATTTGGTTTTGTTTCGTAAGAGATTGAACTATTTAATTTTGCTGGAATAGACACATTATTAAACCCATAAATTCTGAGAATTTCTTCAACCACATCCGCTTCTCTGGTAACATCTACTCTATACGTTGGAATTTTCACTTCGGCCAATGCCCCTTTTTGTGACACTAAATCAATATCTAATTGATTCAAAATAGTAATAATGTCATCATTAGAAATATCAACTCCTATAAGTTTACGGCATCTGTCAAAGTCAACAGCTACAGTCCAAGGGTTAATTGATTTTGGATATTGATCATTGGCTTCTACTAATTCTGCTCCAGCATATGATTTTAATAAAAACACCGCACGTTCTAGGGCCACCTTAATTAAATTTGGATCTACCCCTCTTTCAAATCTAAAAGATGAATCAGTATTCAACCCATGACGTTTAGCTCCTTTACGAACTGTAACCGTGTTAAAATAAGCAGACTCCAAAAAGAGGCTTGTCGTATTATCTGAAACGCCAGAATCTTCCCCTCCAAAAACACCTGCTAAACACATCACTTCAGATTGATTGGCAATGACCATATCTTCGGCATGCAATTCTCGTTCTACTCCGTCTAGGGTGGTGAATTTCTCTCCCTTTTTAGCTGAACGGATTCTCACATTATCGCCTACTTTTTCCAAATCAAATGCATGTAAAGGTTGCCCCATTTCATGCATTACAAAATTGGTAATGTCCACCACATTATTGATTGGCTTAATACCGATTGTTTTCAAAATATTCTGCATCCAATCCGGCGAAGGGCCAATTTTGATATTTTTTAAAATGCCGTAAGCATAGCGTGGACAATGACTTTCGTTTTCAATATTAACTTTAAAACTTCCTGAGTAATTAATTTCAGATTTTTCTGGATGCTTAATCAGTAAGTCTTGATTTTTATGAAAATTTAGAAATGCTTTTAAATCTCTAGCGACACCAATATGCCCCATGGCATCTGCACGGTTAGGCGTTAAGCCTATTTCAATTAAATAATCGTCTTCAACTTTAAAATATGATTTTGCAGTTTGTCCTACTTTAGACTCTGCAGGTAAAACCATAATCCCATCATGGCTTTTACCTAGTCCAATTTCATCTTCAGCACAGATCATTCCAATACTTTCTACTCCTCTAATCTTCGACTTCTTGATCTTAAATGATTCTTCCGGACTTGGATACAAAATTGTTCCAACAGTAGCAATAACAACCTTTTGCCCTGTTTCAACATTTGGTGCACCACAAACAATCTGCAGGGGTTCTTCACCACCAATATTAACAGTAGTTATATTCAGTCGGTCAGCATCAGGGTGTTTCTGCTTTGTCAATACCTCACCAATCACCAAACCTTCCAATCCGCCTTTAATAGATTCCACTTTTTCAAGCCCTTCAACTTCAAGACCTGTATCTGTAAGAATTTCACATATTTCTTCAGGGTTTATGTCTAAAGAAATATAGTGTTTTAACCAATTCAATGATATTTTCATGTTTTTAAAATCAGTTCTTATTTTGCTTTTGAAACTGGTAGATCAATGTAAATCCTTTTTTACTAAAGTTTTCAATAGACCCACTTAAAAGTGTAAAATAAAAATTAAGCGATAAAGTTAAGAAAAAGGTATGTTTAACAGATTGGTTGTTGTCAATATTTTTGTAATTTTCAATAAAAAATTAATGAAGAAATTAATTAATGGCATCTGCTTAGGATTTGTGCTGCTATTGAGTCTAAATAGTTGCAAAAAAAAA
>JBGCFR010000029.1:0-23972 GCA_045107045.1 Crocinitomicaceae bacterium
ACAGAAACTTCAAAAATCAGCTTACGAATTAGTCAACCCTTTTATTGGAACGGGTGGTCATGGGCACACTTACCCTGGAGCTACATTACCTTTTGGCATGGTTCAACTAAGTCCAGATACACGTTTAGACGGATGGGATGGCTGTAGTGGTTATCATTATACGGATTCGATAATCTATGGGTTCTCTCACACGCATTTAAGCGGTACAGGAGTGCCAGACTATGGCGATATTTTGTTAATGCCTTATCAATGCGATAAAACACCGACATTTCAAGAATTAAAAAATCACAAAGTCACTCCATCACAATTCTCTAAGAGCACTGAGGTGGCCAAACCAGGATACTACGAGGTAGATTTAGAAAACGTTAATGTAAAACTGACTGCAACTGAACATGTAGGAATTCATTATTACAATTTTTCAAATTTAAATGACTATCAGGTTTTATTAGATCTAAATCATAGAGACAAGGTATTAGATTATCGCATTTCAATAAATGGAAAAAGCATATCAGGTCATAGGGTCTCAAATGCTTGGGCAACTGAACAACACGTTTACTTTTACATGGAATTTTCTGCACCTTTCGCATCAGAATTACCAAAAAAGCAAAGCACTTTACCAGATTACTATCGGATTTTGAATTTTTCTGTACCTGGTCCATTAATGGTTAAGGTTGGTATTTCAGCTACCAGTGTTGAAGGTGCAAAAGCCAATTTAAGAGCTGAGGCTGATCATTGGAATTTTGAGAAGTACAGAGGTGAAGCCAAAGCAAAATGGGAAAAGGCATTGTCTAAAATTGAAGCAAAGGATCAAAGCGAAGACAAATTAAGTATTTTTTATTCTGCACTTTATCATACCATGATTGTGCCAAATACCTTTTCTGATGTTGATGGTAAATACAGGGGAATGGATCAGAAAATTCATCAAGACCCAACTACAGATCAGTATACCGTTTTTTCATTATGGGACACTTTTAGAGGGGCTCACCCACTCTATACTATTATTGAAGGCGATAAAACAAAAGCTTTTATTGAATCCTTCTTGAATATTTACCAGCAAGGTGGTCGATTACCAGTTTGGGAGTTAGCAGGAAATGAGACCGATTGTATGATTGGTTATCACGCTGTGCCTGTAATAGTGGATGCCTACTTTAAAGACTACAAAGACTTTGATACAGAGTTAGCATTAAAAGCTATGATGCATAGCGCCAACTTAAATCATTTAGGGTTAAAAGCCTATAAAAATAAAGGATTTATTGCTGCTGGTGATGAGGCGGAATCGGTATCAAAAACCTTAGAATATGCTTATGACGATTGGTGCATTGCGCAGTTTGCAAAAGCACTTGGAAAAGATTCTATTTATCAAGTATTCATTCAACGCGCCCAATATTATCAAAATCTATTTAATCCAACAACTGGTTTTATGCAGGCAAAAATGAATGGTGCCTTTGCTCCCGGTTTCGATCCAGCAGAAGTGAATTTTAATTTTACAGAAGCCAACGCTTGGCAATATAGTTTATTTGTTCCTCAGGACCTTACTGGCTTGATTAACTTGTATGGAGGAGTAACTCATTTTGAAGAACATTTAGACGAGCTCTTTTCAACCGAAATGGCATTGAGTGGAAGAGATCAAGCTGACATTACTGGTTTAATTGGTCAATATGCACATGGAAATGAACCAAGCCATCACATGGCCTATTTATACAATTACATTGGTAAACCATATAAAACACAGGCAAAAGTGCATCAAATTTTGACAGAACAATATCAAAATGCACCTGATGGTCTATCGGGTAATGAAGACTGCGGACAAATGTCGGCCTGGTATGTTCTCAGTAGTATAGGTTTTTACTCGGTTACACCTGGATTAGATTATTACACTATTGGAACCCCTCATTTATCTGAGGCAAAAATCAATCTTGAAAATGGAAAGTCCTTCACAATTAAAGCCCATGAACTATCTAATAATAATTTCTACATTCAATCTTCAACTTTGAACGGAAGACCTTATTATAAATCATATATCCAACATTCAGATATTATGGATGGTGGGGAACTTATTTTTAAAATGGGATCAAAACCCAATACAAAATGGGGATCAGAAGAGGAGAATATACCAATTTCAATTATTGCTGATAAGCATAAAATTTGCTCCGTTCCTTATTTTGAAACCGAATCGCAAACCTTTACAGATTCATTGTTAATTAAAATTCGAAGTACATGTAATGATTGCATTATCCAATTCTCACACGGAGAATTATCATTGGAACAATACATTGAGCCATTTTGGATAAAGGGAGATGAAGAAATAACAGCATGGGCTTCATGCAATAACCAACAGAGTAAAACAATAACCAGCAATTACAAGCGAATAAAACCAGGAAGAAGCATTAAAATTAAGTCAGACTATAGCAACCAATACTCAGCAGGAGGAGACAATGCTTTGATTGACTATTTACGTGGTTCGCCTAACTTCAGAACTGGATACTGGCAAGGCTATCAAGGCCAAGATGTTGAATTCATTGTTGATTTAGGCTCTTTGCAAGTTATCAGGTCGATATCCGTTGGCTGTTTACAAGATATCAAATCATGGATATGGTATCCTCAAGAGATCGAAATTAGCACCTCAAAGTTTGGTAAAGGTTATCAATCTTATGGAAAAATTGAGAATACGTTTGGTAGAGATGAATATGGCGCATTTACAAAAGACTTTAGCATTGACAGAACAACAAAAATTCAATTCATAAAAGTAAAACTCCGCTATCCTGGTGATTGCCCTGAATGGCATTTAGGTGCTGGAGGTAAAGCATGGGTGTTTGTTGATGAGATTGTTGTGGAATAATTCTAGTGTCTTTTCTCTGAAAGAATTCTTGATTTTTTTCGATAGGAACCTAAGACACTCAAAACAGATATTTACTCATTATTTTACAAACAAATCCTTCACTACTTTATAAGCTTCTTTTTCTGTTCCGTCATATTCTATAACGCTCCAACTTGGTCCTGGCCAGCAATCGTTCAGTTGCCAAAAAAGAGTACCCATGCAATGTGGTTGACTATTTAGATGGGCTTCTATTGCTTTTTTGTAAGCTATACTTTGTGTTTTTTGACTCAGCACCACAAAATCTCCAAATGTAGTTGGAGGATCAAAATAATGATTAATATGTTTTGAAATCATACCATTACCGATATAACTTTTCTGTCTATTTCGCATGACCTCAGATTCAAGGTATAAACTAGAGTCATGCGCAATCAATTTTAAAGAATTCAATGAGGGAAAAGATTGAAAACCATACTCAACCATAAACCGACCAATATTTTTATCAAACCCTTCAAAATCTTCTTTTCCATGCCATACTCCCCAATAATGCATTGTACTATGATTAAAATTTTCAACTGTCCCCCAATTACTTAATGGCGAAGTTGATGTATAATTTCCATAAGGATGTAATTCTTGAAGTGTGTAAGGAATCATTTGATGAAAAACCTTTTGATAATTATTCCATATTTCAGTAGAATCTTTAGCGGAATAATTAAACTTATTTTGCCATCCCCAATTTTTCCATGCCACGTCTATTTCATTATTTCCGCACCACACCGCTAAACAAGCATGATGTCTCAATCGCTTTATATTATCAATGATTTCTTCTTGAATATTTTCATTGAAGGATTTATCATTTGGATACAAGCTGCCAGCAAACATAAAATCTTGCCAAACTAAAATGCCATTTGCATCACATAATTCATAAAACGAATCATTCTCATAAATACCTCCACCCCAAACACGTAGCATATTCATATTTGCTTTTTTTACTTGGCCTATTAACTTTTCATAACGATTATTTGTAACTCTTGTCAGAAACATATCCTGTGGAATATAATTAGCACCTTTCATAAATACTGGCTGTCCGTTCAATTTAAAATAGAAAGAAGTGCCAATACTATCAGGTTCATTGATCAATTCAATTGTTCTTATGCCATATTTAATTGAACTTGAATCAATGACTATATTTTTATTTTTTAAACTAGCTGACAAATTGTAAAGGTATGGCTCCCCCATTCCGTTTGACCACCAAAGATTTGGATTTTCTACAAAAAGTGTGTCATAGACAACATTATCTCCTTTTTCAAGATCTACTTTCAATTGTTTTCCATTGATTGACAAATCTATCTTAACATCACTTACTGCCTTAATACTCGTTTCCACAAGTAAAACTGCAAGTGTATCACTGATGCTCAGCGTTTGACAATTTAAATTTGTTATTCTTGCTGTATTCCACAAATTCATATGAATAGGACGCCATATACCTGCTGTAACAAATCTTGGTCCCCAATCCCATCCAAAATGATAGGCTGCTTTTCTTGTGTAAGCGCCAACTTGCAATTCTCCTGATTCACAACCAGATGGCAATTGATATGAACTAGTCTTTACTTTTTCTTTATTCTCATTTAAGGGTGAATTAAATCGAATTTCTAAGCTATTAATACCTACATTAAGGTGTTTTTTTATGTCCACTTGCCAGGATCTAAACATATTGTCCGCCTTTAAAATTAGTTTTCCATTTAAGTACACTTTTGCATAAGTATCTAAGCCTTTAAAATCAAACTCAATATGTTGCCACCCTAACTGTTCTTCTGATACACTAAATTGAGTCTTATAAAGCCAATCCTCATTTTCGATCCACTTTAACTTTAATTCATTATTTTCCCAATAAGGGTTTTCTATCAATTTATTCCTCAACAAATCAGTATGTACTCCTCCAGGTACTTGTGCTGAATACCATTTTTCGTTACCAATTTGACAAAATTGCCAATTAGAATCAAGGTTAATAATTGTATTCATTTTCGAAATTGAACTTGAATAGTTTTTGCAAGTCAAGAATAAAAAACTAAGAACGAAAACTACTAATGAATTCCGCATTAAAACAAATTTAAAATTGATTTTATTTTATCTATATCTGGCATATTTTTACTTCCCATACCAAGTGATAAATTACTTTCTGAATTTATGTATGCTGTAAAATGTAGCGAATCAACGCCTGCTTCGGCTAACAATAATGCATTATTAACGTTTACACCACTGCCTGCCATCACTTCAATTCTATTATTACTAAATTCAACCAACTCCCTAATTAAATCTACACCATTTTCAGCAGATGACTTCTGACCTGATGTCAATACTCTATCAATGCTGAGATCAATTAATTCATTTATAGATTTTAGCGGATCTGAGACGAAATCGAATGCTCTATGAAAAGTAACAACAAGCTTTATAGATTTAGCCAAATCAACTAGAACTTTTAACTTTTCGATATCAACCTCATTATAAACCGTTAAACAACCAAAAACAACACCAACAGCTCCGGCGTTTTTTGCCATAACGATATCTGATTTCATAATTTCTAAATCTGTATCATTAAGCACAAAATTACCTTCTTGATGCCTTATCATAGCATGTATTTCCAAATCAGTTGCTTCTGCACAAGCTTTAATTAAACCAAAGCTAGGCGTTAAACCACCTATTGTCAGTGCACTGCATAGTTCTACCCTATTACACCCAAGTGTACTTCCTACCATGGCAGTCTCCAGATTATCTGCACATATTTCAAATATCATTTAATTACAATTTCATCAATAAATAGCCAAGCATCTGACCCAGCTGCTTCGTGCCAATCTGGCACTTTTCCTATATTCTTTGCTCTTAATCGAACATACTGTAAATCAACACCTTCAATTTTACAACTAAAACCTTCAATAGACTTACCTCGAGACTTAGGATTTGTTTTCGCTTTCATTTTCACCAATTCATAAAAATTTTCCCCATCTCTTGAACCCTCAAATATAATCTCAGTAGGGATAAAAATCCATGAATTATTATATTGAAAAAAATGAGTTTCTAATTCACTAACTTTTTCATTTTTTCCTAAGTCAATTGTCACCACAATATCATCACCCCAGAAGCCTTGCCAACAACCATCTTTAAAATCTATGGACCCTAGTCTCCCATCAACAAGCGCTAATTCTCTTTTCGACTCATACCATTTGTTAAACAAGCTTTTATATACAACTACCTCGCCTAATGCTTTATGGTGTTTTACCTTTTGTTTAACTGGCACCCCATATAAACTATCATTTTTAAAAGCTAAAAATTGAAGTGTACCAGACTGAATGATTTTGACTGGATTTTGGTATAACAAATACACTTGACAAGTATCACAATTCCATTTATATTTAATCATTAAACTTTCATGACCTGGCCTAGCCTCAATGCTTACTTTCTTATCATTGACCAATGCGTCAATTATAATAGGAACTGTTTCCGCACCATACTGGACCCCTAATGCTTCTAATATCGGGTATTGACCTTGTACTCTGTGATAAAATTTATTATACACTCTTTTCTCTGGATATGCCCACAATACCTCACTCATGGCCAATAACCTGGGGAATACTTTGGTGTCAAGAACTGAATCGTTAGGAACATGCTCTGACCACATATTACATTCCCCTCCAATGATATATTGAGTTTCTTGAATGGTTAAGTCTTTAGGAATTGGATCGAAATGATATACTTTTTCTAAATCGATTGACTTTAAATCATAATCAAAATAGGCATGGCTGGTTGGTGACATAATAGCTTCATGCTCCGACTTTGCCGCTAACACACCTCCCTCCATACCCCTCCAACTCTGAACAGTTGCATTATCTGACAAACCACCTTCTAAAATTTCGTCCCAACCAATTAGTTTTCTACCCTTATTATTTAAGTACTTTTCAACTCGTCCAATAAAATAACTTTGAAGTTCATGTTCATCTTCTAAATTATTATCTTTTATTCTTTTTTGGCATTTATTACAACTCTCCCATCTAAATTTTGGCGCTTCGTCACCACCTATATGGATATATTTGCCTGGGAAGAGCTCTAGAACTTCGTCTAAGACATTTTCAATGAAGTGGAACACAGAATCGTTACCAGCACAGTAAATCTCTTTAAACACACCCCAATCATTCGCGACTTCAACTTCTCTGCCGGTGCAAGAAAGAGGAGGGTAAGCCGCAATAGCAGCCTGAGAATGTCCTGGTAATTCAATTTCAGGAACAATTGTGATTTCACGTTCAGCAGCATAGGCAACAATTTCTTTAATATCAGTTTTCGAATAAAACCCTCCATATCTTGAACCATCTAATTCTGTGCGCCATGCCCCAATCTCTGTTAGTTTCGGATATGAATCAATTTCAATTCGCCAACCTTGATCCTCTGTTAAATGCCAATGCAAAATATTCATTTTATAAAGAGACAATAAGTCAATATATTTTTTAACCACTTCTTTTTTAAACCAATGACGTGAACAATCCAATAACAATCCTCTATGCTTAAACTTAGGCATATCACTTATTCTCAAACTCGGAAGGTACCAGGCATCCCTTTTACCTTTCCTATGAAACGCATTAACAAATAACTGTCTCAAAGTCTGAATTCCATGCATTACGCCAACATTAGTCATTGCAGTTATTGCCATTCTATTGCTATCAATATTCAAATCATAATACTCAGTTCCAATCGTTTTACTTTGATTATTCAGAATGATATAATTTGAATAATCTTTAAATTCATTTTCTTTAATTTTAATGATTGGAATACTAAAGTTGCTCGAAGCCTCAATTAGAGATTTCAGATACTGGGCACCACCAGTGCTATCATTCCAAACTAAAATTACGGTTTCTTCTGAAATTTTGAAGCATCCAGAATCTATTTCAATATCCTGAACCATGGGTATGATAGTAATTTCGTTGGGCAATCGATATTGAGGAGTGACTTCTATTTCTTGCTGACAAGCATGTAATATCAACCATGAACTAATTAGAATTAACACTTGAAGTATTTTATTCATTCTTTAAGTGATGTGCTTTTTGAAAATTATTTCAAGCTACAATATAGTTTATATTTACTAGATTCAGTTTGACATTATTTGTGTACATTCACCTAATTTTAAGGTTAAAATAAGGATTATGGAACTATTAATTAAAATGATGATTGGCTTGGTAGCCTTAATTCATTTATACATTCTTTGGTTTGAGATGTTTGCATGGGAAACGAGAGGAAGAGCTATATTTAAAAATTTTCCAAAAGAATTATTTACACCTACAAAACCAATGGCCGCAAATCAGGGGTTATACAATGGTTTTTTAGCAGCAGGACTGTTATGGACTTTTTTTATTTCTGATGTAGAATGGCGCGACAATATTGCTTTATTCTTTTTAAGTTGTGTTGCCATTGCAGGTATTTATGGTACCATTACAGCAGATCGAAAAATTCTTTTTGTTCAAACAATACCTGCATCAATTGCCATTATTTTGATTTTGCTTAATCAGTAACTTACCATTCTCTGTCATAAGCTGCATCTAATAATTCATGACTCTTTGATGTAGTTTGGGCGTAGTTAAAACCTCCGTATACACTATAAGCCCCTACTTCACCTTTAGAATTAATAGCTAAGAACCCTACTTGCAAACCTTCTAAATCATTATGTTTTTTAATTATTCTATCAACCGCTATTTCACAGGCTTCTTGCGGAGTTTTGCCGTGCCTCATTAGTTCAACCACAGTAGCACTTCCTGCAATTCTAATTACAGCTTCTCCCATGCCAGTTGCACAAGCTCCGCCAATTTCATTATCAACAAACAATCCAGCACCAATAATTGGTGAGTCCCCAATTCTACCATGCAACTTGTAAGCCCACCCACTAGTTGTACAAGCACCTGAAATATTTCCATTAATATCCATGGCTAACATGCCAATAGTATCATGATTCTCGGAATTAATTTCCGGTTTTTTTTGATCTTCAGACGTTTTCCACTTTTCCCAATCAGCCTTTGCTTCAGGGGTTAACAAATTTACTTTTGGAAACCCTTTTTCCTGTGCAAAATCGAAGGCACCTTGTCCAACTAACATTACATGTGGTGTGTCTTCCATCACTTTTCTTGCGACAGAAATCGGATGCTCTATATCAGTTAAACATCCTACTGCACCACATTCATTTTTATGATTCATAATACAGGCATCCAAGGTCACCACCCCTTCTCTATCAGGTAGCCCTCCCAAACCAACACTCCTATTGTCAGCATCTGACTCTGTGACCATAACACCTGCCTCAACAGCATCAAGAGCAGACTTGTTCTTTTCCAAAAGTTCCCATGCAGCTTTATTGGCTGCCAACCCATGATTCCATGTAGAAATAACTATTGGTTTTCTAACTTCCAAGTCTGTTAATGACGCAACTATATCAGTGCTTTCCGGTTTAGATGCATTAGAACACCTTGTTAACAGGATAGCCCCGACTGCAAGCGTACTTGATTTAATGAATTTTCTTCTACTCATAAGATGCCTATAAATGTCTTTTGCAAGATAAAATATTTTTTGGAACCTATGCCATAAGAAAATCAAAAGCCTCATGTTTCCATAAGGCCTCTGAAACTATTTAATAAATAAAGATTGGAAGACTAATTTACTATATTATCGAAGAAAAATTATCTATGTTTTTTGCGGGGTTACCAACAATATCAATTATCTACTTCCAATCTGTAATTACTAATAATTTAAAAAAATAAACCGTTAACTGCTCACACTCTTCATATAAACTAAATATAGATCATATTTAAAGTTAGCGATTAATCAAAAAGCACTTAACTGAATAGGGTTTTTCATTTAAATGTCGTGCGATTTTCTCTATTGCAACCAGTCAAACTTAAGAACCAATTTGTTAACATTTAAGATCTTTTCGACGAATGGAATTTTTAGGCATAACTAAACACTGTTGATAAAGCATTTTAACTACTAATAATTAGATAGTTGTATATTGATAACATAATTTATCTACATCATTGTTTCTTCGACGAAAGCTTTCAGTCTATCACTTACTTTAAAAAAGAAATGAGATAAAATTTGCTAAATGAATCCATAATTAATAGCACTTTAAGGTTTAACGACAATAGGAACAGCTGTGTATATAAGAAATAAAAACTACTTAAAAATTTAAATATCATTACCTTTACATAATTAATGTATAACTAAGTGAGTACAATTTTTCATAGTGAACGTTTAACGGTAAGAATTCTAGCAGTTGAAGATAAAGACTTGTTTTATGAAATGATGAGCGACCCTAAGGTAATGGATCCCATTCCACAATCGGTTTTCAGTAGAGAAGACAGTGATGCAAAAATTCTAGAGCTAATCAAATCTAAGCCTGTTGGTGAGAAAATGATTTGGACTATTACTGAAAAAGGGGCTAATGATTTAATTGGAATTTGTGGTTTTTTGATTAATTCTGAAGGTAATAGAGAGCTTGCTTATCGTTTTCGACCTCAATTTTGGGGGAAAGGGTATGGAACAGAAGTTGCAAAAGAATTACTAAATTATGGATTCAACACGCTTAATTACAAAGTTATAGATGCAGATGCAAATAAAGACAACGCTAAATCAATAAAAATACTTGACAAGTTCATGACAAAAGTAAATGAGTTTTGGAATGAAAATGACAAGTGTTACGACTATAGGTTCAGATTAAAAAAAGGGTGAACTATAATTATCTTAGATAATCTCAACTTTATTGCTGAAATTACCTAAGATTTTAATCATTAGTATATCACAACGGTGTTAGCATTCATCCAGAAAGCTTGTGGCTGGCCATTTACTAAAATCGTATTAAACAAAGAACATGTCGAATAAGGGTTGTCAAGCAATGTAGGAGTCACTGGCAAAGTCGGGAACCAATATATTACCAAACCTAACCAAGACGGACTTGATGTTCCATTTGAAGGAATCGTATGATAAAATTGAATTGTTTGACCAGGATTGATTACATAAGTTGTACTAACAGGTGAACCTGAATTGCATTGTAATATTTCAAAGGCCATAATCTCCACATCTTCCACCGTATTGTTTGTTACATTAAAGGGTACCGGTGGTCCTGGAGGCGGAGGTGGAGGTCCTTGTGAAAAAATAAAGTTTGTTACAAATAACAACAAAAAAAATAGTTGGAATTTAGTTTTTAATCTACTCATAATATATTGATTTTTAATGAACAACAATAATAAGTAGAATACAATTTATGAATTTATAATATTCGACGAATACAATATTTAGGAGTAGCTAAACAATGTTGAAAATCAATTTAAAATATTGATTATCAACTAATAAAATGTTGACAACTTCAATTTTGAGGATGACCAATTATTCGACGAATCCCTAATAATCAACAAAATAACTTAAATAAAATAAAATTTGTGAAAAATTTAGGCTACAAAACTTGTCTTGCTTTTTTATGCATTAGTCGACATAATATCGTTGTTTATGAGCAAAAATGCATTTTATAAGAATTTGTAGCTTCAGTATTTACTTAAAGTTAAATCTTAAACGAAACGGTTTTTGATTTTGAAGCTAAAGATTTGACTATATTTAGTATTAGAAGATTCTACAATTAATCTATTCTAATCAACTCATTCTCTATTAAACTTAATTTGGTTAAGCTATTCATCTCATATTCGTTTGGAATCTTTGATAAATGCGTACCAACTGGCACTTCATAATTTACGTAATCCTGAAAAACTGCACCTCCAACAGCTACTTGATTAATTGCTTCGCGAAAACGCACCCCGCCACCATTCGTTTCATACTGATATGCAAAGTAATCCAGATAATGTGTTTTTGAATTAAACCAATAATAAAAAATATCCTGATGATCTTCTCCTCCACCTGCTTCTTGAAAACTGATTTCTACTACATCATAATTTTGACTTTTTATTTTTTGCTGTCCTTTGTAATTTGATATCACTCCTGCATCTGATAACTTGTAAGGTAATGTAGCAAAATAGATCACTGAATTGATAGAAGACGAGAACTTAGCAACATCAATGGAGTTCAAATCTATTTTTTCCCCGTTAACAGACCGCCAAAATATACTGTCATTATAATAGTCAGTAATCAATCCCAATTCTGTAGAATCAACTCTTGTAAAGACAAAGCCCTTTCCAGTAAAATCAAAACTATATTCTTTATTTCTAAAAGTTAGATTAAATTTATTCTTGTCAAATACATTTACGCCATGCGCGTCTTGCGATAATTTAATTATGCTGTCAGCTGTATTAGAAACAGTTGTTTCACCAGTAGTTTTTCCAATAGCAACAATTGGTTCCTTACATGAAATAAGGATTATAGATAATAAAAAATAAAGGATAGAGTGTTTCATATTTTTAATTCAGTCGAAGAATCAGAGCATACTTTACAATAGCTCTGAATTGCACACATTATTTAAAAAATGGATTAAAAACTCTTAAGCATTGAAATAATAATCCTCTACAAAACTGCATTAAAAATATTTAAATATGCATAGCACGATCAGCAGTGGCAGCCATTGCGGCCTCCTTAATAGCTTCTGTATAGGTTGGATGTGGATGTGAAATACGAGCAACATCTTCTGCTGACGCTCTATATTCCATTGCCATTACACCTTCCATAATCATATCCGCAGCTCTGGCTCCTATCATATGAACGCCCAAAATCTCATCAGTTTCAGCGTCAGCTAAAATTTTAACAAATCCCATAATATCCATACTTGCCCTAGCCCTTCCCAACGCTTTCATTGGAAAGCTTCCTGCTTTATAAGCAATACCAGCAGCTTTCAACTCCTCTTCAGTTTTACCAACTGCAGCCACTTCTGGCCATGTATAAACCACACCTGGTATCAAATTATAATCGATATGTGGTTTTTCACCATTCATAAATTCAGCAACATAAACGCCTTCTTCTTCCGCTTTATGCGCCAACATAGCACCTTTCACCACATCACCAATTGCAAAAATATTTGGAATATTAGTTTGCAAATGATCGTTAGTTTCGATCATCCCTCTATCCGTCATTTTAACCCCCGCAGCCTCAAGGTTAACCCCTTCAGTATATGGCTTTCGACCTACAGACACTAAGCAATAATCACCTTCAAAAACTACTTCTTCATCTTTTTTATTCAGAGCAGTTACTTTAACCCCTTTACCCGTGTTTTCAACTTTTTGAACTTTCGTTTTAAGGTTAAACTTAAACCCTTCTTTCTTCAAAACCTTTGTTAGTTCCCTACCCAATGCACGGTCCATAGTTGGAATGATTGAATCCGCAAATTCCAACACTTCAACCTCTGTTCCTAAACGTGCATAGACGCTTCCTAGTTCTAATCCAATAACACCGCCACCAATCACCAATAATCGCTTAGGAATTTCTTTTAAAACCAATGCTTCTGTAGAGGTGATAATTCTATCTTTATCTGGCTCCATACCAGGGAAATAATTTGGCTTAGACCCAGTTGCTATAATCGTTTTAACAGCCTCTAAAACCGTTTCCTTACCCTCTTTATCAGTTACTTTAATATGAGTTGAATCTACAAACGAGCCTAAACCGTGGTGCACGTCAATTTTATTCTTATCCATCAGGTAATCAATGCCTGACGTAGTTTGAGAGACAACCGCTTCTTTACGGGCAATCATTTGGGCTAAATTAGCCTTTAAATTATCTAATTCAATACCATGCTTATCAAAATTATGAGCTGCATTAAAATAATGTTCTGAAGAATCTAATAATGCTTTTGATGGAATACAACCAACATTCAAACAAGTTCCGCCTAAAGTATCGTACTTTTCAATTAAAGCTGTTTTCATTCCCAACTGGGCACAGCGAATAGCTGCAACATAACCACCAGGACCTGATCCAATTACTACAACATCATATTTCATAATTATTTAATTTTAATTGGTTTAATTTGCTAATTCAGCAATTTTAGTTTCTAAAATTTTAATTTTTTCGGAAGCATCACGCTCCTTATTTCTTTCATTTGCCACCACTTGCTCTGGCGCTCCAGCAACAAATCGTTCATTACCTAATTTTTTTTGGACAGAGCTTAAAAAGCCTTTGGTATAGTCCAATTCAGCTTTTAATTTTTCCACTTCTGCCTCAACATCTATTTCATCTCCAAATGGAATAAAATACTCGTTATTTTTAGATATAAATGAGAATGCATTGTCAACTTTATCTGACACATACTCGAAATTAGACAAGTTACCAATTTTTGAAATGACAGAATCAAAAGATTTATTTAATTCACCATTTGTCTTTACCATCAAATCGACAGTAATTTTATTGGCTATATTATTTTCTTTTCTGATATTCCGAATATTAGAAATAATTTCACTTGCATTGTCAAAATTGGTTAAATTTTCCTTGTTGTATACGCCAACTGTAGGCCAAGAAGCCACAACGATATCGTCTCCCTCTTTTCTTTCTGCCAATAAATGCCATATTTCTTCGGCAATAAAAGGCGTAAAAGGATGCATTATCTTTAAAATTTGCTCAAAAAATCCGATAGTAGCTTCTATGGTTTTTTTGTCAATAGGCTGCTGATAGGCTGGTTTTACTATTTCAAGATACCACGCACAAAAGTCATCCCAAACTAGTTTATAAGTCGACATTAACGCATCAGAAATTCTAAACTTATCAAAGTGATCATTTATTGTTTCTAACGTCGCATCTAATCTATTTTGAAACCACTCAATTCCTTTTGCACTGGACTCCGGTTGATCAATATCCTGAACGGTCCAGTTTTTAACCAATTTAAACGCATTCCAAACCTTAGTAGTAAACTTCTGTCCTTGCTCACATTGTGAAGTGTCAAAAGGTAAATCATTTCCTGCTGGTGAAGAAATCAAAATACCTACTCTTACACCATCCGCTCCATATTCATCAATCAACCCCAGTGGGTCAGGTGAATTGCCTAATGATTTAGACATTTTACGACCTAATTTATCACGCACTATACCTGTATAGTAGACATTCTTAAATGGTGCTTCACCTAGATACTCATACCCAGCCATGATCATTCTGGCTACCCAGAAAAACATGATTTCAGGCGCTGTTACCAAGTCATTAGTTGGGTAATAATATTTGATTTCATTATTACCTGGATCAGTTAAACCATTAAAAGAAGATATAGGCCATAACCAAGATGAAAACCAAGTATCTAAAACATCATCATCTTGCTTTAAATCTGATTCGGAAAGGGTTTTATTAGTTTTAGCACTTGCTTTTTCAATGGCCTCTTCTACTGATTTTGCAATCACAAAATCATCTTCTCCTTTACCATAAAACCAAGCCGGAATTCTGTGACCCCACCACAATTGTCGAGAAATACACCAATCATTAATATTCTCCATCCAATGACGGTAGGTATTTTTTAAATTATCAGGATGGAATTGAATGGTACCATTCATCACATTTTCCAAAGCTGGTGCGGCCAATTTTTTCATGTCAACAAACCATTGTAAGCTCAATTTTGGCTCAATTGGCACATCAGTTCTTTCAGAATACCCTACTTTATTAATGTGGTCTTCAACTTTCACAAGATATCCTGACGTTTCTAGCTCTTTCGAAATGGCTTTTCTTACTTCAAATCTATCTTGCCCTTCGTAATGTAATCCATTCGCATTCAGCAAACCTGAATCTGTTAAAATATCAATTGTTTCTAAATTATGACGTTTACCTAATTCGTAATCATTTTCATCATGTGCTGGAGTTACTTTAAGGCAACCTGTTCCAAATTCCATTTCAACATATTCGTCAAAAATAATTGGTACCGAACGATCTGAAATTGGCACAATGGCACGTTTACCTTTTAGATTAGCAAATCTGGCGTCATTTGGGTTGACACAGATGGCCGAATCACCCAAAATTGTTTCAGGTCTAGTAGTCGCAATAGTTAACCATTCATCCGAAGTGCCTTCAATTTTATATCTGACATGGTATAATTTTGAATTTACCTCTTTGTGAATCACCTCTTCGTTGGACAATGCAGTTTGTGCTGCAGGATCCCAGTTAATCATTCTAACTCCTCTATAAATCTTTCCTTTATTGAATAAATCAATAAAAGTATCAATTACACTTTCAGAGTATTCAGGGTTCATAGTAAATTCAGTTCTGTCCCAATCACACGAAGCCCCTAGCTTCTTCAATTGCTCTAAAATAATACCTCCATATTTGTCTTTCCAGTCCATTGCATGACTTAAAAACTCTTCACGAGACAAATCGGATTTTTTAATCCCTTCTTTTCTTAATTTTTGAACCACTTTTGCTTCAGTGGCAATAGAGGCATGATCAGTACCTGGCACCCAACAAGCATTTTTACCTTCCATTCTCGCCTTACGCACTAAAACATCTTGAATGGTGTTATTTAACATGTGCCCCATATGCAATACACCCGTTACATTTGGCGGTGGAATCATGACAGTATAAGGCTCTCTTTCATCAGGTTCTGAGTGAAAATAGCGCTTATCTAACCAATGAGCATACCATTTGGCCTCGGCTTGTTGTGAATTATAGTCTTTTGGAATCTCCATGTATTTATTCTGATCTTAAAAATTGACCACAAATTTAGCGATTTTTTGGAGACTAGCGTTGCCATACTAGCACTTTGTTATGATATATTATTGAAGTAATTTATGCAATTAATTCACTATTACAGTATCAATTTCTCTGCGCATTTTGTGATATGTAAATACTTCTTTCGGAAAACTGTCAATCAAATACCAAGCCCCTCCATCTTTAGAATCATCACTTTCCTCAGAAGAATAAAGAAAAAGTTGATTCACTTGATTGGATGGCATTCCAATACTGAAATGTGTTAATAGTGGCTTTGGGTTTGAAACATTCCTAACTTTTTCAATAGCTTCAAAATCGCCTTCAACAACTGTTTTTAGTCTTTTCAGATTCTCCTTATTCACTGTAACAAAAAGCGATAGAATACCTGTTGGAATCAATTCAATCATTTCAGATTCTTCCAAATCCACTGTCAGTGTATTTAAGTCAACTGACTTATTACTATTCATATAATAGCTTTTATAAAAATCTAGTTGCCCTTTCTCATATCCCCTACAAAAAATAGAATCGCTAATTGCAAATCTATAATACCCAAAACTATCCGTTTTTTGATAACTATTAACCGATCTGCTACCCCATTCAAACTTTAAATCAACAGAAACATTTACTATACCATGTCCAGATGAATCATCATACACATTACCAGAGACAATATAGCATGAACTTTTGCATTCATCATCTTCTACATAAAAATCCCTTACACAACTGCAAAGCATGAGAAAAACTAAAAATAGGAATGGTATTATCCTAGTAACCATGCTACAACAATAAGGAATTTTTCATGAAATAAGATTAATATAATGTTAAATATTATAATTTATTTACAGTCCATGCTTCAGCTTTTTTGGCAAACCAATTCTTAACAGTTGGCCAAATTTGACCAAAAATTTCAGTGCGTCTATAATTATTCAGGTCATCTTCTGAATCCCATTGACTATAGGTAAAAAACACGCCAGTCTCTCCTTTTTCTTTTAATAACTTAACCCCGTTGCAACCTGGTTGCCCTGCAACTTTAGATTTAATGGTTAGAAAGTATGCTTCAAATTCAGCTGAATGCTCAGGTTTAAATGTCATTTTTACAATTCGGGTAATAGGCATGAAGTTATTTTTGTTTTCAAATATACACGAAAATGATTGGCGTCAGTTCGAGCGGTTTAAATTTTATGTGATAGCGCAATTTAAAATATATCGAGAACAAGTGATCGGCATCATCTTGTTGATACGCTCTTATACTGCTATCGTATTGTCAAAAAAATCGAAGCAACAAGATCAATTATAATCTCGCATAATATTGTGTCAGTTCTAGCATTTTTAATTGCATTAAAAGTGTATCGATAGCAGAACAGAAAATTTACTATTTTTGATGCTATGGATAAAACCAAATGGTTGTTTAATCAATTCTCGAAGCACATTACTGATAACAAAAAGGAATTGTTTGCCAGATTAATTGAGAACAGAACTCGACATGTTACGGTTGTTCTTGAAAACCTATTTCAACCTCACAATGCCAGTGCTGTCATGCGGTCGTGCGATTGTTTTGGGATTCAAGATGCTCACATTATTGAGAACTACAATAAATACGAAGTGAACCGTGAAATTGATATGGGATCTTCAAAATGGTTAAATACTTACAAATACAAAAAAGCTGAACACAATACACTTGAAGCTATTAATCTTTTAAAAGGCAAAGGCTATAAAATTGTAGCCACGACTCCTCATACTAACGATTGCATGATTGATGAATTGCCAATTGACCAACCCATAGCTTTAATGTTTGGCACTGAATTGGGTGGATTAACAGATGTTGCCTTAGAACATGCTGATGCTTATGTTAAGCTACCAATGTATGGCTTTACAGAAAGCTATAATATATCAGTTTGTGTGGCTTTGGCTTTATTCAGCGTGACAGAGAGGATAAGAAAAGATCCTAACATTAATTGGCAACTCTCTGAACAAGAAAAACATGAGATTCTGCTAGCTTGGACTAAAAATGTAGTCAAACATCCAGGTAAAGTAGAAGCCATTTATAATGAACGTTTTGAGGAAGAGTAAGCTCTAAACTAGAACAAGTTTTCTAATATACCTGGAGCTTTCAATCATCAAAAAGTAATGACCGTTTTTAAATTCTTTTGGTATTGGTTGATAATTTATATTTTTACAATATGCAAAGTCAAGCAGATAATAGAAAAGAATTGGTTGAGGCTATTAACTACAAAATGCCATTTGGCAAATATGCTGGCAGAGCTTTATTAACCATTCCAGAGCCCTATTATGTTTGGTTTTCAGGCAAAGGCTTCCCTGACAATAAACTAGGCAAATACATGAGACTAATGCATGAGATTAAAATTAATGGATTAGAACGTGAACTTTATGTTTTATTAAAGAAGTAGACCAAATTATTTTATTTGAGGTAAGTCCAGAAACACTTACTTTATAACATAAGAAATGATTGTATTCCTTTGTCTTTCAAAGATAAAGCTTGGAAGTTCTGAATTATTGCTATTTTTATAGCTTAAAACTCCATATTTATGCTTTTGAGATCATTTTTTTTAAGTACCATCTTTATAATTACTGGAACTGTAATTTGTCAAACTACCATAAATGGTTATGCGAGCGTTTCAGCTATTGCAACCAACACGCTTACTTTAACAAATGTTGACGAAGCAAATGGAACTTTTGAAGATGGTGACTATATTATCATCATGCAAATACAAGATGATGTTATTGGTACTAACACAGCCAACAATAGTAGTTTTGGTGATTTAAATTCAATTCAATCCGCTGGTTTATTTGAAGTCCGCCAAATTCTTTCGCATACTGAAGCAAGCGGATTACCAACAACAATTACAATATCGACATCAACAACAAACACCTATAATATTAATGCTAATGCCAGTATTCAAATAATCACCTTTCCTACTCTTGGAGCCCCCAATTATACAACAACTGCAAATTTGACTGCCAAAGCTTGGGATGGTCAAAATGGTGGTGTTTTAGCCTTTAATGTTGATGGAACATTAACATTGAGCCACGATATTAGTGTTGATTTTTTGGGGTTTAGAGGTGGGCTAAAGTCTGCTAATTACTATTCAGGTGGTACTGGTTGTAGCACAACAGAATACATAAGAACATCAAATCATACTCGTTCGGGTCAAAAAGGAGAAGGTATTTATAGAACGTCTACTTCAAATTTACTGTATGCACGAGGAAAACTGATCAACGGTGGTGGTGGCGGGTCCGAACGCATTAATTGTGGCGGCGGTGGCGGTAGTAATTTTTCAGCTGGCGGTGAAGGCGGGTTTGGTTGGTCCTGCCCATCAGGTCCTGGAGGTGGTGGCATTGGTGGGCTAGACTTGAGTAGCGTAATAGCAGGGAATAGAATATTTTTTGGTGGCGGTGGTGGCGGTGGCCAGCAAAACAATTCAGCCAGTACCGATGGTGGGAATGGTGGTGGCATAGTAATTATTCGAGCCAATACCATAACTGCAAGCTGCGGCTCAAATGTTTCAATTACTGCAAATGGTCAACAACCTGCTAATTCAGGGAATGACGGCGGTGGCGGTGCAGGTGCTGGAGGATCCATTTTATTTGAAGTCAATTCATGGTCAATTCCAGGTACTTGCCCTATCACCATTAGTTCAAATGGTGGAACAGGATCTAACAATACAACTGGCGGTCACCACGCTGGGGGTGGAGGCGGTGGTCAAGGTGCTGTGCTATTCAATATAGCTGAACCTACAACAAATACAACCATTGAAACTGAAAATGGTGCCGGCGGAACAAATTGTGGAACTTGTACAAGTGCGTCGGGAGGTGCAGGAACTGATGATGCAGGTATAATCAGTAGTACTACTACTCCATTACCAATTCAACTCATTATGTTTGACGGATACATTAAAGAAAATAATGAAACCGTTTTATTTTGGGAGACAGCATCAGAACAGAATTGTAGCCATTTTAATGTTCAAAAATCTGAAAATGGATTGGACTATTATAATATTGGTACCATTGAAGGAAACGCGACCACAAGTAAAACACATTTTTATGACCTCACCGATAGAAATAGCAATACTGAAAGGATTACCTATTATCGGTTAATGCAATATGACTTTAATGGACAAGCTGCAAAATATGGTCCCATTTCCATTCACCAAATTAAAGCAAAACGAAACGGCCTTATGGTTTATCCAAACCCAGCCAAAGATCTACTATTTATTGAATGTGAGCCAGGTAATTCTAAAAGAATCAATATCTATAATGCGCAACAAAAAATAGTTGAATCTATCCCAGTCAATGACTATCAAACATTGTATACCATCAATATAGAAGACCTAAATAGCGGGTTATATATGGTTGAATTTGGAGCAAATAAACAAAAATTAATCATCAAGTAAATTATTTGTCTTTAGAGTCTATCATTTCTTCTTGAATTATTTTTCTTGTATCTATCAGATATCTATAATTTAACTTTAACAGTATTTAACGTTTACCTTTGAAAGCACCTACGCCTGTATTCGTCTAAACGTATAAAAATAACGCCTTATGAAATCAAAATCTAGCAAACAGACATTCCCCCTCTTACTTCTTTTGTTATTAGGTTACAGCTTTACAGCCTGCAGTCAAGAAAAAAATACACCTACTCCATCTGATAGTGCTAAGACTGAAGCAAACCAAACATTGATAGATGAAATGATGTCTAATCAAAATTCTACATGGAACACATTAACAAAAGATGAAGCCTATGTTATAGAGCACAAAGGAACAGAATACCCTAACACAGGTAAATATGTTAACCATAAAGAAGAAGGCACCTATATTTGTAAACGTTGTAATTTCCCTTTATTTAATTCGGATTCAAAGTTTAAGTCAGGAACTGGATGGCCTTCTTTTGATGATATGATTGAAAATAATGTGACCGAAATAACAGATGCTGATGGTTATAGAACAGAGATTGTTTGTGGTAATTGTCAGGGTCATTTGGGACATGTATTTAAAGGAGAGTCTTTTACTGAAAAAAGTACTAGACATTGCGTAAATTCAATTTCTTTAAACTTTATTAGTGCCTCTGAAATATCGGAAGCTACGATTAAGATGGAAATGGATACCGCCATTTTTGCCTCTGGTTGTTTTTGGGGCACTGAATATTTTTTCGAAAAAGCACAAGGGGTTATCTCAACACAGGTAGGCTATATCGGTGGACATAAAGACAATCCAACATACAAAGAAGTATGCACAAAATCAACAGGTCATGCAGAGGCTGTCCGTGTGGTATTTGATCCGAAATTAACGGATTTTGAAACATTGGCTAAGTTATTTTTTGAAACACATGACCCAAGTCAATTAAACAAACAAGGGCCAGATGTCGGAACACAATACAGAACCGGGATATTTTATTTAAATAATGACCAACGAGTGACATCAGAAAAATTAAAAAAAGAACTGGAAGATAAAGGCTTAAAAGTAGTAACTGAAATTACAAAGGCTTCTACATTTTGGGATGGTGAAGACTATCATGAAAACTACTATTCAAAAAGTGGTGGCACACCCTATTGCCATGGCTATACCAAACGTTTTTAGATTTCGTGATTTATATTAAAAAAATCCCATGCTTTGCACATGGGATTTTTTGTTTGATGTCCATTTGATACAAAACAATTATATTTGAGAACAGGCACAATAACTACGATAATAAAAATCAACTAAATGGCATATTCTGATAACATTTCAAGGCTATCAAGGTTGACCTCAATTCTATTGCAATTGCAATCCAAATCTTTTGTAAAGGTTAGTCAACTTGCTGATCAATTTAAAGTCAGTAAGAGAACCATTTATCGAGATTTAGCAGCACTTGAACAAGCTGGCATCCCCATACTGCAGCAAGAAAACAAAGGCTTTTCATTAATGGCGGATTACAATATCCCTCCCGTTATGTTCACCGAAACAGAAGCAAATGCACTGATTTTTGGAGAAAAGCTGATCGCTAAAACGAAGGATGAATCATTGATCAATGAATTTAACTCTGCAATTGATAAGATAAAGTCTGTTCTTAACAATAATGACAAAGAAAAAATTGAGTTGCTCTCGGACAGAACCATTATTGGAAAAAACTGGCATGATGAACGCACAAGCAATCATTTATCTGACGTTCAAAAAGCACTTACTAATTTTCAGGTGGTTCAACTGAACTATCTAAAAGCGGAAGCATTAAAACCAACTATAAGAGAAGTAGAACCTTTTGCAATATACCATAACACTTCCGAGAATTGGGTATTGATAGCTTGGTGCCGATTGAGAAGCGAATTTAGAAATTTTAGAATTGATCGAATTCAAAAGCTAGTTTGCCTATCAGAAAGTTTCACACCTCACAAACTAACACTTGAAGAATATGTAGAAATTCTGCGTGAAAAACATTTTAATAAAACTGTGACAAAGGGTTGACACAACCAGAAAGTACTTTTGGTAAAAACTAAATAACATGAAAGATTTTTACACAGAATTATTTATCAACGCAACAACTGAAAAAGTTTGGAATGCATTTGTAAAACCGAATCAATTTTTTAAAGCCTTTTACGTAGCTGATATTCGCTCAACGTTTAATATTGGTGATAGAATAGAATATTCAGGATTGTATGAGGGAAAAGATACAGTTCATATTTATGGCAAAGTTTTAGAATATGATGAAGGAAAATGCTTAGCTTACACTGATCACCCTGGACCATTGTTTATGGAAGGTCATGCCAGTATGGAATCAGTGGTAAAGGTAACCTTTGAAGCAATTGGTCAATCTACTCGGTTAACATTATCAAACGATCAATTTTCTGAAAACAACCCTATGCAAGCAGAAGCTAAACAATGGTATTTGATATTGAGTAACCTTAAAACTTGGATAGAAACAGGACAATTGTTAAACTTACCAAACCAATAAGTATGCACAGCACAAATTATTATAATACGTTTATAGAAATAGCCGAAGACTCCAAACTGAACAGAGGTGAAATGCCACCATTAAAAGGTGATAAAAAAACGGTGGCTAATCATCAATTCGACATGATTTATGAAAACCCCTATCAATATTCTTCGGACGAAGTATTGTTTGGTGTGTTTGCCATCAGAAAAGAATTTAGTGAAGGAGAAATGGCCGAACAGCATGAGTACTATTTTTCTAAAGGTCAGCCTTGTTTTAGAGCCTCTCCCTTAACAAAATCATACGGTTGGGGAATACACAGCAATGCAGAAGGCAAAATTGCTATGTTTGGAGCTGAAACTAAAGAATATCAAAAATTTTTAGACGACGATTCCATTAAAAAAGTGAAAGCTATGAGGAGTAAAAGAAAATAAAGATGATTAAAACAGACCCAATTATTGCAGTAAAAGATGTTGAACTGAGCTCAAGTTGGTACCAATCAGTTTTAGGTTGCAAGAGCGTTCATGGTGGAGCTGAATTTGATGTATTAGTTGATGACAATGATGAAGTGATTATTTGTTTGCATAAATGGGGAGAACATGATCA
>JBGCFR010000003.1:0-57196 GCA_045107045.1 Crocinitomicaceae bacterium
TTCCATAAATTCTGTTCCAAACTTATTAAATTTGCGACACATTATGATTAATTCATATTAATATAATTTGAAAGCATGGGTAAAGAAGTGTATATAGTTGATGCTGTCAGAACTGCAATAGGTAGTTTTGGTGGTACTTTATCATCAGTTAGACCTGACGATCTGGGTGCCATAGTCATGAGAGAATTGATGGTCAGAAATGCTAACTTAGATCCTAATTTAATTGAGGATGTAATTTTTGGGTGTGCCAACCAAGCTGGCGAAGACAATAGAAATGTGGCTCGTATGAGTGCACTATTAGCTGGTTTGCCTTTTTCATCTGGTGCCGAAACTGTGAATAGACTATGTGCTTCTGGTATGGCATCAACAATCAATGCTACTAGAGCAATAAAAGATGGAGCTGGTGATATTTACATATCAGGAGGGGTTGAAAACATGACTCGAGGACCTTGGGTTATCTCAAAAGTATCCAAGCCATTCGGAAGGGATGCACAAATGCATGATTCGAGCTTTGGCTGGAGATTTATTAATCCTAAAATGGAAGCATTGTACGGTACAGACGGCATGGGACAGACTGCTGAGAACTTAGTAGAATTGTATAACATTTCAAGAGACGACCAAGACCAGTTCTCATATTGGAGCCAAATGAAAGCAACTCAAGCACAAAAAAATGGTCGCCTTGCTGAAGAGATTGTTGCAGTAGAGATTCCTCAAAGGAAAAAAGATCCAATTATTTTTGATCAGGATGAATTTATTAGACCTTCTACCACTCTCGATATCTTAGGCAAATTAAGACCTGCTTTTAAAAGAGATGGTGGATCGGTTACTGCAGGAAATGCAAGTGGACTAAATGATGGTGCCGTGGCGTTATTGTTGGCTTCAGGAGAAGCTGTTAAAAATAATCAACTTAAACCAATAGCAAGGATAGTCTCTGCTGCCGTTGCTGGTGTTGAACCAAGAATAATGGGTATTGGTCCAGTATATGCTTCAGAAAAAGCTTTAAAGAGAGCTGGTTTAACATTAGAGGATATGGACATTATTGAAATTAATGAGGCTTTTGCAGCACAAGTTTTAGCTTGTACCAGAAAAATGGGACTCAAAGATGATGACCCTAGAATAAACCCTAATGGCGGCGGAATCGCTCTTGGCCATCCGCTAGGAATGACTGGTGGTCGGGTTTTACAAACAGCGGCTATCGAACTTCAAAAAACGAATAAACGATATGCTTTAGTTACAATGTGTATTGGTGTTGGACAAGGATATGCCACAATTATTGAAAAGGCATAATTTTTGCTAAATTAGCAACGGTTATTTGTTTTAAACGTCTATAAAAAAAAGAAATTAATGCGCAATTACAGTTTTCTACTATTCATTCTATTTAGCTTCAACTCAATAGCTCAATCACCATATGATTGGTGCTTTATTGAGAATGCTGGACAATATGAAGATCAAGTATCTTTTAAGCATGTTTTACCAAATGGTTCAATGTTTTTAACTAAAACAGGAATTACATATCACCTGCTTAAAGAAACCAATGATTCCGATCATCAGTCACATGCTGATATTGAAATGCAATACCATGCGTTTTCAGTTGACTTTTTAAATGCTAACAATGATTTTACAATCTCAAAAGAAACTCCTAAAAATCATTACTTTAATTTCTTTATTGGAGAGAATCAAGCCAAATGGGCTTCAGAAGTAAAAGGTTATCAGTCCATAAAATATACTAGTATATATAATAAGATTGATTTCCTGATGTATGATGCTAACAATACATTAAAATATGATTTCATAGTAAAAAAAGGTGGACAAACTTCAGACATTAAATTAAAATATAATGATTTAAACAACCTTTTTATTGATAGTGAAGGCAGATTGCATTTGGAAAATACTGTTGAAAATATTATTGAAGATGCACCATATGTTTATCAAATCATTAATTCTAAAAAAACTCAAGTAAGTGCTAAATATGTCTTGAATGGTAATGTCATATCGTATGAATTTCCGAATGGATATAATACAGATTATGATTTGATTATCGACCCTACTTTAATTATGTCAACCTACTCCGGATCAACTGAGTTGTTCTCTGCTAACTGCTCTGCTTATGATGCTGCAGGAAATTTATATGTCGCGGGAGGAAATCAATTTGCAGGCTTCCCTATTACTGGAGGAGCTTACCAAGCAGCCTACCAAGGTATTGGCGCTGATAATATCGCAATTCAAAAATTTGATGCTGCAGGCACTTTGTTGTTTGCTACTTATTTTGGTGGAGCAGGAGATTACCCATTAGACATTACTATTAATAACAATAATGAATTAGTAATTTTAGGAGCAACTGTTGGTAATTGGCCAGTTTCAGTGACGTCAGCTCAACCTATTTTTGGAGGTGCTAGAGATTATGGAATTGGAATTCTTAATAATACAGGAACTGCCTTAATTGGTGCGTCTTACATGGGAGGTTCTGGAGTAGAAGCGCCAGGAGCAGCGGTATCAGACAATGCTGCAGGTTTATTTATTGACAATGCAACAGGAATAATATTGGTTGCTGGGGGAACGGAATCTGCTGATTTCCCTGTTGCTCCTGGCGCCTTACAATTAGCCTTAAACGGTACTTCTGATGGTGTTTTAACGGCATTTAGTGCTGATTTAACAACTGGATTATGGTCAACGTATATCGGTGGATCAGGAGATGATATTTGTAATAGTATTGCCGTTGGACAGAATAACAATGTTTATGCAGTAGGTAATACTACTAGTGCTGACTTTCCTGTAACCGCTGGAGCCCTGAACCCCGCTGCTATTGGGTTAAGAGATGGTTTTGTTATTGAATTTTCAGTTATAGGTGGGGTCCTTGCGACGGCAGCGGCAACCTATTTAGGTACAGCACAGAATGATAGAGCTAAATTTATTAAAATAAATGCAGCCAATGAAGTATTCGTTGGTGGGTCAAGCAATGGCGCTTATCCATTAAGTCCAGGAGTTATTTCTTCCTCGAGTCAAAATAACTTGTACATTCATAAATTAGATGCGGCTTTAAGTACAACAATTTTCTCAACAGCTTTTGGCTGTTTTAATACTCAACAACCTGAAATTTTTATGACTGCAATGGGTATAGATTATTGTGAAAAAATATATTTTACAGGTGCTTCTACCGGAAATAATTTTCCAGTAACCGCAGACGCCATTTCGTTTACTGAAAAAGGTTTATATATGTGTGTGTTAGGCCCTGATGCCTTGACTCTGGATTATGGCAGTTATTTTGGAGGGAATGTTAACGGACAACATTTTCACCCAGGCTCTAAATCTAAATATAATGATGAAGGCGTTCTCTTTCATACAGAGTGTACTCAAGCAAATGATTATACAATCTTAAATGGAGTACCCTCCTCTACTTTAGTTGATTTTGATGGCGCTAGTTTTATTTTCGATTTTGAATTTGACATGCCTCTTGTTCAAACAGCAATGGTTACACCAACTGGTTGTAATTTTCCGGCTACGCTTGACGCTACTGACCCAAACAACGTAAACGTTTCCTATTTGTGGTCAACTGGTGAAACTACTCCTACTATTGACGTGAACACAATTGGTGAATATAAAGTTCAAATTTTTAATGCTTGCGATACAATTAGAGACTCTGTTACAATTGAAGATTTGCTAACTCAAACCAATATGACTGTGCCTTCAGCTTGTGAATATCCAATTACATTAAATGCGTCTGACCCAAACAACGCGAATGTATCGTACCTATGGTCTACAGGTGAAACAACACCAACTATAGATGTAGTTGCTGATGGAGAATACAAAGTTCAAATTTACACTGATTGTGATACGATTCGAGATTCAGTAACTGTGACATTGGCAGGAGTTATAGTTGATTTTACGGTTTCTCCAAATCAAAATTGTAGGGACTCTATTTTCACATTTACCAACATTTCTAACTCTGTGCCAGCTGGCGCTACATATAGTTGGGACTTTGGAGATGGCGGCACTAGTAGTGTTGAGAATCCAGTTTATACATATACCGTTAGTGACTCATTTGATGTATCACTAACCATTACTACTGGCGCCTGTGAAAATACAGAAATAAAAGAGAAATTTATTTTTATTTACCCTACGCCTATAGCTAACTTTGAGTTTACACCAAGTATACTTACAGCAGATGAGTTAACAGCGCAGTTTACCAATACATCTTCTAGTGACGCTACTATTTTTGAATGGTATTTCGCAAGTGCTGAAATAAGCGAGTCAGCTAGCGAAAACCCTGCAACCATATATACAGATGAACCTGGCAGAGTATCTGCTGTTAATTTAAAAGTAACCAACATTTTTGGCTGTTCGAGTGAGATTACAAGATATATTGCTGTTGAAGATGTTATTAGTCTGTATGTTCCGAATTCCTTTACACCTGGCTCTGGAAGCAACAATTCGCTATTTCAGCCGGTAGTCGCTTCAGGGATTGATCCGTATAATTTCAGGTTATTGATTTACAATCGTTGGGGTGAAATCATTTTCGAATCAAGAAATTATGATAAGCATTGGAATGGTAGATTTGATAACCAAATTGTGGAGCAAGGCGCCTACGTTTGGCAAATAGACTTTAAAGAAACTTCTAGTAGTAAGGATTACACCTTTAAAGGACATGTTACTGTGCTAAGATAATTTTAGTGCCACAATTCGGTTTTGAAGTTCTTTTAACTTAGTCTTATTTTCCTTAAGATTATTCTTAGATGAATTTATATTTTTGTGGTTTAATAAACGATTGTATTTATCAATCATCACATTTATAGTCTTTGTATTTTCTGAAAAAAAACTATTTTGAAAGTGGGTGTAGATATAATCAATAGCCATTTCGTTAGGATGTAACAGATCTTTTTCGAAAAACCGATAATCTCTTAAATCATCCATTACAATTTCATAACTAGGATAATAGATGACATTTTCTTTAAATAAATTTGCTAAATTCTGGCAAAGTAATAATAAGATAGCCTTACTCCTATTGTTTTCAATTAGCCCATCCTTTAAATGTCGAACTGGGCTAACAGTCAGAATAATTTTCACATTAGGATTAGACAATAATAATTCTTGAATAAACAAAGTGTACTGTTCTAAGATAGAATCTATATTTAACAGCTGTTTCGTAAATAAACTTGCTGGCTGTTTTTGACAATTTGCAATGGTTTGATTAGTTTGTTTTAGTAGATAAGTCCAAGCTGTTCCAAAAGTAAAACCAACAATATCAGCTGATTCAATTTCTCTCTTCACTATCTTTTGATCTTTGCTTATTTTAGCTTCAAAATCAGCTATGGTTTTACCATTATATTTAGAATGATAATCAAATGACATTACATTATCTCCTGCTCCTATCATATGATTTATTTCGACAGGACTACCATTAATTTGTTTAAGAATAGACATTGGATTAAAAGCGATTCCGAATGGGTTAATCTTTACATCAAAATCACTTTTAAGTAGTTTATCACCAATATTTTCAGCGAAACATGAGCCAAACAAGAGAATTTTTGATTGATGTGAAATTAGATTCTCATTAATTAATGGTTTTACCTCTGTTCTGAATTTCATATTTCGAATAAAGTATTAATTGTCTGCTCAAAATCAGCAGAATTTTCGCTTGAATACATTTGACCATTGTCAATCCATAGCATACCATCACAAACTTCTGGAATAAGATTAACATCATGAGTCGAAAAAAGGATTACCTTATTCATATCATTTGATATTTTTCTTAGTAATCTTATTATTGTCTGCTTATTTACAATATCTAAAAATGCCGTTGGCTCATCTAAAATTATAATTGGTGTATTTTGAGCTATTGCTCTTGCAATCATTACAAGTTGCTTCTCCCCATCACTTATAGTGGAAAAAGTTTTTTCTACTAAATCATTAATTCCAATTATATCTATTGCTTTTTGAGTTAAATCGTCATCATCTTTTAAACCAACACCAAAAGCATTGCTATAGGGTATTCTGCCTAATTTTACCACATCAAAAACAGATAAGTTTCCAAATATGCTAGGCTTTGTAAACACAGCACTTATTGTTTTAGAAATCTCCTGTTTTCCCCATTCTTGTATCGCTTTTGACTGTAATAAAATCTGCCCCTCTAGCGGTTCTTTTAGTTGAAGGATTGTGTTTAAAAAACTTGATTTACCTGACCCATTTCTACCAACTAAAGCCCATAAACCTGATTGGATAGTCAAAACACTAGTGGATAGTATTTTCGTTTTTCCTAGCGATATTTTAAGGTCTTCAACCTTTAACATTTATAATTTAGTTAGAAATGACATTGTATCTACACCATCAGCATAATCCATTAAGCCTGGCGATTGACTTTGCCCAAAAGGAATGAAGTTTTTACCAATTATGGCCTGGATATCATTTTTATGATCAGATATATAAGTTTTTATATCTTCATTACTATTGTATTCATGTCTAAATAACACACCAATAGGAGAGTTTAAATCCTTAGAACGTCTAACCAATAAAAAATTATTGTCTAACAAATCTTCTTGGTTCAATAAGTATATTGCCTTATTATAATCATAGTTATTCGCATATTTATTATGATTAATTATATCGTTATATATATAAATACTTTCGAAGAACTTAGTCAAATCATAATCTTTAGGAACAAGAAGCTGTGTGACATTTCTACATCCCAATCCGAAATAAGAAAAAATGTCTTTCCCCAATTCTCTTAACTCATCACTAGACTCTTCACCAGTAAGAACAGCAATTGAGGTTCTATTTTTTCTGATAATATGTGGATATTTTCCGAAATAAGATTCAAAATATGTTGCTGAATTATTACTCCCAGTTGCAATAACGGCATCAAATCTTTCTAATTTTTCAACTACTGTAATAGTTTGTTCGAATTCAGGATTCAATTCAATTAAAATTTCAATAATAATTGGCCAGAGTATATTATCATCTGATGATAATTTTATTTTCGAATGATGACCACTTAAAAATACAGCCAAAAAATCATGAAATCCAACCAATGGGATATTTCCTGCCATTATAAGGCCAACTGTTTTAGATTGTAACGACTCAATATTATAATTTATTAACCAATCATTCAAACTTTCCTTTTTTAACCAAATGCTTATACCTGATAGTGCTTGGAAGATATTGTCGATAGTAAACCACCCATTATGTACTTTTGCTTTAACAATTCCATCTTCGAATTTAGCGTACAAAACCTCACAGATAGTCTTATTCGATTCAGAATATGATAGTTTTTCACATATATCATCCAATACACATCCAAATGCTGATAATAATTCTATTCTTTGGTTGGTTTTCATTTAAAGATATTTTAACTTTGCAAAACTAATTAAAAAGAATAAATAATGGCTATCATCATAACGGACGAGTGTATTAATTGTGGGGCATGTGAACCGGAGTGCCCTAACAATGCCATATATGAAGGTGGAGCTGAATGGCGAATGTCTGACGGTACTTCTTTAACAGGTGCTCTAGTAGCTCCAAATGGAAAAAAGTTTGATGCTGATACTGATTACGAGCCAGTAGATATGGATGTCTATTTTATTGTGCCAGATAAGTGTACTGAGTGCAAAGGTTTTCATGATGAACCACAATGTGCTGCAGTATGCCCAGTTGATTGTTGTGTAGACGACGAAGATATTAGAGAAACTGAGGAGGAATTATTAGCTAAAAAAGATTTCTTACATTTATAAGAAATAACCGAATGCTAAAACCCAAAAATTACAATGCCAAATAACTTTAAAAACAAAATTGAAGTTTGTTTTAGTCCGCATGATTTTGATTTATTTAAAAATGATTTTGAATTAATTGTCGTTATAGATGCTTTAAGAGCAACATCTGCAATTTGTGCTGCCTTTCATAACAATATTAAGGCATTGATACCAGTATCGAGCATTGAAGAGGCTCAAAGCTACCAAGACAAAGGGTACCTTGTCGGTGCCGAACGTGAAGGAAAAATAGTAGAGGGCTTTGATTTTGGTAATTCACCATTTTCTTACTTAAATCCTGCACTTAAAGATCAAACTATTGTGCTTTCGACTACTAATGGCACTAAATCTATTAATATAGCTAAAACTAGCCCAAATTCAACAGTTGTAATAGGTTCATTTTGCAATTTAGATTATTTATCAGATTGGTTATCTAAACAAAATAAGGATATTCTTTGTTTATGCTCAGGTTGGAAAGATAAATTTAATTTGGAAGATACAATTTGTGCTGGGGCAATTACTTCTAACTTATTGGAGACAGGCAGATTCACCTCAGAAGAAGATTCTTCAGTGGCGGCTAAATATCTATTTTTAAGTGCAAAAGATAATATATTTGGGTATCTAAAATCTTCCTCGCATAGAAGGAGATTAAAAAAGTTAAACCTTAATAAAGACATTGTTTATTGTTTAACACCAAATACGACCAAGGTGATACCCATTTTAAAAGGTGATCAAATTGTAGAGCTGAAAGACTATTAATTAGATTAAATTATCGTCTGAAGCATGTTCACCGTATGATTCTACTCCATCTTCAGTCACAATATACGTCTTGTGCATTCCTGCTTTTCTAGAAAATAAAATTTCAAACTCGAAATTATTTTCTACACGCATTATCATTTTTACAAATTTTGGAAATTTTTCAGACTTCAGGTCGCTATTACAATCAGGACAATAAAAATTAACCAGTTCATTATCTAAAAATGCAATTTCCGGCTTATGTTTATATGAATATGTTCCGAAGCTAGTGGATAGATACATGTCACCGTTGTCTCCATTCTCTCTTTCCGTTTTCAAATGGATAGTCCCCTTATCATCAAGTTGATGTTTACAATTGGTACAAAAAAAATTATATTTCTCTAGCTTCATATCTCCTCCTTACCTAGGTAATATAAGCATTTATTTATCAAATTCAAAATATAAGTTGTCACTATAAATTATATTCTAAATTCAGACTCTCTTATGTCACTCTGATACGGGTTTCCGGGATAGCGATCATTATAATCAAAATTTAACCAAATGAAACCCTTTTTATCTTGATGATAATTAATATTTTTTTTCTTAGTTTCATCCTTGAAATAAATCGTTTTAATTAAGTAAACTACTGCCTCTAAATCTTTAATTTTCCCAAATTTAACCTCAGGATATAGATGGCCCACGGTTCTTCCATCCTTAAGTTTAACCTCAGTTTTAATTAATCTAACCTCGCCTCCAACCGCTTTAATACAAGCAGCCATTAAGATAGCATGATCATCACAATCTCCTTTAAAAGTGTTGTCAAAATCAAGTTGCAAAATAGTTTCGCTACCCTTTGCATAATAATCCTCGTTTTGAGGATCGTACACATAGTTCCATTTGCTATTGATCTCTTTGAATACACTAAAATAATGAACCCATTTTAAGCTAGTAGATAAATTCCTTGTTGCTGAAAAGTGCTTATTTGCAATATTTACGGCATAATTTCTTACTATTGGATTGTTATAATCTATTGCGTCTCTTAATTTATCTTCTTTTAAAAATTTTATTTCTCTATCTAAAAACTTTTTTTCAATCGTGTTTTGTGAAAGGTCGTATAGAAATGATGAGTAGTCATGATATAAATTTTTTAGAGTATAAATTTCCATAAAGTTGGTTGCTGTTAAAATTATGGCTCCAGCAAATACAATAATCAGCACCAATACCCTTACTTTTTTTAGAAGATAATACAAAACAAAGAAGAGTCCTAAGAATAATATAATATGGTCTAATCGAACAACAGAGTTAGCCAAATTAATTTCAAAAGCAGGAATATATTTATATAAAAAAATAAATGCTGGAATGGTTAAAAACGCAGCAATCAATCCTACCATTACAACAGAATAGGCATTCGAAATACCTCTTTTAGCTATGTGATTTTGCTTTTCTGTCATACCTCAAAAGTAGTCTTTTACTTCTAATATTCAATACTGAGTGATTATAAGTATCAACGACTTATTTTTTGGAATATTTCGTATATTTAGCACTTAAATTTAAATTAATTCATACATGAAGAATATAGCAGTTATCGGTGCAGGAACAATGGGGAATGGAATCGCTCATACATTTGCCCAAAGTGGTTATAATGTTAGTTTAATTGATATCTCTCAAGAATCTCTAGATAAAGCAATTATAACAATAAGTAAAAATCTTGATCGCCTAGTTCAGAAAGAGAGAATTACTGAAAAAGACAAAGAGAATACCTTGAGTAATATTTCTTGTTTTACAGATTTAAAAACTGGAATATCATCTTCTGATCTTATTGTTGAAGCAGCAACTGAAAATATAGACTTAAAATTAAAAATATTTAAAGATTTGGATGCAAATGCACCAGAATCTGCAATTTTAGCCACAAATACATCATCAATATCAATTACTAAGATTGCGGCTGCAACTAAACGTCCGGATAAGGTAATTGGGATGCATTTTATGAATCCAGTTCCAATTATGAAATTGGTTGAAATTATTCGGGGATACTCAACAAGTGACAGTGTCACTGAGATAATTATGGAGACTTCTAAAAAACTAGGGAAAGTTCCAGTTGAAGTCAATGATTATCCAGGATTTGTGGCTAACAGAATTTTAATGCCAATGATAAACGAAGCAATTATTACTTTAAACGAAGGCGTTGCAGGTGTTGAAGAAATTGACACCGTAATGAAACTTGGCATGGCCCACCCTATGGGTCCACTTCAATTAGCGGACTTTATTGGACTAGATGTGTGCTTAGCAATTATGAATGTGCTTTATACTGGTTTAGGAAATGATAAATACGCACCATGTCCGCTACTTGTTAATATGGTAACAGCTGGAAAAAAAGGTATTAAATCAGGAGAAGGATTTTATAGTTGGTCGCATGGAACAAAAGAACTTATAGTTTCGGACAATTTCAAGAAATAAATAATCGAACATAATTTAAAAAAGACGCTTTGGCGTCTTTTTTAGTATATTGAAATATATGACCACTAAAGATGATATAGTAAATAACTGGCTACCAAGATACACAGGACGGGCTTTAGAAGACTTTGAACCATATATATTATTGACCAATTTCAAAGGCTATTTAAAATGTTTTGCTGATAAATTCAGTGTTGAGATAGAAGGACAAGATAAAGCTATGCCTAGCGTTTCTGCTAATGGTATTACCATGATTAATTTTACCATGGGAAGTGCAAATGCAGCAACTATAATGGATTTGTTAAGTGCGATTAAACCCAGAGCTTGTTTGTTTTTGGGAAAATGTGGGGGGCTTAAAAAGAAAACTGAGATTGGAGATTTAATTCTACCAATAGCAGCTATACGAGGTGAAGGTACTTCAAATGACTATTACCCTCCTGAAATCCCTGCATTACCAGCCTTCACACTTCAACGTGCGGTATCAACATCAATCAGAGAACACAATAAAGATTATTGGACCGGTACTGTTTACACTACCAACAGAAGAGTTTGGGAACATGATGAAAAATTCAAAGACTATCTAAGATCCACACGAGCAATGGCCATTGATATGGAAACTGCAACCTTATTTATAACTGGATTCGCCAATACAATACCAACTGGTGCCTTACTATTAGTTTCGGACCAGCCAATGATTGCTGAAGGTGTTAAAACTGAACAAAGTGACCAAAAAGTTTCGATTAATTTTGTTGAAACACACATTTCAATAGGTATTGATGCATTACTAGAAATTAAGCAAAACGGAACTTCAGTAAAGCATTTGAAATTTCCATATTCAGAAGATTAAAAAACGCTATAACAAAGTTATAGCGTTTTTTCTCATTATTAGTTTAAGTTCAAAAAAAACTAAACATCCCCTTTTAGCAATTGACTTAAACTTGTTAAATAAACCTAGAACCAAATTATAGAATATATCCAGTTCAAGCTTCACCCATTTGGATGAATCTAACTTAATTCAGTAAAAAAATAATATTTTGAGATTATGCTTTGTTTGATTTTGACAACAAATAGTAATCTAGAATTACTAATGCAGTCATGCTTTCCACAATTGGCACAGCTCTCGGCACAACGCAAGCGTCATGTCTGCCCTTCCCTTCAATAATAACTGCGTGTTCTTTATCATTAATGGTACTTTGCTTTTGCAGAATGGTCGCTACAGGTTTAAACGCAACATTGAAATAAATGTCTTCACCATTTGAAATCCCCCCTTGAATTCCCCCAGAAAAATTAGTTTCGGTCTTCACCGTACCATTCTCAACTATAAATGGATCATTATGAATACTTCCTTTCATTTTTGAACCTTTAAAACCACTTCCAAGTTCAAAGCCTTTAACTGCATTAATAGAAAACATAGCGCTTGCAAGAGCAGCACTTAACTTATCATAAACTGGCTCACCAAGCCCAATTGGTGTATTTTTTACAATTGTATGTATAACACCTCCAACTGTATCACCACTAGCTTTAACCTTAGAGATATAGTTTTCCATTTCTATTGCCATTTCAACATTCGGACATCTAACTAAATTTTCATCAATAGTATTTAGGTCGATATTTTCCGACTCAATATTTATCTCACCAACACTAGTTACATACGAAGTAATGGAAATTCCAAGATTACTTAGGATTTGCTGTGCGATAGCACCTGCTGCTACTCGAGTTGCTGTTTCTCTTGCACTACTCCTACCACCCCCTCTATAGTCTCGAATACCATATTTTTTTTGATATGTAAAATCGGCATGAGAGGGTCTATACGACTCTTTTAAATGGGAATAATCTTTACTTTTTGGGTCTTCATTATCTAAAATGAATCCAATTGGCATTCCAGTCGTTTTACCTTCAAATATCCCTGACAAAATTTTTACCCGATCGGATTCTTTTCTTTGGCTAACCAATTTCGATTGGCCTGGTCGTCTTCTATCAAGCTGCGATTGAACTTGGCTTAAATCTATATAAACGCCTGCTGGGCAGCCATCTAAAACACCGCCTATAGCCACACCATGAGATTCTCCAAATGAAGTAAATTTAAGAATATGTCCAAAAGTGTTCCCCATACAGTTTACGCGCCTATTGTCAGCTTACAATTTTCAAGAATATGTCTTACCTCCTCTAATGTTGGAGCCTCTGCATAAGTACGCAGTACAGGTTCTGTGCCTGACGGTCTAATCATTAACCATCTATTTTCATCAAAATGGTACTTGAAGCCATCTAAATCTTCAATTGATTGAACCGCATATTTTCCAAAAAAGTTAAATTTCTTTGATTTACATTTTTCAATAATGGTTGCTTTCAAAGAATTGTTAATGTGTAAATCAGAACGCTCAAAAGCAAATTGACCAACAATTTCATATACCTCTTCAATAAGTTGTTCTAACGTTTTGCCTGATTTGGCCATAAATTCCCAAATTGTTAACCCAATCCATATACCATCTCTTTCAGGAATATGTGTTTTAATTGCTATACCACCACTTTCTTCACCTCCAAGTAAAACGTCTTCGTTTTCATCAGCCATTATTCCAGCAATATACTTAAAACCAATTGGTACTTCAACATGCGTTAACCCATAATGTTTACACATTTTTTTAATTCGAGGCGTTGAACTAAAGCCTGTTACAACTTTCCCGGACATACCTTTATATTTCACTAAATAGTGAATTAATAATAATATAATATGATGTGAATCAACAAACTCACCACTACTATTGTAAAGTCCAATTCTGTCTGCATCTCCATCTGTTGCTAAAGCGCAATCAATATTTCCATTTGTTTTAATGAAGTTCGATAATTCAGTTAAATTTTTAGCAATTGGCTCGGGAGCTTGTCCCATAAATGATGGATTATTATCACAATGTAAAAAGTCTAAATCAGGCAATATTCTTTTTAATACATTTTGACCGGCACCATACATTGCATCATAGGCAAGGTTTAAACCTGAATTTTTAATTGCTTCTATATCGAATGTTTGATTAACCGAATCAATAAAAGCTTGTTCCATATCATCAAATGCCAACAAACCACTCTTCTCAGCATCTAAAAGATTGACAGCATCTAAATCAACACTATTCATTTCTGGAATCAAAGCCTCAACATCTGCCACATCATCTGGTAATAATGGACCACCAAAATCACCTTTCAATTTATAACCATTATACTCTGGTGGATTATGACTAGCCGTTATTACAATGCCTAAATCTGCTTTATGTTGCAGTGTACTCAGTGAAACCATTGGTGTGGAAACAAAGCCTTTTTTTGTGGTTACAACCTTAACGCCTTGACTAATAAAAATTTTAATAGCAGTGTTCGCAAATAAGGGTCCACCGAATCTGCAATCATGACCAATTACTATTTTAGGGTCAGTCGATTTGTTTTTTAACCATTGTGATACACCAAGAGTTACTCTTGCTACATTTTCAACTATATAAGTATCACCAATAATGGCACGCCAGCCATCTGTTCCGAATTTAATTTTTGTCATTCTTTAATTTTGTTTAGTCTATCCAATTCAGATAAATTTTCATTTCAATATAATTTCCGTTATACAAAACGGAGTCCGGGTATTTTTCTAATCCTGATTCTGATTCATGCATAAAATCAAGAAAATTAATCGGGAATTTTTCAATAATTTCAGCTGAAGAAATTTTATCCGTCTCATATATTTTAAACTCGTTAAATGGCTCCGAACTGTCTGCAGTCACATAACTAGGAAAACTCCAAGATACTGTATCATTTGGTTTAATTTCTGAAATAGTTTTTGAAGCATATTTTATGGCATCTGAATCATTAGTTATTCTAATATATAAATCTGGATACCCAACATTATCCCAGGCATAACCATTACTATTACTATCAGGAAAATTAAGTATTTTTAGTCCAAGAATTTCCGCTTTTCTATAATACTCACATTTACCATTATCTCTCTTAGCTGTTGCATCAAAATTCTTCGCATAATCTAATGTGCACCCTCTTTTTTTACAAGCCGAAAAACCAACCAATAAAAAAGTACTAAAAAGAAAAATAAATGCTTTTTTCATTCTTTACATTTGATTAGGAACAGTTATACCAAGCAAACGCATAGATTTCTTAATAATTATGCCAACCATGGCGCTTATTTGAAGTCTAAGGTTTATTTTATCAGAATCCTCCTCTTTTAAAATACTAACACTTTGATAAAATGAATTATACAGTTTAACCAAATCATAAGTATAATTTGCAATTAAAGCAGGACTAAGCAAATCACCAGCTTCCTTTATCAATTGGGGGAAATCTGCCATTAGCTTTATCAACTCTCTTTCTGAACTATGCAATTGAATTTCTGAATTAACTTTTCCTACCTCTCCACCGGCTTTTAAAATTGATGAAATACGAGCATATGTATATTGAATAAATGGTCCAGTATTTCCATTTAAATCAACTGACTCTTCCGGATTAAACATCATTCTTTTTTTAGGATCAACTTTAAGTAGATAGTACTTCAGCCCTCCCATGCCTATGATATTATATAAATCGTACTTTTCTTGATCAGTCAATCCTTCAAGATGACCTCGCTCCTTCGAGCCTAATTTAGCACTTTCAACTATTTCAGCCATCAAGTCATCTGCGTCAACAACAGTACCTTCTCTTGATTTCATTTTACCTGTTGGTAAATCAACCATTCCATATGATAGATGATGGCAGTTTTTGGCCCATTTATAACCAAGTTTATCTAGTATAATAAATAGCACTTTAAAATGATAATCTTGCTCATTACCTACTGTATATGTAATTCCGTTAAGTTTTGGAAAATCTGCAAACCTTAGACTTGCAGTGCCCATATCTTGGGTCATATATACTGCCGTACCGTCTCCTCTAAGTACTAGTTTCTCATCCAGCCCTTCATCAGTTAAATCAATCCAAACAGAATTATCCTCTTTTTTATAAAAAATACCTGAGACCAAGCCTTTCTCTATCAATGACTTACCTGTTAGATAGGTAGTGGATTCGTAGTACAACTTGTCAAAATCAACACCCATATTATTATAAGTGGTTTTAAACCCTTTATAAACCCAACCATTCATAGTTTCCCATAATGCATAAACCTCTGGGTCTTTTTCCTCCCATTTACGCAACATGGTTTGCGCATCAATCATGATTTGAGTCTTATTTTTGGCAACTTGCAAAATCTTATCTTGAATTCCTTTCTTAGCACTGTCATCTGCTGCAACAATAGCAACATACCATTGTTTTATTTGGTCCAAGTCTTTACCTGTAAGGTCTGAAAAATCACCCGAGTCCCATTTTGAAAGTACTGCCTGGGTTTCAGCTTTAAGGGCCTTATCAAAGGCTACATAGTACTTACCTACTAACTTATCACCTTTGACACCTGAACTTTCCGGAGTTTCACCATTACCAAATTTTTGCCATGCCAACATACTTTTACAAATATGAATTCCACGGTCATTTATAATTTGAGTTTTAACCACCTCATATCCATTCGCTTTTAAGATTTCAGCAACTGAATATCCTAAAAAATTGTTTCGAAGATGGCCTAAATGCAAAGGTTTATTTGTGTTTGGCGAAGAATATTCAACCATATACAATTGCCCATTTTTTGGATAAAAACCATAATCATCCGTAAGTGTAAAAATGTTCAATTCCTGTATTAAATATGAATCGGAAATTACTAAATTTAAAAAACCCTTAACTGTATTAAACGCTACAATATTATCTGATTTTTCAATAAGATACTGACCAATACTTTCACCTGTTTGTTCTGGTGCCTGCTTTGAAATTCTAAGCAAAGGGAATGTTACCAAGGTAATATCTCCTTCAAATTCCTTTTTCGTTTTTTGAAATTGAATAACCTTTAAATCAATATCATGATCATAAAGCTCTTTGATAGCTATAATTACAAGTTCAGAAAGAATAGACTCTATTTGCATTTACTGAGTGTCAATTAAGCCACAAAAGTAATAAATCCGATATGATATACAAGTTTAAAAAAGCTCAATATGTGCAATATCAAATCTTTTAATTGGATTGCCAAATTTCCCATGCTTTTTCAGCCTGCTGATGAAGCATTGTTAAACCATTTATGGTAGTTGCTCCCTGCTCTTTTGCATGCTTTAAAAACCTTGTTTCAATAGGATTATAAACTAAGTCAATCACTAATTGTCTATTACTTAGGTGTTGATATGGAACTTGCACAATTTCATGACTATTTGGAAACGTCCCCACTGGTGTAGTATTAACAATTATAGGGCAAGAATTTAACATCACCTCATTTATATCTTCATATCCGAACTCATTTTGTTTGGTTGGATTTCGTGAAATAAATATAGTATTACACCCCAATTCTTCTAGCACATATTGAACCGCTTTTGATGCACCACCGGTACCTAGAATTATCGCTCTTTCATGATGTGACTCAAAAAAAGGCTTAATCATTTGCTTAAAGCCAAACACATCAGTATTGTAACCATTCCATTTTCCATCTACCCTTACCACAGTATTAACAGCTCCAACTTCAATGGCTATAGGATCCACAAAATCTAGTAAAGGAATGATTACTTCCTTATAAGGCATAGTAACGTTTAATCCAAAAGCTTGGCAGTTATTTAAGAGTTCTTCAACATCACTAATGCTTTCACACTCAAAATTTTGATAGTTTGCATTAATAGATAAGCTATTAAATTTATTAGTAAAATATTCTTTAGAGAAGGAATAGTTTAAAGACCGACCGATTAAGCCAAACTGTTGCATTATACGGTTACAATCCAATTGTATTTATCCTCAACTTTTCCAAGCTTATAATTTGAGATATAATTGGTCATTTTTTCAGCAAAACCACTTGATTTATGTTTGGATAAATCATAATCAATCCCATCATAACCAATACAAATAATCCTTACGAGTGTTGCAGCAGTACCTACTCCAAAAGCATCTTCAAGAGTCCCATTCTTAATGGCCTCAATTACTTCTGATACAGTGACAGGTCTCTCTTCAACTGTATACCCCCAGTCTTTGGCAACATGCAAAACAGAGCGCTTAGTAATCCCTTTCAAAATAGTATCCTTATCTTCGGATGGTGTGATAATTTTTCCATCAATCACAAATACAACATTCATGGTGCCTGCTTCCTCTATATATGAATGCGTCTTCGCATCCGTCCAGATTAATTGTCTATACCCTTCTTCAAGACCTTTTTTAGCAGGATATAAGCTAGCAGCATAGTTCCCTGCTGCTTTTGCTTGACCAACTCCACCTTCAGCAGCTCTAGTATAATGTGTTTCTATCTTCACTTTTACAGGGTCAGCATAATAAGACCCTACTGGTGAGCAAATAATTAGAAACTTATAATTATCTGATGCCTTAATGCCAACATATTCATCAGTTGCAATCATAAAAGGTCGGATATATAAAGATTGGCCATCTTTAGTTGGCACCCAAGCCCTATTTTGATTCAATAACACATTTAACCCTTCCAAAAAAATGGATTCTGGAACAGGCTGCATACACATTCTTACGGCAGATTCATTAAATCTTTTGGCATTCATGTCAGGTCTGAACACTAAAACTTCATTATTTTTATTTTTAGTTGCCTTTAGTCCTTCAAAAATAGCTTGACCATAATGTAACGCTGATGTAGCTGGATGCAAAGACAAACTTCTAAATGGCACTACTTTCGGTTGCTGCCACTTACCGTCTTTAAAATCCATCTCAAACATGTAATCAGCAAAATGCTTTCCAAATGGTAAATTATCAAAATCTACTTCATTTAATCTTGAATTTGCAATTTGTTCAACTACTATATTTTGAGAATCTGTTATCATTACTTATTTTTATGGTTTTGCAAATGTAAGCATTTAAGGTAGTTTTATCAAAAATAAAAGCTCAATATTTGTTAATAATAGCAGTCCCAATTCTTTATATATATTTAGCTTTGAAATTTTAAGCACATTGTGAACAAAACACCACTTGGCATACTAAAATCATATTGGGGTCATGAAACATTCAGATCAAGTCAAGCAGAAATCATACAATCCGTGCTTGAAAAAAAAGATACATTAGCACTTCTTCCTACAGGTGGAGGAAAATCTATCTGTTATCAAATTCCGGCACTTCTAAATGAAGGGATTTGCATTGTCATCTCACCTTTAATTGCATTAATTCAGGATCAAGTAGATAGCCTCAGAAATAAAGGCATTAAAGTGCTTAGTATATACTCTGGGATGTCGCCACGAGAAATAGATATTACTCTTGACAATGCCATTTATGGAGATTATTCCTTTTTGTACGTCTCACCTGAGAGGCTGCAAACAGATTTATTTATTGAGCGGTTTAGAAAAATGAAGGTCAGTTTTGTTGCAATTGATGAAGCACATTGTATTTCACAATGGGGTTACGACTTCAGACCAGCTTACCTAAAAATTGCTAACTTAAAAAAGATTAAAAAAAATCTGCAATTCATAGCTGTTACCGCCACGGCTACTCCTCCGGTTGTAAAGGACATTCAAAATCAATTGAAATTCAACTCAAAAACTGTTTTTCAAAGTTCATTTGTAAGAGCAAATTTGAAGTATATTACTCTTGAATCTAAAAATAAATTAGATGACACTATTTCTATAGTTAAAAAATTAAAAGGTTCAGGAATAATATATTGTAGCACAAGGAAAGGGACGAAAGAGCTACATCAACATCTAAAAAATAGTGGAGAAATTACCGACTTTTATCATGGAGGTTTAGACAAGGAGACTAGGCATCAAAAGCAAACTAACTGGATGCAAAATAAAACAAGGATCATTGTTTGTACAAATGCATTTGGAATGGGAATTGATAAACCTGATGTTAGATTTATAATTCATTATTATGTCCCTGAAAACATTGAAAGCTACTTTCAAGAAGCTGGTCGCGCTGGACGAGACCAGAAACCAGCACGAGCAATTCTTTATTATGATAACAATGACATAGATAGTATTGATGAAAAAATAGCATTAAAATTCCCAGATATATCAATAATTAAAAATATTTATAACGCCTTAGGAAGTCATCTCCAACTAGCCATTGGTTCAGGAAAAGATGAAATATTCAATTTAAACTTAGTCGATTTTTCGGCAAAATACAACTTAAACCTTTACACTACATATAACGCTATAAAAATACTAGAAAACAGTAATTTATTAAAGTTAAATGATTATAATTACTCACAAAGCAGAATGAAGATACTGGTTGATAAAATGGACTTATATCAATACCAGGTTAGAAGCCAAAAGCATGATCAAATTATCCAATTCGTTCTAAGGTCTCATTTAGGAATATTTGATGAATACCTCCAAATAAGCGAAGCGATTATTGCTAAAAAATTAAAAACATCAGTAAAAGATATTATTGATTCCTTGGAGCAGTTAAAAAAGCAACAAGTTATCGACTACATCCCTTTTAAATCAGGTTACCAAGTGATTTATTTAACAGAAAGATTAAGTGATAATAATTTTACAATTCCAAAACCTTTTTATGAATCAAGAAAAGAAGCAGCAATTCTAAAAGCAAATTCAATCAATAATTTTCTTCAAAACAACATTTGTAGGCAAACTTATATCATCAAATATTTTGGATTACCAGCACCAAAAAATTGCGGACACTGCAGTGTTTGTCTAAACTTAAACATTTCGAAAAATAACAAAACACTATCATCCAACATCTTGGATTATCTAAAAAAGGAAAGCAAATCAAACGAAAGTGTATCAATTTCCCAACTGAATAATATATTTAGTCATGCCACAAAACAGGAGGTTCAACATGCAATTCTTTGGCTTAGCGAGCATGAAAAAATTAAAGTAGACCTTTCAGGAAGGACAATACTTCTTTAGGTCAAACTACTCTCATTCTCTTTTTTAAAACCCAACTAACATAACACTGTTAAAACATTCGGTAAGCATGACAAAATTGAATTTGGGTTTTAATTATCTTTATGTATTCAAACAGAACACCCTAAAATGGCCAAAAAGTCGAATTCGTTAAGTAAGAATAAACCAACAAAGTCTAAAGCAAAGACAAAAGTTAACTTCTTAAAACCTATCAAAGATTTATTTTCAAAGGACAGAAAAAAATTGAGACTAAGTGTTGGTTCTATCTTAATTCTAGTTGGAATATATCAAATTTTTGCATTTATTTCCTACCTATTCACATGGAAAGCAGATCAAGACAAGGTGATAAACAAATCGTTGAGTCAATTTCTTTTTTCTGATTCAGAAATCATAATTGATAATCATTTAGGCAAACTAGGTGCATGGGTATCTCATCATTTTTTTTATGACTGGTTTGGCTTACCTTCTTTTGTTTTTCCATTCCTATGCTTATTATTTGGTTTATACTTAATGATTAAGTACGCTTTGCTCCCTCTCAAAAAAACACTTGCTGTATCGGCAGTGAGTCTTGTTGTATTCTCCTTAGTACTAGGTTTTTTTAACACACCTCAAAACTTTCCATTTGGTGGAAACTTTGGCTACTCTTTTAATACATGGCTTTTCTCAGCAGTAGGTAAAATTGGTGCGGCATTATTTCTAATTGTTTTAGTTTTTATTTCAGTGGTTATATTGTTCAATCCTGACTTTCATAAATTACTTGACTTTTTTAATTTAACAGATCTATTTAATAAAAAAGATAAAGAGTTAAAAAATAGCAGCTTAGATAAACAGCCAATAGAAGACATTATTGCAGTTAATTCTATTAAGGATAACGAGATTGAAGAAGATTTAATAAGTGAAACGGTGGATTTTAGCAATTCGGAATTAGAAATTGATTTAAATGAAGAAGCTTCTTCTCCCGAAAAAAACTTAGACTTTGAAGTTGAAACAAATGAGACGGTTCCTGAAGTTGTAATTAATAATGATTCAGAAAATTTGAATAATGATGACGATTTTCAGATTGAAATAAAAGAGGAGGAAACTCTAGATGAAAAAGACCTAGACGAGAGGATTAAAGAATTTGGGGAGTATGACCCAAAACTTGACCTTTCTGCATACCAACTGCCTACTATTGATTTATTAGAAGATTATGGAGGAAAAACCCTTAGTATCAATAAAGAAGAATTAGAAGAGAATAAAAATAAAATTGTTGAAGTACTCGGTCATTATAATATTGAAATTTCAAAAATTAAGGCTACCGTTGGTCCAACTGTTACTTTATACGAAATTGTTCCTGCTCCTGGTATCCGAATTTCAAAAATTAAAAACTTATCAGATGACATTGCATTGAGTCTGGCGGCTCTCGGCATCAGGATTATTGCTCCTATTCCTGGAAAAGGAACTATTGGTATAGAGGTACCTAATTCTAATCCGGATATGGTAGCCATGCGGACTATGATTGCTTCTGAAAAATTCCAAAATTCCGACATGGAATTGCCAGTTGTTTTAGGAAAAACAATATCAAATGAAACCTTTATATTCGATTTAGCAAAAGCACCTCATTTATTAGTTGCAGGTGCTACTGGTCAAGGAAAATCTGTAGGTCTGAATGCTGTGCTAGTCTCAATTTTATATAAAAAGCATCCTGCACAAGTTAAGTTTGTTATGGTTGACCCTAAAAAAGTCGAATTAACTTTGTACAATAAAATAGAACGTCATTTTTTGGCAAAATTGCCTGATTCTGATGAAGCAATAATAACCGATACTGGAAAAGTAGTCAATACAATGAATTCACTGTGTATTGAAATGGATGATAGATACGAATTGCTTAAGAATGCTCAAGTTCGGAATCTAAAAGAATACAATGCTAAATTTATTGGTCGTAAACTTAATCCTGAAAATGGTCACCGGTATTTGCCTTATATTGTTGTTGTCATTGATGAGTTTGCAGATTTAATAATGACTGCTGGAAAAGAAATTGAACATCCAATTGCTAGACTTGCACAATTAGCCCGAGCAATTGGTATCCACTTAATAGTAGCTACTCAAAGACCATCAGTTAATGTTATTACTGGTATGATTAAAGCCAACTTTCCTGCGAGAGTTGCCTTTAAAGTGTCTTCTGGAATAGATTCAAAAACAATTCTTGACTCTACTGGAGCTGACCAACTAATTGGCAGAGGTGATATGCTAATTTCTTTTGGAAATGAATTGACTAGAGTACAATGTGCATTTGTTGACACACCTGAAGTTGAGAAAATTTGTGATTTCATTGGAGATCAAAGGGCTTATCCAAGTGCACTAATGCTTCCGGAATATGTTAATGAAAACGAAGAAGGTGGCGGTAAAGACATTGACATTGATGATAGAGATGATTTGTTCATAACTGCAGCAGAAGTATTGGTTACTCATCAACAAGGTTCAGCCTCGCTATTGCAAAGAAAACTAAAGATAGGTTATAACAGAGCAGGAAGAATTATTGACCAAATGGAGGCAGTCGGAATAATTGGTCCGTTTAAGGGCAGCAAAGCAAGGGAAGTATTAGTTCCAGATTTAGTAGCACTTGATCAATTTTTGAAAAATTTAGAAGATTAAATAATCTGCGAGCTTATTTTTATAATTTTGGCACAGTTATAGTATAGTTAGAATTATAGAAAATAAAATAAAAAATTATGAAACATATATTAGGGTTATTTTTGTTTGTTGGATTAATCGTACCAATCTTTGGACAAACTGATACGAAAGCAAAATCAATTTTAGACAAAGTAAGTACCATAACCAAAACCTACAAAACAGTTAAGCTATCATATAATCTAAGTATTATTACTGCTGAGGGTAGTCCAATCAGCCAGAAAGGAACCGCTTCTTTAAAAGGAGATAAATATACAGTTTCTACTCCTGACCAAACTATCATGTCAAATGGCACCAAAATTTGGACATATATAAAGTCTGATAATGAATGCTATGTTAGAGATGCTGATGAAGATGATGAAGACTTTTTAAAACCAAGCAAGCTTTTAACTATTTGGGAAAAAGGATTTAACTTTAAATATTCGAAGGAAACTACCTTTAAAGGTAAAAAAGTTGATGAAATTTTTCTTTTCCCGAAGAATAAACAAGATAGCAAATACCATACTATCATTCTAAAAATTGACCCCGTTAAACATCAAGTGGTACATGCACACATTAAAGGGAAAGATGGCACACATATGAAATATAGTATGGGAGATTTAAAGACTAATATTTCTATTCCTGACACTCAATTTGAGTTTCAAAAAGCAAAGCATCCCGGTGTCACAATGATTGAGGAGTAAACTTAAAAATTATTGAATTGACTTAATCGCAATGGACCAGTATTTAGCTGGTCCATTTTAAATTGAAAACTGTATTCCCATCACACAGATATCATCTACCTGATCGTTTTCCTGCTTCCAGTTTACAAAAACACTATTTATCTCATTATTTTGCTCATTAATTGTCTTCTCTGAGACATTTGCTAGTAGGTCCTTGAAATTTTTCTTCATGTACTTTTTATTCTTGAGTCCTCCAAATTGATCAGCGAATCCATCACTTGATAAATAAATTGTATCATTTTCTTGAATAGCTAACTCATGTGTTAAGAATGCTTGTCTGACCACATGTTTGCCTATTGGCTGTCTTGTCGCTTTTATTTCTTGTACAGAACCATTTCTAACTAACCATAAAGGAATATTTGCACCAGCGTACTTTAAAGTTCCATTTACCTTGTTATAGGCACATAGTGCTATATCCATACCATCTTTTACATCTTCTTCTGATTTTGAAAATTGACTTAAAACTATATCAGTGGTATTATCTAATATTTTTCCAGGATCAATTAGTTTATCATTTTTGATACTCGCATTCAACGCATTATTACAAATAACACTTACCATTGCTCCGGGCACACCATGACCAGTACAATCAGCAACGGCAAAAAGGACAACATCCCCCACCTGCTCTGTCCAATAAAAATCGCCAGCAACAATATCCTTTGGTAAGTACATTACAAAGGCCTTATCAAACACTGTCTTCAAAACTTTTTGAGAAGGTAAAATCGCTGCTTGTATTCTTTTAGCATAGGTAATACTGTCCGTAATTTCATCATTCTTTCTCGTTAATATACTTTGCGCATTTTGTAAATTACTATTTACAGTTCTAATTTGATTGTTTTTTTGATGAAGCGTATCAACATATTTTTTTCGCTGTTGTGTATTGCGCCAAAATAATATTACTGCTAAAAATAAAGATGCAATAATAACAACCATCACAATTAATAAATAGCGACGCTCTTTACGTAATACTTCTTGTAAAGCAAATTGTTTACTTTGGGTTTCAAGGGTTAAACTTTGTAAGTCTTGCTCTGCTCTTATTTGTTTCAGCTCACTTTCTTTTTTCTCACTCTGAAACTTAGCCTCTAATCTAGCCGTAAGTTGCGCCTTTGTGGCTGAACCGTAATCCTCTCTTATCAATTCGGCATTATTTAGAAATTCAAACGCCTTTTTATAATTACCTTGACCAGCGTATACCTCACTTATATTTTCTAAAGTGCTTATTTTACTTTCAATATCACCCATTTTATCTTTAATATCTAAGCTTTTCTTATAATACTCTAATGCTTTTTTACTATTTTTCAACGTATTATATGTAACACCCAAATTATTGTAATTATAAGATAGCCACTGCAAATTATCAGTTTCAATATTAATTTCAACGGCTTTTAGATAAAAAGAAATAGCCTTTTCAAAATGTTTTTGAAGCCTAAAAACATTAGCAATATTATTATAATTGCCTGCTTTGTTTCTAGCATAATTTTGCTGCATGGCAATAGCTAAACTTTTGTCATAATAGTATAGTGCTGAATCATAAATTTTAGAGTTTTTAAAAAAATTGCCATATGACATATATGCACTCGAAAGTCCAATTTCATCCGACATCTTTTCGTAAATTTCAATTGCTGATTTTAAATATTTTTCAGATAAGGTTAAATTATTCGACCTCATAAAATTAATCCCTAATCTCAAAAATACTTTAGCCAACATAGAGTCATTTTTTAACTCTTCGGCCAAATTGATTGCTTTAAATTGAAATTCTATTCCTTTGTCAATATTTCCTAGCTTTACTTGATGATTACCAGCTTTACTTAAATAGTCAAATAATTGCTCCGGTGCTAAACGATCAGAAAATTCGATAATTTGAGTAATACCATTGTTTTTGAGCATTTTATTTCCAGCAGTATCTCCTACTTCAATTTGCAACTCTAACGTTTTAAATATTTCTGAATTATTGGCTTGTTTAGTTCTTAATTCGATTATTCTATCGTAAAACAAGTCAGTTAATGAATCATTTGGAGAGTCAATAACCAACTTTTTAAAATCCTCAAAATCAATGTTATTCTGGGTAAAACCAGCAAATGAGATTACTAAACAAACAATAAAAGTTATGATTATTTTACTAGTAATTCTCATTGTTTGCTTTCATTAAATTTCACACCCATTACACAAATATCGTCGACCTGCTCATTTCCAGATTTCCATTCTAAAAAAACATCATGGATATGCTTGCTTTGTTCATTTAAAGATTTATTTGAAACTTTTGCAAGCAAGTTCTTAAAATTCTTTTTCATGAACTTTTTATTCTTTACACCTCCAAATTGATCAGCATATCCATCACTAGACATATATATCATATCATTATTTTGAATTGATACCTCATGCGTTACAAACTTCCGTCTTTTTGAAAAACGCCCAACAGGCTGTCTTGTTGCTTTTATTTCTTTTAATTCATTATTTCTTACTAACCACAAAGGGATATTTGCACCTGCAAACTTTAGGGTCCTAGTCGTCCTATTAAATGCACAAATACCAATATCCATCCCATCTTTGACATCCTCTTCAGATTTTTCGAACTGATTAAGCACTATGTCAGTAGTATTGTCAAGAATTTCTCCCGGATCAGTAATTGCTTTTAATTTGATAGTGTCATTTAGAGCGTTGTTACAAATTACACTTACCATTGCTCCTGGCACACCATGGCCAGTGCAATCCGCGACGGCGAAAAGAATTGTATCTCCAACTTGCTCCGTCCAATAAAAATCTCCTGCTACTATGTCTTTTGGAAGATACAAAACGAAAGCCTCTTTCAATGATTGATGAAGGTATTTTTCAGAAGGTAATATGGCAGCTTGAATCCTCTTAGCATAGGTAATACTATCCATAATTTCATCATTCTTAACTGTTAGCACTTGTTGAGCTTGATTTAAAGATGAATTGACAATTTCTATTTCATTATTTTTAGCATATAATTCTAAAGTATATTTTTTTCTTTGCTGATTATGTCTCCAAAACGCAAATATAACACCAATTAGGCCAAGCAACACAACCCCAACTCCATATACCAATTTATCCTCATCTCTTTGTATTTGGGCTTCAAGCGCTAATTCCTCAGCTTGAGAGCTAATGATTAAAGCCTTACTTTCTTGCTCTATCTTGAGCTGATTAATTTCAAAATCTTTCTTGTCATTTACAAAATTAGATTCAATGTTGGCTGCTAATGCTAATTTTTTAGAATTAGCATACTTACCTTCAATCTGTTTAGCAGTTTTTAGATCATTATAGGCTTTTTTAAATTGGTTACTAATGGCATAAATATGGCTGCGTTTCTTAAAATCTGACCCTAACCCACTAGAATCACCAATTTCAGTTCTAAGTTTAACTCCTTTATTAATGTAGTACAAAGCTTCCTCATAGTCTTCCAAATCCGCAAAAGCACCTCCTAAATTGGAATAATTAATACCTAACCAAGACTTATTATTAAGTCTATCATTAATTGGAATCGCATCTAAAAAATAATCTATCGCTTTGTCATAGTCTTTTTGTAAAACATAAAGTCCGCCTAAATTATTATAATTTCCAGCCAAGCCTCTTTCGTAGCCAGATATTTTTGCAAACTTAATACTCTTATTATAGTATAAAAGTGCAGTATCATAAACAGCAGTATTCTTATAGACATTTCCAATTGTCATACACACACTCGAAATTCCTTTATCGTATGATATTCCTTCTGCTTTCTTTAAAGATCGAAATAAGTATTTTTTAGACAAATCATGATTTTTAATAGATTTAAACGTGATTCCTATTCGCTTATTTATCGAATAAAGTAAAGTGTCATTATCGAGGTCTTCAGCAATCTTTACTGCTTTTAAATGCAGGTCTGTTCCAATGTCTTGATTACCTGTACTAATATAAAATGCTCCGGCTTCGTATAAATAATCATACAGTGCTCTCTTAGAGAGATATTGAGGAAAGTCAATGATTTCTAAGACAGCATAGTTGTGCAGTTTTTTATCATTGATCGAGTCAGCTAAATAGATTTTGTAATTAATTGTATTAAAAATGACTGAATCATGAACTTGACTTTTCATTAACTCGATAACACGATTATCAAAGGCTTCTAAAATTGAAGTCTTTGATACATTCTTTAAATCACTTTTAAAGTCAGATAGGGCCTGTACTTGAGAATAGCCATTGCTTAAACCTAAAATTAACAGAATTGAGAGAAAAATAGTTTTATTCATACACTTTCATATTGAAACAGTAATTGTGTCCCAATTAAAAAGATTAAGATAAAAAGGGGAAAACATCCAATCTACTGCTAAAATACTATTTTATTTGATAGTGGAATCCAAATTTCGGTCAAAAGTACTCACAGGAAAATGTTATTCCTTTTTTTAAGAAACATGGTGCAGGTTGAACTAATTATTTTTTCAATTAAAAATGAAATTTATATCAAGACATTCATATACAAAAAAGGAGCAACGCGTAGTCACTCCTTTTTGTTCCTTAATTGTTAACAAACGATTAATCAATTAAAGGGTATTTCAAAAAAATTAGAAGAATAGATCTTAGCACTTTAATGACTTGATAATTCATCTATCATCAGCTCAATTCATACATCTTAAAATTATTGTTAAACAATAATTTAAGAAATAGGAGTAACATGGTGTCACTCCTATTTAGTATATCTTAATTATAAAAACCAATTTTTAATTATGTCACCTCTATTTAATTACAACAACTTTTTTAGTGATGACCTCATTATTTAACTCAATTTTTACAACATAAGTTCCAGATGGCATTTTACTGGTATCCCATATATAAATTGGTTTCTGAATTGATGTTTTAAGCACATGCTTTCCGTCTAACCCAAAAACCTGAATGTTTGCTACTGAATTTACCACAGGAAGTTCTATAGCTACAAAACTATTTGCTGGGTTTGGATAAATAGAAATATCGTCTAATAGAGTTCCTTTTTCTATATCTTCATTAATTTTAGTTGATTCAGTTTGCAGTCCTAAATTATCAGTATAATTTTTACAGTCGCCATAAAAGAAGCACAATAAATTCTGCGCTTGTATATTGGCTCTTCCATTTCCAGAATTTGCTATTGTAGTTAAAAAGCTGATTTCATTTGTTTTCAAATGACCTAAATAAACATTGGTTTGTAAAACAGCAATCATAAATGTTTTAAAAGCTACAATATCATTTAATTCAGCATGCAAATGAGTGGGATAATTACTAATATCTGCTGATAAGTCACTGACTGCCTGTGAAGCTGACACAAAATCGTTTTGCTGCAGATACGTATCAATTATTCTAGCTTTTGCTAATGGTGTATTTTTAAGATCTATCCAATTTCTGATAGTATCTAAATCACTCAGCGAATCATTTTTGTAGTATCTTATAATTCCATTTGCCGCTTCTGTTCTAATTTGGGCATGGTAAGTCATTTCAGATTCCAACAACTGTTTATTCGTTTTTACGCCTGAATTTGAATACGTTTGAATAGCCTGAATATAATTAACTGGCAAAGGATCAGACTTAGTACTTAAATAGTCAACAAAGCCATGATTTTTAACAACATCAATATTTGCCATCACCAAATCATACTGCCAAGCACTAGGAAAGATTGTAATTGATTTATCTAACGCTTCTTTTATGACAGCTTCACTCAAAAAGGGACTCTTGCTTGCTAAGTATTGACGTACTTCGTTATTATTACTTGATGTCATACTTGAAACATATTGAAGAAGCCACTCAGTATCCCCACCATCAACAAGCGCATTATAATTCGCTTCAGAGACTGATAGCGCAGAAGAAGCAGAGTTAAACTTACTAACCTCATTAGATAATATAAACTCTCCATCAGCACCTCCTGATTCTCCAATGCATAATCTATTGTTATTTATACCATAATTCATCACGCTTCCTTGTATATTAATTGGTACTTCTGAAGAGTTACCATTTTTATAGTAGTAGTCAATATTATTATCACTCCAATTTACTATATCATCATAAGAATTTATCGTCTGACTAGTAGTATGTTGAGTAAAAGAATTACGAGCTGGACGGATACTTGTACCGAGTTCGTTTCTAATCCCATAAAAATTCTCGGAAACGCCATCCAACTGACCTAAGACAGTAAAATCTTTCCAATTATTAATATTATCATTACATTCATAATGTAAACCTACTATTCCAGATGCTGGTGGGTCACTTGTAGTAACATTTCTATTTTTGCCTTGTGTATAATTTCCAAATACCATGTTCTTAAAATAATTATTATCTATTATTTCAGAAGTCTCCCCCAAATGAGTACATAGGATACCACGTGTTTGACTACCCATTGTTTCACCGATAAACGAATCAACTCTCACTCTGATACTTTCTGTACCAATTAGATGAATTCCAAATTTATTATCATCATTATCGTAATTAGTGCTGTTTGTAAAATTGAACTTATTATAACTGACATCAGGGTCTGGAACACCTCGCATTTCAACACCTGTTAAATTATCAGTAAAAACAGATCTGCTAACACTTACTTTCCTATCATTATTTGCATTTAATGCAAGGACACCAAAATCTAAATCTGTAAACCTACAACTGTCAGAGTTCAATCCAGATTGCACCTGATAGTTTGCATCTATTGAGAATATACCACATTGCCTAATATGCTCGCCATTTACCCATGCAGAGACAGCATTAGTTCTATCATCTTTAAAGTCACAACCAGAAAATTTAACTTTATTTACTCTATACATGGTTACATGGTTCAATGGATCTGCTGTTCTTAAATCATCATTCCAAATAAATTCAAGATTAGTGAATTTCGATTTATGTGCTAAATTGGTATAATTATGTGGCCATAAATAACTGACCATTTCAATAGATTTTCTATTATTTAAAAAAGTAGAATTTTCAGCTAGTACATATCCTCCTGTAGTGGTGTGATCTGAAAGACCATTATGTAATCTTACCGCTACATTTGCATGTTCAATTAATGCATCATTTTTCACTTCAAGCACTCCTTGGAGGCTGCTACTTTGAGGCTGAGAATGTACCCCATGAACATTAATTCCACCCCATTGCTCATTTTCATGAGCACAAGTTATATACCCCCCATTTAAAATTAATTTACCACCTGGTTTAATGTGTATTTTACCATTTATTGGCATATATAATTCGCATGTTATTTCAAGAGTTTTCCCCGCTGGAATCACAATATCCTGATACATTTTAATCGTAAAGTCCCATATTTCGTCATCATTCAGAACATAATCTTCTGTATAGGAATCTTGTTCTTTGATATACCTATGCATTGGAGTGGTATATCCAACAAAGTCGGTTGTAAAAAGTGATAGATTTCGGTGGAAACGCCCTGCTTGTAATTTACTAATATAATTATTCCGTCCATCACTATTTGAGGCCCCTCCCATAAGTGGCAATCCTGTAGTAGCAGCAAATTGTAAACTGTAAAATTGGGGATTGATGAAATAAACAATATCTGAACCTTCATTCCCTGGATCGTATGGACATGGGCCACCATTGCCACAGTTTGTGAATAAAGGATAGGTGGAACTAACAAGTTCAGCTAATCGACATCTACTAAATACATCTTCTAAAAAATCGAAGTGATTAATATCTCTTACTTCCCCATTTCCGAATCCATTTGATGAGTAATAGTTATGACCAACACCTAAACAATGCCCCATTTCATGGATTGTATTTCCTAGTGTATTCTGATTTGTAATTGAGCCTACAGTTAAAATCATTCCAGAACGAATCATGCTATGTTTAATTCCTGGTGTATGGATAGATGATACCGGTTGGCCTCCTGGCCCATTGGCCACAGCACCTCCAGCTCCAACGCCATTAGTTTGAGCAAAAAATATATTAAGATCATTTCGTGTTTCCGGATAATCACCATGTAATTTTTCTAGTACATAGCTAGCACTACTGTTATTAGACATACCTGCATCATTATCATAAAAATAGACATCTTGTAATTCAATTCTAATTTTCGTATCAGTAATATCACCATTAACATCACAAGGATCTCCATTAGGTGTTAGATATGGGTAGGTACCTGTAATAAGATCATAACCAAAATCATAAACAAAACCTTTAGCTGAAGGACTTTCTAATCTCTTGTTCAAAGAATCAGCTAAAATTTGAAATTTGGCACGATTAGCAGTATTATCATCTATATATGGATATCCTGTAGATGGATTTTTACTGAGAACAAAATTAACACGAATAGTTTTAATTGTTGTTGATGCTTTATTCGGATCCCAATGCTGGGGAGTACGATATTTAGTCATATAAGCTGGGGAGCTATCATTGCAACCCGAAGGGTTTTGTGCATACGCAGTGCACTGCAGCAATAACGCAAATAATAATAATTTTTTCATAATGCTTAAATTTATTTTGAGATACCTCTCAAGGTTTATACTTACTCTCTTTTGGATTTTCAGTAAACTCCAGTCAATCTATAAAAATTGGACTATTTCAAAAATCAGAAGTTTTGCATACAACTCATGAATGATTTGACAATTTTAATGAATCATATGACAATAATTCTCCCAATATCTAATGGTATAATCCTTTCTAGCCTGCAAAGGAAGAATTCATTCAACAAAATAGGAGCAACTTTCATCACTCCTATATTGTCCTTCAAAATTGTTAACAAACGATTATCAATTATGAGGTTTTCATTATTGACTGAATGTGTCTACTTGATAAACTTTATAGTTTCATCAAATGAACTAGAGGTACATTTCACAATATAAACCCCTTCAGGTAATCTAGAGATATCAATTAATTCAAGTCTAGCACTACTTGATACATTAACATTAATAATTTGCGATCCTAGTATGCTATAAAAAGTATAATTTGTTAATTCTTCTTTATCGTTAATAATGTTCAAAATATCCCCACTTCCATCATTACCTATCATATGATAATTACTTTGCGAATCACTTTGTTTCGAATCATCTGCATTTAGTTGTGAATAATCAACTAATGGAACAAAATCTGTATTTCTTTGCTTCCAATATTTCGGTAAACTAGGACCACTAAGATTCACCTCTGGATAAAAAATTGCGTCATGATAAGAAAAGTTACTTCCATTTGGATTCCCAACATATTCATGCCCTGCACCAATTGCTATATTTGAGTTAAATATAGTTTGTAGTTGATTAACCTCTATAATGTCTCCTAATTGCGTTCCAGAATAATCGTACTCTTCAAGCAGTACATCAAAATTATTACCCCAGTTAACATTTGCTGGTGTCATAGTTACTGAGTTAATAGCTGCTACACATGGAGACCCTGTAATATAAAATTGCCTCCATGCTACTAATACTCTATCCTTTTGATAAGCTACAACTGGATTTGCATTAATATCATCACAAGGAAACTCATTGTTAATTACAACAGTCGTTTCTGATGGCGGAATTACTAGAGAGTTCTCTTCAAAAAATAAACCAATAGTTTGTGCTGCGTTTGGGATTGGATTAGTATTCCTTCTTAAATATGTCACAGTAAAATCAGAGGTTATATTACTTGTCCATGTTGCAAAATTTCTCTTTGGAACAGCTATTCTAGGATAAGAATGCTTTATTCCATTTTGAATACCAGGATAGCTATAAGAATGTGTGCTATTTCCACTTATAAAATCTGATGGTGTAAAAGAAAGTATTCTTAAATCGCTAACAGGTGGATTCGAAGAATTAAAAGGTGACACATTGTAGAATTCATACGTTAAAAGTATAACATCATTCTCTTGAATGGCAACATCTGGAGCTGCACCATAAAACCCTCCAGCCCACAATGGGTAACCATTATAAGGCACAACATGAAACGGGTCTGTTAGATTAGAGTTTGGATTATAACAATCAAAATCAAAAAGCTTAACATGACTAAAGTATTGATTACCTGGGTCGCTATAGCTAAAACATACAGCTCCCTGGCCATCTTCATTTAGATCTAAATTAGTTTTCCCAATACCAACAGTCATATTAACAGTGTAGATATCTTGAGTAAAATCAATTGCATACTGCATATTTGACTGTAATACGAACCTCGCTAATTTCACTTTAGTTACCCCAGAATAATCATACGTAGAATAGGAAATCATCATAATGTCAGCACTGTGCCCATACTCAATATCTGCTCCAATTGCACCTTCAATTGCATACTCTTGAACCAAAGCATTATTATCATCATACCATCTAATTACGGTTGAATAATCTGGTTGTGCTGGCCAAGGATTACCATGAATACGAGAATAGGCAATAGCAGTCCAGTCAGCGTCAGGACTTATTGCAACTGAAGATGAGTTACCATAATCATAGGCGTTGCTTTCAATTATTTGATTGTCTGCTTGCACCGCTGGCAGCAAAGTTTGTGCATTTCCAAACCAAATACTTAGCATGGAAAATAAAAAAAGATTTAATCTTTTCATAATACTTAAAATTTATTTTGAGATAATTCTCAAAGTTTGTACCTACTCTATTTTGGATTTTCAGTTAACTCCAGAACCGTTAACAACTTAAATACGGGGTATCCAAAATTCAGAATAAGTATAAATTACACCTGAATGATTTGACAATTTTTATGAATGATTTGACAATATTTTTGTTGATTTCATGATCCAATGGCACAAATAAGCCATTTTAAGAATGATGGTGTATCAAGCTAAATTAAGTCTTGTTTCGATTTTTTTGGCGAAAGGCACTTGGCGTACATTGAAATTTCTTTTTGAAAGCCTTATTAAATACCTGAGGATTATTGAAACCAGTGTCGGTACAAATATCAATTATACTGGCATTACTTTCAACTAATAATTTAACGCCCTTTTCTAAACGGAAATTTTTGATATATTCACCTATGGACAGATTTGTAAGGGCTTTAATTTTTGAATTTACACTCGTTCTATTTGATGCTAATTCAGTACAAAATTCATTAACAGAAAACAGACCGTCTGATGCATATTTTTCTAATATATTCCTTGCACGATCAATAAAATCTGAATCTATAGGAGTACAATTCACATCAGAACTATAGAGTAAAGGGTTTTTAACAAACAATTCATGCAATCTCTTTCGTTGCTTGATTAAATTATTGATTCTTATTTTAAGTTCAATTGGATTAAATGGTTTACCTATATAGTCATCAGCATCCTGTTCTAATCCTGTAATGCGACTTTCAGAGTCAGTTCGGGCAGTTAAAAGAATGACTGGGATATGGCTTGAGCTAAAATTTTCTTTAATAGATTTTAATAACTCAAAACCGTCTTTCTCGGGCATCATTATATCACTAAGTATTAGGTCAGGCTGTAATCGAATACCCATTTCCTCACCAATTATACCGTTTTCGGCAAAATCAAGTCGGAATTCGGATTTTAGAATACTTTTAAGTAACTCTTGCATTTCCAAATTATCCTCAACTACCAATATATGAGGAAAGTTATCTCTAGAATGATCATCTTCATTATTATCTTTTTCTTCAAAATCTTCTCTCTCTAAATTCAATGTTAGTTTCTGTTCCAGATTTTCAACACTTGGAATGTTAACTGAAAAAGTCACTTGTTTTGGTTTAGAATTGTCTACTTGGATTACGCCATCATGAAGATCTACAATTTGTTTGCTCCAAGCTAAACCAATGCCACTGCCTGAGTAATCACTGTCAATTCCTCGATAAAATCGTTTAAAAATATGTGGCAAATCGATTGGATTAATATGCTTACCAGTATTTGACACGGTTATTACAAGTTCGTTTCTTAGAGATACTTTACATTTTATCAACCCGCTTTCAGATGAATGATTGTAGGCATTTTTTAGCAAATTGCTGATTACAATATTTAATCTATTCTCATCACCGTAAAAATAATCATGATTAAGGTCAAAATTCCATTCAACCTGAATCTTCTTTTCTGCATAAAGCGCAGCAAAATTTAATTTAATTTTTGATAAAAGCTGTGCTAAATTAAAATAGGATAGTTGAAGATCAACCTTACCTGACCTCATTGTCGAAACACCTAAGAGTTCATCAAGCATTTCAAGTAAATAATCAGTATTTTTTAAAATAGAATCATATATTACAGTGTCTTCGTCTGATGCGCTCGCTATAAGGTTTTGCAATGGCACTCTAATCAATGTTAAAGGTGTTTTAAATTCATGAGAAATATTGGCATATAAATTATTCTTCACTTTTGCTAGTTGCGCATTTTGTTGTGCCTTTAAATTCTCAATTTCTAATTGCTTTTTAATTTCATTCTTTTCTTCCTCTTTTTTAAATCGAAAACGTCTAAAAAGAACATAACCGATTCCACCAAGGATTAAAAACAAGGAAATTAGCAAACTAATATATAGTTTACGTAGTGATAATTTATTCTCTTGTTTCACTAATTTTAAAGCAGAAATTTCTTGTTGTTGTTCCAATCTCTTAATTTCTGATTCTTTTAATGATAACTCATAATCTGATTTTATTCTTTTAACGTTCTCCGTCGCTTGCCCCAATTTCAAACTATCTTTCAAATCCTTATATGTTTCAAAATAGACTAAAGCGTCTTTGTAATTGCCTAATTCTTTATTCGCCTTATATAAATACTGATAAGAAACTACCCTATTTTCATGCACTTTAATCTTATCGGAACTAGTTAAGTATTCTTTAAGCGCATTAATTCCTTCTTTATAGTTTGCTTGAGTAACCAAATTTTTCCCTTTAAAAAAAAGGAAATTAGCGTGCTTTTCAAGCTCATTTTTTGGAAAGCTGTTTACAATAGATTCATATTTTTCTACCATTTTTTCAACATCCCCCATATCAGTATAAGTTTGTAAGAGTCCAAAATTTGCCTCGATAATGCGCTTCGTTAAAACACTTCTAACTGATGTATCAATTTTAAAATAGTTCAAAGCTTTATCATATTTCTTTTGTTTCCTATAAATATCACCAAGCTGAGTGTTGGTTGTTCTGCATAAATTTGATTTTACAGAACCGCTCAATGCAGTATCCGCCCATTCTAATGTTTCAAGATAAATTACCTCGGCTTTCTCTAATTCTTCTATCTGAACATAAATATATCCAAGTGCTCGTCTCCCAGAATTAAACAAATACTGATTGTCAAGCTCTTCAGCAATATTAATTAACCGAATTAATAATTTAATAGCTTTCTCATAGTCTCCTAAACGACTATACATGCCTGCTATTTGTCTTAATATATTGATACCTTCTTCTCGATCTCCCAATTCAATAGCATAATCATACGCTATCTGGTAGGTTTCTAATGATTCTTTTAACCTTTGCTGACGTGTATATGAATAACCTCTTATCTTTAATACTTTTATCATTGATCGTTTACTACCAATAGAATTTATAAACTTTGTTGATCTATCCAGATAATAGTCTGTTGAATCATATTGTGAGGTTACCACATGATTTATGGCCATGAAATTAGAACATAGGAGTTTAACAGTAGTATTCTCTAAATAGAGTCCATAATTCATCCAATCTCTTATCTTTTTAAAAACTTCTGGACGTCCTGGTTTTGAATTATATTCTTGTAATTCAGACTTCAATAATCCAACTGAATCAGAAGCAAGGCTATAATATTTACGCGAAGAGTCAATACTCCATTGGTGTGTCGTTTTTGAATTATCTAATAAATGTGGTTTGTGATCTTGTATATTTATCCAGGCATTACCTAGCAATACATAGTTTTCACTTTTTACAGCCTCAATTAAATTTTGATCATCAATATTTTTTACAAATGGATCTCCCTTATCTTGATTAATTAAATTTGAATAGAAAATTGAACATTCAAGTTCATCATCCTTAAAATTATGCTTTGCAAACCAATTTTGACTTTTCAAAACCAAAGGCAACACTTTATCAATATGTGTATTTTCATATATAATTTTCGCCCTTATAAATTGACTTTTTTGGATACCCCATTCATACTTTATTTTTTGAGATTCTTGAGTAGCTTGATTCGAGAAAAGTTGAGCTGTATCAAGATTATAAAGCATATAAGTCTCTGATATGTTCAATAGTATTCTTACTTTCTCTATTCCCTTTTGCTTTCCCAATACATCAACCAAACTATCTAATTGACTTCTTTTATATAATTGAGAATAAGCTTGCACATTTAGGCTTATTAAAAAAATAGCAACAATGAGTTTTAAGAACATAAAATAATGTTAGTGCGGGCATTATAAAACCTTTATTACTCTAAAAATATGATATTATTTTGATTTAATGTACTATAATTTTAAAATATTTTTTTTTGTAAAAAATTAAATTAATTTCATCACCAGCTTCAAAAAGTGGAAAACTACACTCTGATAGATTCTCCACCAAAGCCAAAAATATTTCTGATTTATCTATCGGCCCTAATTGCCAAAAGGCTATTTATTGAACTATACTAAAACTGACATCAAGTAAATAAAAATATTAAGCGAAAAAAAAAGAGCAACATGAATGTTGCTCTTTTAAAAGAATATAGTTTTGCTTTACTCAACAAAGGTGTACCTAATCCCTAAACTCAAAATATTTTTAATTTGAGCTAATGCTACAGGTCCTCCTAAATTTGCACCTAAGTCATCTGTCCTTTGAATTTTAATGTCATTATCATAAATAACGGTTGAACTCCAGCTTGCCGATAACCATTTATTAATTTTGAAATCAAATAATGCTTCAGCATTAACATCTGTATGAGTAATAAAGTAAGCTTTTCCGTCCGCTTCTTTATTATAACTAGAGAACAATTCTAAACGACCTTTAAAAGTAACATTCTTCATTATTTCGTCAGTATACAGCATTTTCACGAATGCTCCAATCTCATTTCTGAATACCCGACCTGGTGTAACACCAAATGCACCAGCCTGAGAAAGTGTAAAATCCTGTACAAATGTCATTTTTGCGGTTGCAGGAGAAAATAGTACTTGAAACTTATCATTTGGATGATAATCAAAACCTAAAGCAACTGTCAAATAACCTGGCGCCATAAATTTAGATAATATATTATTCAATCCATCAACTGATCTTGACACATCAAATTGTGATCTATAATCAACCAAAAGAGCCGCATCTAAAGGTTTATAAATGTTATATCCTAATTTCGAGAATAATGAAATAACATCATCTGTTTTTGCCCAAGGATTTCTTAAAATTCGGTTTTGTCCATAGGCTAAATTTAAACCATTATCCCAACGCCATTTATCTTTCTTCCAGTTAGCTTGAGCATCAAAAAGTGCAATCCATGATAATGTGTTTTGACCACCTGCATTCCAGTCTTTAAAGGAAGCATGTGTTCCATTCAACCCACCTACAGCTTTAAATTTCCAATTCGTTTCTTCCGTATCTGGTGCATCCTGAGTAATTCCAGCAACTGATGCTGCAGAGATTACCATTGTTAATAATATTTTTTTCATAGTGTTATTTTAATAATATTGCAAATATATATTTTCTAAAAACAAAGAGTAACATTCAAAGGGCATTTTTACTTAGTAATTATGCTCAATTCTTTTTTAATAAAGTCAGCAATTCGAAAGGAGTTAGCATAGATTGTCCATGTATATGGAACAGATCCACCAGTAGGCATAAAACTAGCATCCGCCACAAACACATTTTCGCAATCATGCAGTTTACAGTTTTTGTCCAATACTGAAGTTTTTGGATCATTTCCAAAACGACATCCGCCAGCAACCAAATTTGGAGATGGTTTACTGCTTATTCCTGTGCTAACATTTTTAGCACCAATTTTTTTTAATAATGCTTCTCCCTTCTTTGCAAGATACCGAGCCACTTTTAAATCATGAGGATGATATCCAATTTTTACTTTTGCAACTGCATCCCCCCATTTATCTTTATGAATGTCAGATAAAGTAACATTGCAGTCATCTGTTGGCAACCAATCATTAAAAATCTCAAACTTAATTTTTCTCTGTGTTGTAAAATAGTCTTGGATTTTGGTTTTTAACTCATTACCAAAAACCAATCTGCTACCATCCCATTTTTGTCTGCTCAATTTTGGTAATGGATTTGAATGCTCAAACACAAAATCAACAGTTCCACCTTTTACCTTTCCTTCAAAAGAATCTTCTTCAATCTCATACCAGTTCTGAATGGCTCTATTAACCCATAAACCTGGAGTTGATAATAATTTTTGATCTTCTACCGATAAGTCATTAAAGTACAAATTCCCTCCACCAATACCTCCAGCTGAAAAAATCAGATTTTTTCCAACTTGTCCTGTAGAATTTCCAATACCGTTTGGATAATGTTCACTTTTACTAGCCAATAAAAGTCTTGCAGACTCTATAGCTTGCGCAGCTACAACAAAAATTGTAGCTTCAATTGACTTATTCCCATCTTTAGAATGATACCATGCCTTACTTACTTTTCCTTTCTGATCTGTATCTAACCTATAGACTTTGGCATTTGGGATAATTTCGCAATTACCGGTTTCAACAGCATCATTGATTAGAGCTACCCTACTGCTGCTTTTAGCGTTAGAACTACATCCATAACTACCGCAATAACCAGAATAATAACAAGACTGTCTGTCTTTTGACGGTCTTGAAATAATTCCTCTAGGAACTGGTACTAGTTGATACCCTTCTTCTGTCGCTGCCGCATCCAACCAACTACTTACAATATTAGTTTTGAGGGGCGGAAAAGGAAATTCGGCAACGGATCTTGGTTCTTGAGTTGAATGATTTACAACTTCTCCCGAGACACCAACAATTGACTCTACTTTAGTATAGTATGGCTCTAAATCATCATACGAGATGGGCCAATCTGCAATATTTGCACCTTCAATTACTCCATATGTACTTAACAATTTGAAGTCATTTGGCTTTAATCTATGAAAATAAGCACTCATTAAATTCGAAGAACCACCAACCATGTTCCCATTCCAATAAGTACCAACAGAATCGCGAGTTGTTGCCACTTTCCATTTACCACTATGAGAACTAAATGATTCAATGGCATGATATTCTTCGTTTACATTAGAAGAGAGTGCATCTTTGCGACATGCTAAATACTCATCTTTACTAAAGTCTTCCGTTTTGTAAAACGGACCCTTTTCTAAAACACAAACCGAATAACCTGCTTTTGATAGCTCATAAATAACTGGACCTGCACCTGCACCACTGCCAATTAGGCAAACATCAAATTTTTTCATTCTGTTTGGTTATAAAAGTTGGATAAAGTTGATCAGTTTGTGGACGCGGAAAACCGGGCTGATGATTCAGCCAATTCCAGCCTTTTTCATTTGTATTGACTTTGTAAAGGGGATCCATTGAAAGCGCCTCAAAAATATACATCAACAGTCTTGAAACCATCTTCTCACCCCATTTTACTTTTACAGCTTGCGAAACTACTAGGCTTTGATTTTGATTATTTAAGTTTGAAAAATTTGTGGCATAGCTTTTCTCTGAAAGCGTATCAAACTTGACAAGTCCTTGTTTTAAAATTTCATATGGGTTGTAACCATATAAATGATCATTCAAAGACCATATAATATGTTCTATAGCATTAATTTCAGTAATACTAGGTCCAGTACCATTATTAGGAAACAGTGTTTCCATTAACATTTTCAAGGTTTTCATTTCTTCAACACTAAAAAATGAATTAACATCTTCCAAAAGTTCTATGTTATCAGCACACGCTTGAATAAATCCCAACTGACTAGCTATTCCAATTACTGAAATATTCTTAATAAACTCCCTTCTATTTAGCGACCATTCCTTTTTTACACTCAAAATGTTTATTAAATTTTAGTTCGTTTAGCAAATATACATTTTGAAAAATGGATAAAGTAAATTATTTGACATAAAAAAACCCAGCACAATGGCTGGGTTTTTTATAATTTTATTTTGGATTAGTGTCCAGACTCACATTTTCCTTCTTCACATTTTCCCTCTTCGCATTTACCTTCTTCACATTTGTGATCTCCTTCCATTGCACCTTCAACTGCTTCTGCACCTGCGTCAATAACTTCTTCAGCAGTTTCTACTACAGCATCAGCTCCTTCTTCAACCGCTTCAGCAGCAGCTTCAGTTGCATCATCTACAGCAGCACCTGCTTCTTCACAGCTATAAAACGCCATTGTTCCTGCAGCTAATAATACTAATCCTAATTTTCTTAAATTTAAAAAATTTCTTTTCATCATTTTGGTTTTAATAGTTAAATAATTGGCCATTGCCTTTAACAAACGTACGAAATTAATTTAAAAATGGTTACGAATTGGTTATATTTTCTTAACATTTGATTTTTGATTACCTAATTTGAATGATTATGTTTGTGAAATGAAACCAAGAATTGCAGTCATTGGCGGAGGTACTGCCGGTTTGTCATTTTCTTGCTTTATTGATACTTCTAAATATGAAGTATCCCTTTTTGAGAAAAAAAATAGACTGGGAAGCAAGCTTTTAGTAGCTGGAAAGGGTGGTTTTAATTTGACACATTCTGAATCAATTTCTAAACTTATTAATAGATACTCCCCCAATAACGTTCTAGAAAAAGCCTTAAACAATTTCACTAATACAGATTTTACACTATTTCTTAAAAAAATAAACATTTCCACTTATGTTGGTTCTAGTAAGCGCATTTTTCCTATTAAATCTATTAAACCTGTAGAAGTTGTTTCAGCTATTGAAACTGAAATTCTTAAAAACAATGCGAATGTAAACCTGAATTCTAAATGGATTGGTTTAAAAAAACGAAATAATAAATCAATTTTAACTTTTGAAACTAACAATCATCAGTATGACGAAGAATTTGACTATGTTATATTTGCTTTAGGTGGCAAAAGCTGGGCAGTAACTGGCTCAGACGGGAGTTGGATTAATAACTTTAAAGAGTTAAAAGTGGACACTCATACTTTCGAATCCTCAAACTCAGCCATGCAGGTTTCATGGCCACTATCCATATTAAAATTAATATCAGGAAAGCCGCTAAAAAACCTTAGTGTTACCATTAACAAAACAACAATTAAAGGTGAATTAATGATTACAAACTTTGGTCTTGAAGGCACTCCAATTTACACTTTAAATAAGGAGTTTAGAGAAAATGATAATCAAGGAATTAAAACAGAATTATTTATCGATTTTAAACCTAATTCAAGTCTTAAAAGTTTAATCAATAAAATTGATCAACCTATCTTAAAATCTTGGACAAAACATTTGGAAAACAACCTTAAATTGAGTAAAACTCAGATGACTCTTTTGAAAGAATTTACAAGCAAGGATGAGTTTTTGTCAGTAGATTTAATTACTAAAAAAATAAAGAACTTTCGCATTGAAATTTTGGGTTTAGCCCCAATTGAAGAAGCTATATCCAGTATTGGTGGCATTAGCACTGAAGCCGTGGATGAAAATTTTGAACTAAAACAATTAACAAATGTTTTTGTTCTAGGTGAAATGTTAGATTGGGATGCCCCTACTGGCGGATATCTAATTCAAGCTTGTATGAGTATGGGTTATCACTTGGCACAGCATTTAAATAGGGTCTTTTAGTTGCTTAGTGCAGTTTAGTTTTCATACTAATTTTTGCTTTTCCTATGTGTTTTTTTGGATAATAGTTTATAATTTATGCATATTTGCAAATTGAAAATTAGTGAGGTGGCCGAGTGGCTTAAGGCGCACGCTTGGAAAGCGTGTATACAGCAATGTATCGGGGGTTCGAATCCCTTCCTCACTGCAAAACTAAATGCCATTTAGTATACTAAATGGCATTTTTTATTAAAAAATCATATACTTTTAATAACAGGGTTTAGTGACTGACATAAGTCAGATAAATATTAAACGAGTATGCTTATATTTGGCCAACCAAAAGTTATTTCAATCACTTTTAATCTGCAATATTGTTATGGACACATTAATGGCAGCACGAATGCAAATGGCAACTTCAATGATTTTTCACATTGTATTTGCCGCAATTGGAATGGTTATGCCATTCTTCATAGTAGTTTCTCACTATAAATGGCTTAAAACGAAAGATGAAACTTATTTGGATTTAACCAAGGCTTGGCAAAAAGGTGTAGCTATCTTCTTTGTTGTTGGAGCAGTATCTGGCACTATGCTATCATTTGAACTTGGTTTACTTTGGCCTAAGTTTATGCTACATGCTGGACCAATTATTGGTATGCCATTCTCACTAGAAGGTACTGCCTTCTTCATTGAGGCCATTGCTTTTGGATTTTATGTTTACGGTTGGAAAAAAATAAAACGCAAATGGTTTCACTGGCTGACAGGTTTGATTGTAGGCATTTCAGGTGTATCTTCTGGTATTTTAGTGGTTGCCGCTAATGGATGGATGAACGCACCTAGTGGTTTCGAATATATTAACGGTGAATATATCAATATTGACCCAATCAAAGCGTTGTTTAATGATGCTTGGTTCACGCAATCATTGCATATGACATTAGCAGCATTTATTGCTGTAGGATTTGCTGTTGGTGGAATCCATGCCTTTCAATATTATAGGAAAAAGAATCAGAACTTTCATGTGAAAGCATTGAGAATTGCTCTAGTATTTGGTTCATTTGCAGCTATATTAATGCCGATAAGTGGCGATCTAGCTGCTAAAGACCTAGCAGTACGACAACCTATTAAATTAGCAGCAATGGAAGCCCATTATGACACTGAAAATGGAGCTGGATTATTAGTTGGCGGTCTATTAGATGAAAAAACACATCAAATCACATTTGGCTTTCATATTCCAAAAGCATTATCCTTTCTAGCATTTGGGGACTTAAATGCTGAAGTTAAAGGATTGAATGACTTTCCAGAAGATGAGCACCCACCTGTTGCCATTACTCATTACTCTTTTCAAGTAATGGTTGGAATAGGTACATTACTATTAGGATTGGGCATATTATTTTTAATTAGTTTGAAGAAAAAAAAATGGATCCACAAACGCTTCTTTTTATTTCTTTTTATAGGTGCAACTCCATTAGGGTTTTTAGCTTTAGAAGCAGGTTGGTTTGTAACCGAACTTGGACGACAGCCTTGGATTATCCACCAAGTTATGAGAACTAAAGATGCAGTGACGCCAATTAATGGATTGGAATACAGTTTTTATCTTTATCTAACCATTTACTTATCTTTATCATTCACTGTGTTCTGGCTAATGAAAAGACAAATTAAGCACATTAATCAATAAAACTATTAGTTATGATCTATATAGTATTATTTTTTTTGTTTCTCTCAGTTTTATTCTACCTTATTTTTGGTGGTGCTGACTTTGGTGTTGGTGTTCTTGAATTTTTTTCTGCAAAAAAAAATAAAAGGATAACAAAAGAAACTGCCTATAGAATTATAGGACCTGTCTGGGAAGCGAATCATATTTGGTTGATTATTTGCATTGTTATATTATGGATTGCATTTCCAAGTTATTATAACATCATAGTCACTCAATTACATATCCCTATCACTTTATTACTAGTTGGGATTATTGGAAGAGGAACTGCTTTTGTATTTAGGCATTATGACGCTTACAAGGAAGAATCGTATCAAAAATTGTACGATTTAATCTTTCAAATATCAAGCACAATTACGCCTTTATTAATTGGAATTACTGCTGGATCATTGATTTCTGGAGAACTAATACACCCATCATTAATAAATGATAAAAGCTTTAGTGAACTTTACATCAATACTTGGCTTAACCCTTTTTCTTTTTTGATGGGAATTTTTGTTTTGTCAATTATGGCGCTTATATCTTCTGTATTTATTTATGGAGAAGTAAATGACCAGGAAAAAATTTATTTTAGAAAAAAGGCCATACGGTCTAACGTGCTTGCAATCGTTTCAGGTTCATTAGTTTTCATAGAAGCCTTCTTTAATAAAAGACTATTTTATGAAATGATGTTTAACGGTTGGACATTTGGTGTTTTTATAGTAGTAAGTCTTTTAGTGGTGCCACTTTGGTATTTTTTAATAAAAAAAAATAAAACAGTTACTAGGTTAATACTTGGGATACAAATTGCATTAATTCTGTTTGTTTTCGCAAGTCTTGCATTTCCAAACCTTATTTTTTTTAAGAATGGGAGTATGTCCATTTTAGATAATTTACCTCCTCAAAAAGTTTTCGATACATTAGGATGGTCACTGATTATTGCAGCATTGTTTGTTCTTCCAGGCTTATTTCATTTATTTAAAACGTTTGGCCTACTCTCTTTGAATAAGTAATGTTTTGTAGAGAATTTGATCAAAACCTAATCCCAATTATACAAACATCATCAACCTGCTCGTTATTTCCACGCCAATTTTTAAATTTTTTTTCAAGCAACACCTCCTGTTGTGGCATAGATTCATTTTGAATATTAATTAAAAATGATTTAAGGGGAGTCTTTTTCAATTTCTTTCCTTTTTCTCCTCCAAATTGATCAGGAAAACCATCTGTTAACAGATAAATTGTGTCTCCTTTAGAAACTAATACTTCTTCCTGTGTAAATGATTTCAACTGTTCTTGCCAGCCAACAGAATGCCTGTCAGCTTTAAACTCTTGAACAAATGGCTCAGTATTTTCAGAACTTTTAACTAGCCATAAACCATTATAAGCACCTGCCATTTTTATTCTATTATCCTTTATTGCACAAATAGTAATGTCCATGCCATCTCTCACATCTTTGCCTGTTTTTGTAAATGTTTCGATTACAAAATCTCTTGTTTTATTTAAAATTTCTGCCGGTTCGAATATTTTAAGTTCTTTAACAGCTCTGTTTAATGCAGAAGAACAAACAATACTAACTAAGGCGCCTGGCACTCCATGCCCTGTGCAATCAGCTACAGCAATAATTTTTGTTTGAGAGGCTTCATCATAGTCAAACCAATAAAAATCGCCACTTACAACATCTTTTGGTTTAAATAACACAAAATTCTCCGGGAAGTAAGTATCTAACATCACTTTTGACGGCAGAAACACGTCCTGTAAGCGCTTTGCATAATCAATACTCTGCTTAATCTCATCATGACTTTCTTCTAATTCTTCATGCTGAAGTGCAATGGTGTCATGATCTCTTTTCTTTCTCTGATAAGTTCGATAAGCAAATGCACCAAAAATGAGCATTAAGCCTATACCACCAAACAGGGCATACTTCTGTGTTCTATCTTTTTCAATTTGCGCCTCTTGCTCGCTTATTTGAAGTATATTTAATTCTTGAGATTTTGCAAATTCAACACTATCTGTGATAGCTTTTTTTTCATAATTGTGCTCAAATTTTAAACTCAATGTTTTTTCTTGCAACTCAATATCGCTTAAGCTATCTTTTAACATATAATATTGCTCACAAAAGAAAAAGGCAAACTTATACTCCTTCTGCTCATGGTAAAGTTCATATAGCAATTTAGAAGATTCTAACTGACTACTTGCCATCATTGATTCCTCGGCTTTTTTAAACGCATCTACTAAATGCATCAAGGCTAATTCTGTATCTCCAAGCTTTTGATAGTTCCCGCCTAAATGCACTTCTGTTACAACCTCATTGTATCTATCACCTATTTCATCAAACACTTCGTAGGCTTTTTGATAGAACTCTAAACTTTTGTAAAAACTATTTTTTTTATAAGCAAAATGCCCCATATTAATGTAATAAGTTCCAACACCTCTCAAGTTTTTAGATTCCGTTAAGTACGGATAAGCTTTTTCATAATATGATTTAGCAAGCTCCTCGTTATTCATGTCACCGTATAAAGCTCCTAAATTCAAGTAACCCTCACCAATCTCTTTCATGTTATTTAGATACTTTTTTAAAACTAAACTCTTATTATAATATTCAAGTGCTGAGTTATGCATTTTTTGCGTGTGGTACAACACTCCAATATTATTGTAGGTTGTTGCAATTTTCGCAGTATCCTTGATTTTTTCAAAAATATCTAAGGCATTAAAAAAGTAGTCTGCGGACTTCTTATAGTCACCGCTTTCACTATAAATGGAGCCAATATTAGTGTAAACTATGGCGGATTTATTTTTGAATCCATTCTTTAAATAAATTTCAATTGCTTTTTCATACTTAACAATTGCCTTAGTAGTTTCTCCAATAATACTTAATGCAATAGCCTGATGGTTCAATGCACCAGCCATGAAGTATGGTTGTTCATTGTCCTTTGCAAAGTCAAAAAATAATTCTGATAAAATAAGAGCTGAATCTGGATTTGTAAACATGTAATCATTCCAGATGTAGTTCTTAAACGCCTCTAACCTAATCGTATCATGACTTTGTGAATTTTGCCAAACATTCCATAAACTATCTGAACTGGCAAAAACATTTGAATTTATAAATACAGCAAGAAAAACTAAAATTAATACATTTATTTTCATCTTACCATTCATTATTAAATTGCCAAGTAAGAAGTAAAGGTAAAAAAAATGAATGATTTCTACTTAATTTGACACTGTTGCTTTTATCGCTTGAATTAAATGCCTTTCATTATGATAAACTACAACTCTTAAGGTATCACCAATTCTCAACTTTAAAATTTTTGAAATGGTAATACAAGTTCTATTTTTAGTTAGACTAATTGACTCTGCTAAAGAAAGTATATCAAGTAAATCTTTCTGATATTCAATAAATGCAGAAATAACATCAAGTTCTAGTCTACTATTCGAAGGATTCATATCCCTAAAGGTTTTCATTTTATTCAACTTAGGTTTGTGCAGCATACTTTTAGCAAAATAATTACCAATCCAACCTGCCCTAAAAATCGGATCATTATCCTTCTTTGCATTATCTAACACTGTTTTTAATTCTGGTGTATAAAACTTTGCATATCTATTCAAATGTTCAACGCATTCTAGTGCGCTCCAAATATCATCACCTTCTTTAAGGTTTAAAATATCAAACTCATTATTCAATAATTGATTTGCTTTACCAATATTATTTTTGGTCATTTCTACCAAGTCATTTAATAATGTTTGTTTTTCGATTTTCATTTCTTTTTTTTACAAATATCAGTATTCAATATGACTAGGATATTGATTGAAATCAAGATTTTAAAAGACGTGATAGTGTTTCTGGTGTCATCCTTAGATAGGATGCAATATACTTATGAGGTACTTCCTGAAACAATTGAGGACTTCTACTAACTACCCGTTTATAACGCTTCAAAGGTGAAGCAGTAAGAATATCAATTTCTCGTTCTAATTGCTGAAACACTAACTGTTCTATTACTTTTAACCAAATCGTTTTAAACTTCTCACTTCTATTAATTAATTTTTCGAATTTTGACTTTGAGAACACTTTTACTTTTGTTTTGCGAATAGCTTGAATATACAAATCACTAGTCTGCTCAGAAATATATGAATCCAAGGCAGCTACTATATTGCCTTGGTATCCAAAACGAATGATATGTTCATGCTCTTCATCAACTACAAATAACCTTAAACAGCCTTCTTCAACGAAATAAATATTAAGGTCCTTCTCTCCTCCTAATTTTAAGAATTCATTCCTTTTAAGAGTCAACTCCCTATCCCAAATGTTTTCCTTTTCGATAATTTGAATCAATCCAGAAATCTCCATTAAACGTCCTCTTTTTTATTCAATAAATCAAACAGAATAGATCTGTTTTTGAATAATTGGCTATCCTCAATTGCGGGCAAAGCAGTAAAAGTAATATCCCGAAGTGGTTCATAGAGCAATGAAGATTCTTTAAATTCTTTTGAAATGAATTTATTCTTTTCATCAATAGACTCCAGTACAACTACTAACATACTGGAAACCAAGAGCATTTTTAAAGCTCCAAAAACTAAACCGGCAAATTTATTAATAGTTGACAATGCAACCAGAGAAACGGCCTTCTCAAGCACTCTACCCAGAAAAAAAACCATTGCTCCAACACATAAAAAGGTTAAAGAGAATGCAACAATTGGCAAGTAGTCGGATTTAACATCAAGGCTATCACTTAAAAATGTTGACATGCGATCAGAAAAGTGGATAGCGCCATAAATACCAGCAAATAAAGCAAGCAAAGTGAAAATTTCAATAATAAATCCTTTTCTAAAGCCTTTCCAAGCTCCAATAAGAATTGGTATCAACAAAATAAAATCTAAATAATTCATTGTAAAAATAAAGATATATTAGATTTTAAGAGCTTACCTTTGTATTAGAATTAATTACGCACAAAGTTGTTTTAATAATGGACCATAAACTCGAACAAGAATTTCAAGAATTGACAAAAAAAATGAATCAAATTTTTGATGCTGACATGGATTTGAATGGCATTATGGTAATGATTGGTGTTCAGGAATTAGGTCAAGGATTTCAGACTTTTACTAAGGATGAAAAACTAAATTTAATGCACATAGCTACTTGCACGATTTTAGAACCATATGGGTATTATAATTATACACACGACGACAACGACGGTTGGCCTCATTTCGAAAACACTGCAAAGCTTCCACCACTTAATGATAAACAACAAGAACATCTTTTAAAAGAAGCTATTGTTCAATACTTTAAAGTGAATGAATATTTGGAAGAGGAATAGATGCCTACTGCTAATAGCAATTGGTAAAGGATTATTAGTAAAGTGTCCTTATTGATATGAGAACGAGTTCTCATATTTTTAAGTGATTTCAAATATCTTTCATGACGTCTTTCTAATAACAATAATGCAGTTTTCTTTAAACAAAAAACTATAAAATCACTAACCAATCTTAGGTCTGAATTGCTCCAACATTATAACGTTCAGTAATTTTGTTATGATTTGCCATTTCAATACCCATAGAAATAACCTTTCTTGTGTCTACAGGATCTATTATAGCATCATACCACAATCTTGATGCTGCATAATATGGCGAAATTTGACGATCGTAACGTGATTTTATTCTATTGTAAATTTCTTTTTCAGCTTCTTCGGTAATTTTTTCACCTTTCTTTTTTAAAGATGCTACCTCAATGGAAAGAAGTGTTTTAGCTGCAGAAGCCCCACTCATTACCGCTAATTCAGCAGTAGGCCAAGCCACAATTAAACGTGGATCATATGCTTTTCCACACATAGCATAATTACCTGCACCATACGAATTTCCTATTACAATAGTAAATTTAGGAACTACAGAATTAGACATGGCACTCACTAATTTCGCCCCATCTTTTATAATGCCAGAATGTTCAGACTTTGAGCCAACCATAAATCCAGTCACATCTTGTAAAAACACCAATGGAATATTCTTTTGATTACAAACCATTATAAAACGCGCAGCTTTATCGGCAGAATCATTGTAGATTACACCACCAAATTGCATTTCTCCTTTAGCATTCTTGACCAATTCTCGTTGATTTGCTATTAAACCTACACTCCAACCATCAACCCTGGCATAACCGCATACTATGGTCTTTCCATAATCTGCTTTATATTCAGTGAACTCGGAATCATCTACCAAATTTGCTATGATATCTTTTGTATTGTAAGGTTTTGCCCTGTCTCTTGGAAAAGCACCATAAACTTCTTTCAAAGGTGCCTTAGGAAGCACTGCTTCCTTTCTATCGAATCCAGCCTCTTCTTTTTTGCCAATTTTATCCATTAAAGACTTGATAGTCTTTAAACAATCCGCATCATCTTTCGATTTATAATCACAAACCCCGCTAATGTTAGTTTGTGTTGTTGCACCTCCTAAACTCTCATTATCAATTGTTTCTCCAATAGCCGCTTTCACTAAGTAAGATCCCGCTAAAAAAATAGTCCCTGTTTTATCAACTATCAAAGATTCATCTGACATAATTGGCAAATAAGCACCCCCTGCAACACAACTTCCCATTACTGCAGATATTTGAGTAATCCCCATGGCAGACATTCTAGCGTTATTTCTAAAAATACGACCAAAATGCTCCTTATCAGGAAAAATCTCATCTTGTAAAGGCAAATACACACCTGCACTATCAACTAAATAAATAATTGGCAAATGGTTTTCCATTGCAATCTCCTGAGCTCTCAGATTCTTTTTTGCTGTAATTGGAAACCAAGCACCAGCTTTAACTGTAGCATCATTTGCAACAATAATACACTGCTTCCCTTTAACATATCCAATTTTAATAACAACACCTCCTGATGGGCAACCACCGTGCTCTTCATACATTCCATCACCTACAAAAGCTCCAATTTCAATTGTTTCGGAAGGATCATCCACTAAAAAGTCAATCCTCTCTCTAGCAGTCATTTTACCTTTGGCTTTATGCTTTTCAATTCTTTTTTTACCACCACCAAGGTAAACCTGTTCAAGTTTTTGTTCCATTTCTGAAATCAAAAGTCTCATACTGTCATCATTCTTGTTTATCTCGAGTGTTTTTTTATCTACAGCCATTCTGATTCTTTAATGTAAATTTGTGTTGTATAATTGAACATCAAATATAATAATTAAGTGCATAATTAATCGATTGCATTGCATGAAAGTATGAGTAAAATAACAAATTTTAATATAAGAGTATACGGCCTGTTAATCAATGATAAAAATCAAATTATCATTTCGACAGAAAAGTATGAGGAGCAAACTTTAACTAAATTTATTGGCGGTGGGCTAGAAAAAGGCGAAGGACTAGTAGATTGTTTGAAACGAGAATTTTTTGAAGAAATTAAGCTTAAAATTGAGGTTTGCGAATTGTATTATGTCAACGATTTTTTTCAAGCCTCATATTTTAATACGAATGACCAAATTATTAGCATTTACTACTTTGTAAAACCATTAAATTGGAACGATTTAAATCGTAAAATTAACATGAATACTCTAAATCAATACTTAAATTGGGTAGACATAAACAACTACAAAACAAGCAACTTATCACTTCCAATTGACAGGGTTGTATTAGAAAAATTAAAGAATAAAACATAAAAAAAACGTGTTGAAAAATCAACACGTTTAACAAAGTTTGAAATACTTTTTAAATTACTTAACCGCTTCTTTAACGGCATCAGATATATCTTCCATAGACTCTTCTAACGTTCCGCCAACATCTTCAAAAGCTTCACCAACTTCCTCAAGTACTTCTTCAGCACTTCCTTCAAGTCCTTCAAGGCTACCCTCTAATCCTTCCATTCCTTCTTCCATATCAAAGTTTTGGTAAGCGTTCTGCATTTGCTCCATGATTAGTGTTTCCAATTCTTTCATAGCCGGGCAATCTGTCATGAATTCTTCTCTCTTAGCTTCTTGCTCTTCAGAAGACAATTCTTGCATTTCACTATTTAACTTATCACCTAAAGATTCACACTTTTCTAATTCAGCTTTATTCTTCTCTTCAAAAGCTTTCATTTTCTCCTCATCCATTCCTACTTCTTTAAATCCTTCAAGACTTAACTCAGTACAGCTACATAATGTTGGTTCAACCTCTCCACAAGATGCTAAAGCAACTACAGACAATGCTGCTACAATTAAATTTTTAATTTTCATAATTTGTTTATTGATTCTTTTTAAAACGTCTCAAAAGTAGCCTAATATTTTGTTAATTCAGTTATTTAGACATATTTTTTAATACATGTTTTAAAATTTGTAATGTTAAAAACATTATCTATTTAAAAAAAACGAAATTTGTTCACTTGTTTTTTTTGTTACTTTTTACAGTATTTGTAATATAATATGTACTTTAGGTTACTAACAATTTGAAGTCAAAAAAAACCAAAGCTACAAGTTAGCATTCAACCAAACAAAGATTATTTTTACTGTATGAAATATTTGATTCTAAGCACTCTTTTTTTTGTAAATACCTTGGCATTTTCAAACGCTCCAGATATAATAAAATTTATTGAAGTCACTAAGGACTCTAATTCTTTTAAATTTGTTGAAACACCTGATTTGTATCAAGAAAATTGGCATCAACTGGCACAACCAAACTTCTGGAAATCTATTATGCGAATGTCTCCTGATTCATGTTTAATTAATGTAGCAAGTACTCGACAAATATTGCACAAGGAATCTTTGGCAAAGTGGAATGCAATGAATGATGTGCAAAAAGACTATGCACGTCAAAAATTTAGAGAATTGTATGGAATAGATTCTACTGAACGTGTTTATATGACTACTGGAAAAAGTGATTTTTTTCAATTCAACCATGTATATCCATCCATTTCAAAGGCGGTAGACATTTTCTCTACAAATGAAACAGACCCGTGGTATGCACAAGCTATTTTAATGATAGAAAGTCCGGGGAAAATTGCGTATTCTAATGTTGGTGCATATGGACCATTTCAGTTAATGAAAGGCGTTGCACGCAACCATGGACTGAGAGTTGATAAATATGTTGATGAACGAAAAGATTTTGATAAATCAGCTTATGGCTCTGCTCATTTATTGCGAACTGCTTGTATTCCTGAAGCAAAACGAATTCTAAAAAAATTTAATATTAATGTCAGTAAAACAATGGAGTATAGTTTATGGTTTAGACTACTAGTACTCCATAACTATCATGCTGGAGCAGGAAATGTAGATAAGTTGTTGACTAATGTTGTCAAACCGAATCAAGGTAGTCAAGACTTAATTACAACAATTTGGCAATCTCAATACGGACGTTTTAAAAACTCTTCTCAGAATTATTCTCAGCTAGCGCTAGCCTCCTTACTAGTTTTAAATGACTTTATAAGTAATGAATGCAAAGTTATTGAAGCAGGATAATTCTGTTTATGATCAATTATAGAGATTTTGAAAAAGTTGACATCCGTGTAGGTACTATTATATCTGCTGAAGTATTTGTAGAAGCAAAAAACCCATCATTCAAACTCATCATTGATTTTGGTGATTTAGGAATTAAAAAGTCTTCAGCGCAAATCACCACATTTTATACACCATCTGACTTAATCAACAAACAAATAGTTGCGGTGGTCAATTTCCCGCCAAAACAGATCGCAAATATAATGAGTGAATGTCTAGTTTTAGGTGCTGTGGGAGATAAAAACGCGGTGACTTTGTTAAATACTGAAAGACCCGTTGAAAATGGAACTAGAATTCGATAAAAAATGAAAAGGAAATTCTTATTAAATTTAATTACTATTGCATTAATACAAATTGGCTGCTCGTCAGAATTAGAAGAGTTAGGATCTGAAAATGCTTCGCCAATGCTAACAGATAGTATCTATAAGCAAGCATTTCAGAATCTGATTGACTCAGCAAAAGTTATCGGAAGTATCCTCATCTTTGATGAGCAAGAAAATACATATTTCTCAAACAATTTTGACTGGGCTAAAAAAGGGCAACTTCCCGCTTCTACTTTCAAAATCCCTAATTCAATTATCGCCCTAGAATTGGGTATCGTAAAGGATAGCTCCTCCATTCTGCCATGGGATGGTGAACCACAAATGAATCCTAATTGGGAACAAGACTTAAAATTAAAAGATGCTCTCCAAATGTCATGTGTGCCATGTTATAGAGCGATTGCGCGACAAATTGGTGTAGATTCCATGAATAAGTTTGTTAAAGCGTTTAATTATGGCACAATGGTCATTGACTCTTCTAATCTAGACTTGTTTTGGCTAATAGGGGAATCTAGAATAAACTCTTTTGAACAAATCAATTTTCTTCAACACTTCAACCAACAAAAACTTAATATCAAACCAGAAACATTCATGACTATGCGCTATATTTTAGCAAGAGAAGAAACTAATAAGTACAACCTCTTTGGTAAAACAGGTTGGTCAAATGATAATAACCATGACAATACATGGTTTGTTGGATTTCTTGAAATAGCTAACAAAGTCTATTACTTTGCCACTAATCTTGAACCTAATCATGAAACTAATATGAATGAGTTAGCTCACAACCGTGTACGGCTGACTATGGAAGCATTTAAACTATTAAACACAGACTTAAAAGAAAATTAATGATAACACAAGTTGCGCTTGGTATTGATATAGGCGGCACAAATACAGTTTTTGGTCTGATTGATGAAAATGGAAACTGCCTTGAGGATGGAAAAATATCAACAAAACATTTTAACACTGCGGAATTGTTAGTGGCAGCAATTGCTAATGAAATTACTTATTTACTAACTAAAAATTCAAATTTTCAACTTTCTGGAATTGGGATTGGTGCACCAAATGGTAATTTTCTAACTGGTTCTGTAGAATACGCACCCAATCTTCACTGGAAAGGCATTGTAAATTTGGTTGACTTATTTAAACTGCATTTTAATGTTCCAGCATTTGTTACTAATGATGCTAATGCCGCAGCGATTGGTGAAATGACATATGGTGCAGCCCAGCAGATGGATGACTTTTTATTAGTTACATTAGGTACAGGGCTTGGAAGTGGATTTGTTTCGAATGGGGAATTAATATATGGTCATGATGGTTTTGCTGGTGAGTTGGGACATGTTATCATTGACCCAAATGGAAGGTTATGTGGCTGCAAGAGAAAGGGATGTTTAGAAACATATGCCTCAGCCACTGGCATAGTAAATACTGCTTTAGAAATGCTTAAGAATAATTCTTCTGATTCAACATTAAACCAGTTAGGTGAAAACATTAATTCTGAAGCGATTGCAAATGCTGCAAGTACAGGTGATGGATTAGCCTTAAAGGTATTTGATTACACCGCTGAAAAATTAGCATTTGGATTAGCAAATGCTGTTCCGATTACAAGTCCAAAAGCGATCATTTTATTTGGAGGATTAGCCAATTCGGGAGAACTTTTATTAAAACCATTGAATAGATATTTTGAAAAATTTCTATTAAAGATTTATAAAGGAAAAGTTAATATTATCGTATCTGAATTAAAAGATAATCAGGCTGCCATTCTAGGCGCAAGTTCTTTAGTTTGGAATGAAATACAAAAACCGTATGCTTAAAAAATGTAATTATTTATGGATTATATTGGTTACTAGTCTTCTTTGGAGTTGTGAAAAACAGAAACTTCAAAAATCAGCTTACGAATTAGTCAACCCTTTTATTGGAACGGGTGGTCATGGGCACACTTACCCTGGAGCTACATTACCTTTTGGCATGGTTCAACTAAGTCCAGATACACGTTTAGACGGATGGGATGG